>NZ_JBNNXT010000161.1:0-201 GCF_052873815.1 Photobacterium sp. DNB23_23_1 | reverse complement strand
CGGGAGGATTCGAACCTCCGACCGCCTGGTTCGTAGCCAGGTACTCTATCCAGCTGAGCTACGAGCGCGCAAAATCTTTTTGGTTAGGAAACACCTAACGACCAATGCGTTTCCGTCATTGGCGTAAGTAACAATCCGTTGATACTTAGAAATAATGGCGCGTCCGGGAGGATTCGAACCTCCGACCGCCTGGTTCGTAGC
>NZ_JBNNXT010000160.1:0-201 GCF_052873815.1 Photobacterium sp. DNB23_23_1 | reverse complement strand
GCTACGAACCAGGCGGTCGGAGGTTCGAATCCTCCCGGACGCGCCATTATTTCTAAGTATCAACGGATTGTTACTTATGCCAATGACGGAAACGCATTGGTCGTTAGGTGTTTCCTAACCAAAAAGATTCTGCGCGCTCGTAGCTCAGCTGGATAGAGTACCTGGCTACGAACCAGGCGGTCGGAGGTTCGAATCCTCCCG
>NZ_JBNNXT010000159.1:0-203 GCF_052873815.1 Photobacterium sp. DNB23_23_1 | reverse complement strand
GAGGCTATCCATAGCGATGTGACTGTCTGAAAGAGTAACCTCAATTAGATCATATTTTTACTTAGATTGGTATAACTGGTCAGGTTGATCCACTCTCTTGAGCACATTTTTGATACCCTTTGGGGGCTCGTCAAAAACAGGTTCCAAGCCATACATACCTTGTCAACAATGTCACCGTAATCTGTGAAGCTTTGATTGGCTAG
>NZ_JBNNXT010000158.1:0-204 GCF_052873815.1 Photobacterium sp. DNB23_23_1 | reverse complement strand
ACCTGTACTAATTGCCCGTGAGGCTTAACCATACAACACCCAAGGGGTTTTTACGGACTCCACGAGCACTTGAATGAGTGTTGAGAACCTAGTCAGATTTTCCCAGATTATGAAGATATTCCGCCTACCAGCGGAATATATTCAAAAGAATTTGCTTGGCGACCATAGCGTTATGGACCCACCTGATCCCATGCCGAACTCAGC
>NZ_JBNNXT010000157.1:0-205 GCF_052873815.1 Photobacterium sp. DNB23_23_1 | reverse complement strand
GCAGGTCTACCTGGATTCGAACCAGGGAATGGCGGCATCAAAAGCCGCTGCCTTACCGCTTGGCGATAGACCTGCAGTTGCTCTTTTCAGAGACTTGTTTTCCTAATCAAGCATAAAGCTCATTAAGAAAAGATGGTGCGGAAGGAGAGACTTGAACTCTCACACCTTGCGGCGCCAGAACCTAAATCTGGTGCGTCTACCAATT
>NZ_JBNNXT010000156.1:0-206 GCF_052873815.1 Photobacterium sp. DNB23_23_1 | reverse complement strand
GGGTCTCCCCATGTGAGAGTAGGACATCGCCAGGCTTTATTTGCCTATCTTGGTTATTGCTTGCATCTTTTGATACTCATGTGCTAACGCACACTGCGCTTCTCAGTTCAAAATCTACATCGCATAACACAAGATACTCTAAACAAAGCATGAATAGTAAGACTTTGTTTGGCACACAGAATAGTGTGGAGCGGTAGTTCAGTTGG
>NZ_JBNNXT010000155.1:0-206 GCF_052873815.1 Photobacterium sp. DNB23_23_1 | reverse complement strand
AGCTCAGTTGGTAGAGCAGTTGACTTTTAATCAATTGGTCGCAGGTTCGAATCCTGCACGACCCACCATCTTCTCCTCGGAAGATGGCAGTTTTGATTTCACTTTTACAAAAGTGGAAATAAACTGAATTCGGAGGGCGATTAGCTCAGTTGGGAGAGCACCTCCCTTACAAGGAGGGGGTCACTGGTTCGAGCCCGGTATCGCCC
>NZ_JBNNXT010000154.1:0-206 GCF_052873815.1 Photobacterium sp. DNB23_23_1 | reverse complement strand
CTAGGGGAACCTGGGGCTGGATCACCTCCTTAACGATATGACTGCGTTTTATGCAGTGTCCACACAGATTGCTTGGTGAAATGGTTTTAGAAAAGTGCAAAAGCGCTAATGAATAACGTCAGTTATTGATTAACGCTTTTTGCGTTATGCTCTTTAACAATCTGGAAAGCTGACTAGTAAATTGAATTTTCGAATTCAATAACTAA
>NZ_JBNNXT010000153.1:0-209 GCF_052873815.1 Photobacterium sp. DNB23_23_1 | reverse complement strand
AAGGGCGAACACCTAACTCAACGCATACAAAAAAGCCTCAGTCTTTCGACTGAGGCTTCGTTGTAGTGGCGGAGCGGCTGGGGTCGCACACGACCGGGACTCATTCGACCGAAGGGCGAACGCCAAACTCAGCGCATACAAAAAAGCCTCAGTCTTTCGACTGAGGCTTCGTTGTAGTGGCGGAGCGGACGGGACTCGAACCCGCGACC
>NZ_JBNNXT010000152.1:0-210 GCF_052873815.1 Photobacterium sp. DNB23_23_1 | reverse complement strand
CGAGTCCCCAAAGGGTATCAAAAATGTGTTCAAGAGAGTGGATCAACCTGACCAGTTAATTTTCCAGTTTGGTATAACTCTTTCTTTGCCAAGCTACAGATGTAAAAAAGCCAGCAATTAAGCTGGCTCTTTTGAATGTGGCGGAGAGATAGGGATTTGAACCCTAGATACGCTACAAACGTATGCCGGTTTTCAAGACCGGTGCTTTCA
>NZ_JBNNXT010000151.1:0-215 GCF_052873815.1 Photobacterium sp. DNB23_23_1 | reverse complement strand
CCAACTGAACTACCGCTCCACACTATTCTGTGTGCCAAACAAAGTCTTACTATTCATGCTTTGTTTAGAGTATCTTGCGTTATGCGATGTAGATTTTGAACTGAGAAGCGCAGTGTGCGTTAGCACATGAGCATCGCAAGTATCAAAAGATGCAAGCAATAACCAAGATAGGCAAATAAAGCCTGGCGATGTCCTACTCTCACATGGGGAGACCC
>NZ_JBNNXT010000150.1:0-216 GCF_052873815.1 Photobacterium sp. DNB23_23_1 | reverse complement strand
AACGCTGAATCAGCACAAGCCGAGGTCGATCCGAAGAAAGCCGCTGTCGCTGCTGCCGTTGCCCGTGCCAAAGCGCGCAAGGCTGCCCAACAGGCACAAGCTGAATCGGCTGAAGAAGCGAAACCTGAGGACGCTGAACCAGCACAAGCCGAGGTCGATCCGAAGAAAGCCGCTGTCGCTGCTGCCGTTGCCCGTGCCAAAGCGCGTAAGGCTGCC
>NZ_JBNNXT010000149.1:0-216 GCF_052873815.1 Photobacterium sp. DNB23_23_1 | reverse complement strand
GTCCCATTCGTCTAGAGGCCTAGGACACCGCCCTTTCACGGCGGTAACAGGGGTTCGACTCCCCTATGGGACGCCACTTTCTAAACACTTTACTGATAAAGTTGTTAGAAAGTGGTTTTTTATCTCTTCGGGGATAACGAAACACATGTTCTTTAACAATCTGGAAAGCTGACTAGTAAATTGAATTTTCGAATTCAATAACTAATAGTTTCTACT
>NZ_JBNNXT010000148.1:0-216 GCF_052873815.1 Photobacterium sp. DNB23_23_1 | reverse complement strand
TGGGGCTATAGCTCAGCTGGGAGAGCGCCTGCCTTGCACGCAGGAGGTCTGCGGTTCGATCCCGCATAGCTCCACCACTTTCTAAACACTTTATTGATAAAGTTGTTAGAAAGTGGTTTTTTATCTCTTCGGGGATAATGAAACACATGCTCTTTAACAATCTGGAAAGCTGACTAGTAAATTGAATTTTCGAATTCAATAACTAATAGTTTCTAC
>NZ_JBNNXT010000147.1:0-220 GCF_052873815.1 Photobacterium sp. DNB23_23_1 | reverse complement strand
CGAGTCCCCAAAGGGTATCAAAAATGTGTTCAAGAGAGTGGATCAACCTGACCAGTTAATTTTCCAGTTTGGTATTAATTTTCCAGTTTGGTATGACCAGTTAATTTTCCAGTTTGGTATCATTTGACCGCAGGACGAACATAACCTTCAAACGTAAAAAAGCCCCGCTATTTCTAGCGAGGCTTCTTAATAAGTGGCGGAGCGGACGGGACTCGAACCC
>NZ_JBNNXT010000146.1:0-222 GCF_052873815.1 Photobacterium sp. DNB23_23_1 | reverse complement strand
GTCTCCCCATGTGAGAGTAGGACATCGCCAGGCTTTAATTTCGACTTTGCTTATTGAATAAGCAAGTCACCATAAAGTTTTACGTTTTCGTAGAGTTTTATGTTGACTTTCAAAGTCAGTGACGTATTATACGCGTCCTGCTTAGGTGCTAAGGCACTGAAAGGCAATATGTTCTTTAACAATTTGACCATGCAATCTGTGTGGGCACTCGTGAAATGATAG
>NZ_JBNNXT010000145.1:0-222 GCF_052873815.1 Photobacterium sp. DNB23_23_1 | reverse complement strand
GTCTCCCCATGTGAGAGTAGGACATCGCCAGGCTTTAATTTCGACTTTGCTTATTGAATAAGCAAGTCACCATAAAGCTTTATGTTTTCGTAGAGTTTTATGTTGACTTTCAAAGTGAGTAGCGTATTATACGCGTCCTGCTTAAGTGCTAAGGCACTGAAAGGCAATATGTTCTTTAACAATTTGACCATGCAATCTGTGTGGGCACTCGTGAAATGATAG
>NZ_JBNNXT010000144.1:0-223 GCF_052873815.1 Photobacterium sp. DNB23_23_1 | reverse complement strand
TAAATAATGGCGCGCTCGGGAGGATTCGAACCTCCGACCGCCTGGTTCGTAGCCAGGTACTCTATCCAGCTGAGCTACGAGCGCGCAAAATCTGTTTTATCGTATCGCCTTTCGGCAATATATTGAAATAATGGCGCGTCCGGGAGGATTCGAACCTCCGACCGCCTGGTTCGTAGCCAGGTACTCTATCCAGCTGAGCTACGGACGCACACTAATTCGGTTT
>NZ_JBNNXT010000143.1:0-226 GCF_052873815.1 Photobacterium sp. DNB23_23_1 | reverse complement strand
CGAAATTGGTAGACGCACCAGATTTAGGTTCTGGCGCCGCAAGGTGTGAGAGTTCAAGTCTCTCCTTCCGCACCATTATTTGAGTTGTCCATCACTGATGTTCAATTCAATGCAAAATTAGAGAATAAGCTGTTTATTCAGCTACAATATATGCGGAAGTGGCGAAATTGGTAGACGCACCAGATTTAGGTTCTGGCGCCGCAAGGTGTGAGAGTTCAAGTCTCTC
>NZ_JBNNXT010000142.1:0-226 GCF_052873815.1 Photobacterium sp. DNB23_23_1 | reverse complement strand
TTGAGGCTATCCATAGCGATGTGACTGTCTGAAAGAGTAACCTCAATTAGATCATATTTTTACTTAGATTGGTATTATACCAATCTGGATAAGTCGTTGATCAAGTATTTGCACTGGAAAAATCGTTGTTATCAAGGAAGAGATTGCAGTAATACCAAACTGGAAAATTAACTGGTCAGGTTGATCCACTCTCTTGAACACATTTTTGATACCCTTTGGGGACTCG
>NZ_JBNNXT010000141.1:0-235 GCF_052873815.1 Photobacterium sp. DNB23_23_1 | reverse complement strand
GGCTCTGATGTCAGCGACCTTCTGCCTCATAGCAATACGACCGCTCAATAGCTAGGTGGGTAGGAATACCCGCTTACCTTAGATTGGTATCATTTGAGGGCAGGGCGAACATAACCTTCAAACGTAAAAAAGCCCAAGTCGAAAGACTTGGGCTTAGTATAAGTGGCGGAGCGGACGGGACTCGAACCCGCGACCCCCGGCGTGACAGGCCGGTATTCTAACCAACTGAACTACC
>NZ_JBNNXT010000140.1:0-236 GCF_052873815.1 Photobacterium sp. DNB23_23_1 | reverse complement strand
CCATTCCAATTACTTGACGCCGTATTGGCAGGCCATGCCAAGCGCAGCCAGCGTGTATTGCGCCAGTTGCAGGGCGAAGGTGTTGAAGCGGTGATCTTGTTACGTACGTTACAGCGCGAACTGACCCAGCTGTATAAAATGCAGGAAATGGGTAGCAAGGGCACCTCGCTCAACAAAATCTTCGAGATCTTTCGGATTTGGCAAAGCCGGCGGGAAGTTTACATTGGCGCGCTACA
>NZ_JBNNXT010000139.1:0-237 GCF_052873815.1 Photobacterium sp. DNB23_23_1 | reverse complement strand
ACCAAATCAGCCTGAGTAGAAGTGACCGAACGGTCAACAACTCGTTCAATTCGGGAAGAAGAAATTCCCATTTGAATCAAGTAAGAACGAGCATTGGCGTAGGTGTACTGCATGCTGCCAAAGTCAGGCATGGACACACTAGTTACTTCTTTGGCCACTGTCAGCTTGATCTTATGATTAGAAGTCAAATCATAGGTCGAACCAGCTGCCGGTGACTGGCGAATGACCTGACCTGGC
>NZ_JBNNXT010000138.1:0-239 GCF_052873815.1 Photobacterium sp. DNB23_23_1 | reverse complement strand
CGATTAGCTCAGTTGGGAGAGCACCTCCCTTACAAGGAGGGGGTCACTGGTTCGAGCCCGGTATCGCCCACCACTTTTTCCTTCTTCTTTGTTATGAAGTTCGTCGTTTAGTGAACTAAACGTCCTCACATCATGCCTCGAATGAGAAAAAAGAACCCATTATGGGGCTATAGCTCAGCTGGGAGAGCGCCTGCCTTGCACGCAGGAGGTCTGCGGTTCGATCCCGCATAGCTCCACCA
>NZ_JBNNXT010000137.1:0-240 GCF_052873815.1 Photobacterium sp. DNB23_23_1 | reverse complement strand
GATTAACGCGTACTACGCTAACCTGCAGGACAATACTGCTGCGCACGTTGGCCCGCTGGTTGACGCTGAGTCGAACGAGAAGTCCCTGTCGGTGGCAATGCGTGAAATCATTGCTGACCGTGTTGTGGCGGAGCACCGCCCGGACGCTAAGTTCGATGAGGACGGCTACCCGGTTCCCGAGGATCTGTCCGCTGTGATTGATTTCAGCGCGGCTGAGTTCTCTGGAGCTATCGAGGAGGA
>NZ_JBNNXT010000136.1:0-241 GCF_052873815.1 Photobacterium sp. DNB23_23_1 | reverse complement strand
CATTGACATGATCATCGTTGGTACTGAATCAAGTCTTGATGAATCAAAGGCCTCAGCCGTTGTTGTTCACGATTTGCTTGGTATTCAACCTTTTGCTCGAAGCATTGAAATGAAAGAGGCTTGTTATGCAACTACTGCTGGCCTTGCTCTTGCTCGTGACCACGTTCTTTTGAATCCTGATACTAAAGTTTTAGTTATTGCTTCTGATATTGCCAAATATGGGCTAAATACTGGTGGAGAA
>NZ_JBNNXT010000135.1:0-242 GCF_052873815.1 Photobacterium sp. DNB23_23_1 | reverse complement strand
TCCCTATTTGTGACTATTTCTTGCAAATTTTATGCATATTTTATTCTTACCCAATTGACAAACGACTAGGAAATCCGGTTCAATTTAGATCGTTTTTTGTTCATCCTGAGAAAGGCTTATCTCAGGTGAAGACAGAAGAGGAGCGTTTCCGAGGTATCTAGATTGCGGGGCCCCACCCCAAAGCAGTCTTGAGAGGGGGTGTAACGCCGAGATACAACATGACAGGGGGCATGGTGTATCGG
>NZ_JBNNXT010000134.1:0-244 GCF_052873815.1 Photobacterium sp. DNB23_23_1 | reverse complement strand
GGCTAACGGGATTTGAACCCGCGACAACCGGAATCACAATCCGGGACTCTACCAACTGAGCTATAGCCACCATTGTTTGTGGTTAGTTAAAAGGACTAAATTCCTACTAACCGAATACATCTATAGGATGTATAAAAGCCTCGCCGTTTCTGACGAGGCTTTCGAAGAGTGGTCGGTGAAGAGGGATTCGAACCCCCGACCCTCTGGTCCCAAACCAGATGCGCTACCAAGCTGCGCTATTCAC
>NZ_JBNNXT010000133.1:0-246 GCF_052873815.1 Photobacterium sp. DNB23_23_1 | reverse complement strand
GAGTCCCCAAAGGGTATCAAAAATGTGTTCAAGAGAGTGGATCAACCTGACCAGTTAATTTTCCAGTTTGGTATAAGTGGCGGAACGGCCGGGGTCGCGCTCGACCGGGACTCAAGCCGAAGGCTCGTGAGAGTCCAATCTGTAAACGATAAAAAGCCCCGCTGTTTCCAGCGAGGCTTCTTAATAAGTGGCGGAGCGGACGGGACTCGAACCCGCGACCCCCGGCGTGACAGGCCGGTATTCTAA
>NZ_JBNNXT010000132.1:0-249 GCF_052873815.1 Photobacterium sp. DNB23_23_1 | reverse complement strand
CGTTCTACCAACTGAACTAAGGGGGAATTATCTCTTTTTACATTATGTTGCTATTACTAGCACCATAACTAAATATGCTGCCTCGAGGACGGAATCGACCGCGCCCGGCTAGGGACCGACACATTATCGCAACGCGATAACCTTTGGAGCCTAATTGTAAGCATCATACTTTTAAATATGGTGCCTCGAGGCGGAATCGAACCACCGACACGAGGATTTTCAATCCTCTGCTCTACCGACTGAGCTATC
>NZ_JBNNXT010000131.1:0-251 GCF_052873815.1 Photobacterium sp. DNB23_23_1 | reverse complement strand
AGAAGAACACCAACGTTCTCACCAGCACGGCCTTCGTCAAGAAGCTTACGGAACATCTCAACACCAGTACAAGTAGTAGTGGTAGTTTCTTTGATACCAATGATTTCTACTTCGTCACCTACAGTGATGATACCTTGCTCAACACGACCAGTTACAACAGTACCACGGCCCTGAATTGAGAATACATCTTCGATAGGAAGGATGAATGGTAGATCGATTGCACGCTCTGGCTCTGGGATGTAGTTATCTAG
>NZ_JBNNXT010000130.1:0-253 GCF_052873815.1 Photobacterium sp. DNB23_23_1 | reverse complement strand
TCGTACACAGAGGAACCTAATGTAAGAAATTCTGTTTCTAGATCTATCAGTTCTTTCCCATTCGTAATGGCACCATTCTCAGAATTGATCACTTTATAAGCAAAACCTTCTGGTTTTGAAAAGAGTTTAAATGCAGTCGGATAGGATGCTTTTAAATTGATATTATCTTTGTAAGATTCATCCTTCCAAAAACCATTATCAAACGGATGAACTCCAGCAGTGTAGCCTTTACGGGTAGAAATGGAGAGATACA
>NZ_JBNNXT010000129.1:0-253 GCF_052873815.1 Photobacterium sp. DNB23_23_1 | reverse complement strand
TGTAGCAGTTTCCGACACGGGCACGGCGGTCGAAATGGCTGTAGGTTCGCTCGTTGCGGCTATGTACACCCATCGTCACGCCAAAACCCGTGTGGTTGATTTGGTCGATCACCTGATCAAGCTCGTTGGCTTTGAAGCGAACGATATGCAAGATCGGGCCAAAGTTTTCATACTCCAGAACATCAATAGAAGGGATTTCAAACGCCGACGGTACAACGAAATCACCGTACTGGCAAGTCGCTGGAATCGTAGC
>NZ_JBNNXT010000128.1:0-257 GCF_052873815.1 Photobacterium sp. DNB23_23_1 | reverse complement strand
GAAGTGTTCTTTGCTGAGAAGACGCACCGTATCCGCCGTCCAGAGCCTGAAATGATTGTTCTGGAAGAAGCGAAAGAGATCCTGCTGCAGGCGAAGAAGCCGTTGATCATCTCTGGTGGTGGTGTTCACTATTCGCTAGCGACTGACGAGTTGGCAGCTTTCGCTGGCAAGCACAACATTCCTGTGGTCGAGACCATTGCTGGCCGCGCCACAATGCTTCAGGACAACCCACTGAATGCTGGCCCAATCGGTGTAAC
>NZ_JBNNXT010000127.1:0-257 GCF_052873815.1 Photobacterium sp. DNB23_23_1 | reverse complement strand
GCCTTTGCGATTTTCGGTCACGGTAATGTGACGTGCTTTGGCCAGCAGCTAAAGAATATTGAAGATAAAATCCCAACCTGGCGCGGTCAGAACGAACAGTCGATGGCAACAGCAGCCATTGCATACGCTAAGGCTAACCAGCGCCGCCGCATCGGTATTGCGACCAGCTCTATCGGCCCTGGTGCCACCAACATGGTAACCGCTGCCGGTATCGCGCACACTAACCGTCTACCTCTTCTACTTATCTCTGGTGATGC
>NZ_JBNNXT010000126.1:0-263 GCF_052873815.1 Photobacterium sp. DNB23_23_1 | reverse complement strand
CTAATTACAAAATCTCTAACGCAGAGAACAGCGATTTTAACCTGCAAGACTGATCAAATATTTATGTAGGTTGGTATGATACTACGTCCTCAAGAAAGAGTGTTTTTTAATAAGCATAACGAATTGATTGAGATTCTAAACGCCAGAAACGAAAAAAGCCCCAGTCTTTCGACTGAGGCTTCGTATGTGGCAGGGGTAGAGAGATTCGAACTCCCAACACGCGGATTTGGAATCCGCTGCTCTGCCAATTGGAGCTATACCCC
>NZ_JBNNXT010000125.1:0-265 GCF_052873815.1 Photobacterium sp. DNB23_23_1 | reverse complement strand
GTCAAGGTCTGAGGGTGGAATTCGTTTATCTGTAATGTAGCAACGACGACAAGAGCGTTCTTCATGAGTTCCAAATAAATATACTCTCCATTCTGACCACTTATGCCCGAACAGCTTACACATTAGTTTCATTTAATCTCCCTTTTTTCAAATCCTTTAATATCATATTTGTCAGATACTATATTTCCTAGCACAATATATTTAACATCAGTCCAACCGTCTTTTTTAGCGTCAGACACAGCACATTTAAATTCTTTTTCAGAAA
>NZ_JBNNXT010000124.1:0-272 GCF_052873815.1 Photobacterium sp. DNB23_23_1 | reverse complement strand
ATCCGCATCGAGTTGGCTTGCCCTACCCAGATGCATTTTAGGTCGATTGAATCAGCGTGAGAGGGTTCATCTTTGTTCTCGAAATACACCTCTCTCGCTGCTACCGACTTGGTTGCTTCAACGGTTTCTGTCCAATTCTTAATTCCCATACGTCTTTACTTAAAAAGTAATTTTTTAATTAAATGTATGCAAATCAATACTCTGCCAGTAATGGCTAGATAGGACAACCTTCCACTTCGTTCAGGTTTGTCCTTCTAGCTCAGGGGTGCTAA
>NZ_JBNNXT010000123.1:0-275 GCF_052873815.1 Photobacterium sp. DNB23_23_1 | reverse complement strand
GTGGCTATAGCTCAGTTGGTAGAGTCCCGGATTGTGATTCCGGTTGTCGCGGGTTCAAATCCCGTTAGCCACCCCATTATTAAAGGCTTCATTATTGAAGCATTTGTCGTGAATCGCCTAGTTTGATAGTGCATCATGGCTCTTGGAATAGCGGACCAGAGGTTAACCCTCTTGGAGCAAAGCCAAGTAAAAAGAATTTTGTCGGTGAATAGCGCAGCTTGGTAGCGCATCTGGTTTGGGACCAGAGGGTCGGGGGTTCGAATCCCTCTTCACCG
>NZ_JBNNXT010000122.1:0-281 GCF_052873815.1 Photobacterium sp. DNB23_23_1 | reverse complement strand
CCAGGAACGGTAAATACACCATCAAGAACTGCGTTAAGGAATGATTTGTCTGCATCACGAGCGGCCTTCATAACGTCTAGACGTAGGTCTTTAAAATGCATGTGACCGATACGGTGGCCCCAACGCTTGATCATAGTGACAGGGTTACCGCCACCGTATGTGATGTGACCTGTGTCTAGCGTTAGGTGAACAGCATCGCCAGTTAGCTCCATCATGATGTTGATGTCGTCTTCAGTTTCACAGATAGTGCCCACGTGGTGGTGGAAAGACAGCTTGATGTC
>NZ_JBNNXT010000121.1:0-283 GCF_052873815.1 Photobacterium sp. DNB23_23_1 | reverse complement strand
TGTCTCCATTTGAATGAAAACAAAATCATACGTTTCGGGAAAGCTTAATTGAATGTGGGGTTTATGACGCGCTTACACAAAGCCCCCATCCGTTTGTCATTGGAACAGACCAATTGTCATAACCAGAATGGATTCAACCCATTGAAAATATTAATTAATTTTTCAGGATGAATATCACAGGAGCAAAAAATGAATGAGTTAAACACAGAGTAAGCGCCCCATAAACACCGCATTCTAATAGCCTCAGTCCCCAATTATGATCTTACTTCACCAACACGGAGGT
>NZ_JBNNXT010000120.1:0-293 GCF_052873815.1 Photobacterium sp. DNB23_23_1 | reverse complement strand
TGGCGCGTCCGGGAGGATTCGAACCTCCGACCGCCTGGTTCGTAGCCAGGTACTCTATCCAGCTGAGCTACGGACGCGCAGGCATTCTTTATCAAGTAGAACTTGAACAAGAAAAGAATGGCGGTGAAGGAGGGATTCGAACCCTCGATACGGGTATAAGCCGTATACTCCCTTAGCAGGGGAGCGCCTTCAGCCTCTCGGCCACCTCACCACACAAATTATGGCGCGCTCGGGAGGATTCGAACCTCCGACCGCCTGGTTCGTAGCCAGGTACTCTATCCAGCTGAGCTACG
>NZ_JBNNXT010000119.1:0-304 GCF_052873815.1 Photobacterium sp. DNB23_23_1 | reverse complement strand
GTGAAGCAATGGCAATCCACGGGATCACTAATCGCATGTTAGTGGGTTCATCAACATTTCCAGTTATCTACAAACAATTAGCCCAAGAACTAAAAGGCCGTGACGTTTTGATATACAACGCTGCCTTTGATGTTCGCTTAATCCGTCAAAGCCTCAAGCGCTATGGCATTGATTTTCTACCATTCAAAACGCAATGCGTGATGGAGTGGTATGCCGAGTTCTTTGGAGAGTGGAATGCACATCACGGCAACTTCAAATGGCAAAGCCTGACAAACGCCGCAATTCAGCAAGGTATTGATATTTC
>NZ_JBNNXT010000118.1:0-305 GCF_052873815.1 Photobacterium sp. DNB23_23_1 | reverse complement strand
CTACCTCTTCTACTTATCTCTGGTGATGCTTATGTTAGCCGTCTGCCAGACCCCGTTTTACAACAGCCGGAGAACTTCGAAGATCCGTCTGTGACTTCAAATGATGCATTCAAGCCGCTAACGCGCTACTGGGACCGCGTGCTATCACCAACCCAGCTAATGCACACATTGCCGCAAGCACTAGATACTATGTTAGACCCAGCAACCTGTGGGCCGGTATTCCTAGGTTTGCCGCAAGATATCCAAGGTGTCGCTTACGACTTCCCTGAAGTGTTCTTTGCTGAGAAGACGCACCGTATCCGCCG
>NZ_JBNNXT010000117.1:0-309 GCF_052873815.1 Photobacterium sp. DNB23_23_1 | reverse complement strand
AAGGAGAGACTTGAACTCTCACACCTTGCGGCGCCAGAACCTAAATCTGGTGCGTCTACCAATTTCGCCACTTCCGCGTACTTACCGTCTATATCCATCATAGCAATGAATAACAAAAGACGTTAAGCAAAAGATGGCAGGGCTACCTGGATTCGAACCAGGGAATGGCGGCATCAAAAGCCGCTGCCTTACCGCTTGGCGATAGCCCTGCAGGTTGCTCTGTAAGCATGTTAGAGAGAATGGTGCGGAAGGAGAGACTTGAACTCTCACACCTTGCGGCGCCAGAACCTAAATCTGGTGCGTCTACCA
>NZ_JBNNXT010000116.1:0-322 GCF_052873815.1 Photobacterium sp. DNB23_23_1 | reverse complement strand
TGGAGCGACACACGAGGTTCGAACTCGTGACCTCAACCTTGGCAAGGTTGCGCTCTACCAGCTGAGCTAGTGTCGCATGCTTGTATCTCAACAAGTAAATTGGTTGCGGGAGCTGGATTTGAACCAACGACCTTCGGGTTATGAGCCCGACGAGCTACCAAGCTGCTCCATCCCGCGTCCGATTTATACTCACCGTTAAAGTACGGTAACAACTATGTTTTATCGCCTTAGCAATAAAACCAACCTGGAGCGACACACGAGGTTCGAACTCGTGACCTCAACCTTGGCAAGGTTGCGCTCTACCAGCTGAGCTAGTGTCGCA
>NZ_JBNNXT010000115.1:0-332 GCF_052873815.1 Photobacterium sp. DNB23_23_1 | reverse complement strand
CAATCTTCAAGCAGGTTGTTGAATGACTCGTTACCGGTATTGTTCTGCAGTTTGTTGATAACCGCGAAACCGCCGTTATCACACACCACCACAATCATCTTGTGGCCAGTCAGTACTGAAGAGTAGATATCTGAGTTTTGAATGAGGTATGAACCATCGCCCACAAGTACAACGACATCGTTATCTGGGTTGGCAACTTTCGCGCCCCAGCCACCAGCAATTTCGTAACCCATGCACGAGTAGCCAAAGTCGATGTCGAACTTACCAATCTGGTAGTTCTGCCAGTTCATCGAAAGCTCAGCCGGTAGACCACCTGCAGCTGTCAGTACGGT
>NZ_JBNNXT010000114.1:0-347 GCF_052873815.1 Photobacterium sp. DNB23_23_1 | reverse complement strand
AGTAGTGAAACGTAATAGCGCCGATGGTAGTGTGGGGTCTCCCCATGTGAGAGTAGGACATCGCCAGGCTCCCAATTGAGATAGCCCGCTGGGTTCAGCGGGCTTTTCTTTCGCTCCGACTGATTGTAATGTGAGCGACGTCAACAGAAGGTTTTTGCTTTTTCGCCAAACGCGAAAAAAGATGAAAATTTTGTCTTGACTGGATATCAGAAACGCGTATTATACGCCTCCTGACTTGCTGAAGCGCAACGCGCCAAGGCATTGAAAGTCAACGTTCTTTAACAATTTGACCATGCAATCTGTGTGGGCACTCGTGAAATGATAGTCAACAAAAGAATTATCAATGA
>NZ_JBNNXT010000113.1:0-350 GCF_052873815.1 Photobacterium sp. DNB23_23_1 | reverse complement strand
GCAGCTTGGTAGCGCATCTGGTTTGGGACCAGAGGGTCGGGGGTTCGAATCCCTCTTCACCGACCACTATTTAAAAATAGTGGCAAGTTCATACAGCCATTATTTATTGTCGGTGAATAGCGCAGCTTGTTAGCGCATCTCAGGATTTTGAGAATAGCGGACCAGAGGGTCGAGGTCTGGAAGCCCAGTTGCATCGAGTCCCTCTTCACCGACCACTATTAAATCTGTTGGTTTAGACCGGGCAGAATCATCTGATAAGATGTCAAACATATATGTCGGTGAATAGCGCAGCTTGGTAGCGCATCTGGTTTGGGACCAGAGGGTCGGGGGTTCGAATCCCTCTTCACCGA
>NZ_JBNNXT010000112.1:0-394 GCF_052873815.1 Photobacterium sp. DNB23_23_1 | reverse complement strand
GTCTCCATTTGAATGAAAACAAAATCATACGTTTCGGGAAAGCTTAATTGAATGTGGGGTTTATGACGCGCTTACTATAAACGAAATAGAATCATGAGACTATTTTATAGTACTGTACGAATCTAGTACCATCAATTTCCATCAAAATGCCTGTCAGGGGGTGACCTGCCCCCAATAACTAATCCAACACTTCTTTAGTAATGTCAGTTACGTTATTGTTTAGCCCTGAACGTGTCAGTACTGCAAATTCAGAGGGAGTTAGGTATCCAATTGATGAGTGGGGGCGATTTTCATTGTAGTCAATGCGCCAGTCACTAATCAGTTTACGAGCATGGCTCAAGTCTCTGAACAGGTGCTCGTTTAAACACTCGTCTCTAAACTTGCCGTTAAAGCT
>NZ_JBNNXT010000111.1:0-409 GCF_052873815.1 Photobacterium sp. DNB23_23_1 | reverse complement strand
CTGCTGGCCAAAGCACGTCACATTACCGTGACCGAAAATCGCAAAGGCGGCACCAAAAAGCTGTTCTTTTTTTCCATTAATTTCAATCATTTGTGCTGCAAGATACTTGGCAAGCGCTTCAGCAACAGTCAGGCGTACAGTATTCATTGTCTTCCTCGATATTCAGTACCCGATGGGGTATCCCTACCCCGGCGTCACCTCCCAGTTGGTGCCGCCGGGGATACTTTAGGGGGCTAATACCCCCAGGGGTTCTTTATTACAGGCCGTATTTGTTCGCGTAGCCATTGATGTTTTCAAAGGCAGTTTTCGCGAAAGTCAGTGGGTGTGCTTTTGCAGGATCCTGCTCGGCTTCAACCAATAGCCAGCCTTTGTAGTCGCGCTCTTTCAGTGCAGCGAATACGTCGTCATA
>NZ_JBNNXT010000110.1:0-442 GCF_052873815.1 Photobacterium sp. DNB23_23_1 | reverse complement strand
ATTGAGAATACATCTTCGATAGGAAGGATGAATGGTAGATCGATTGCACGCTCTGGCTCTGGGATGTAGTTATCTAGAGCTTCAGCTAGTTCAACAATCTTGTCTTCCCACTCTTTCTCGCCGTTTAGAGCGCCAAGAGCAGAACCCATGATTACTGGGCAGTCATCACCTGGGAATTCGTACTCAGAAAGAAGTTCACGAACTTCCATCTCAACTAGCTCTAGAAGCTCTTCGTCATCAACCATGTCACACTTGTTCATGAACACGATGATGTAAGGGATACCAACCTGACGGCCTAGTAGGATGTGCTCACGAGTCTGAGGCATAGGGCCGTCAGTTGCAGCAACAACTAGGATACCACCGTCCATCTGAGCAGCACCAGTGATCATGTTTTTAACGTAATCGGCGTGTCCTGGGCAGTCTACGTGTGCGTAGTGACGAG
>NZ_JBNNXT010000109.1:0-469 GCF_052873815.1 Photobacterium sp. DNB23_23_1 | reverse complement strand
ATTGGGCAAGCACGGGACGGGTGCAATAGTCACGATCTTGGAGCGCAAGAGCCGGTTTTATCTCGCTAAAAAAGTGGCTTCTAAATCAGCAGTTGAAGTGACGAAAGCGACAATTAAGATGTTGATGCCGTACAAACATCTCGTACACACGATCACAGCCGATAACGGTCATGAGTTTGCAGGTCATCAGGCAATTGCCGAGGCGCTAGAGGCTAAACTTTACTTCGCTCATCCCTACAGCTCTTGGGAGCGAGGCGCGAATGAAAACGCTAACGGGCTTTTACGGCAATATGTGAAAAAAGGTACGGACTTGAGAACGGTCACTGATGAAGATATCGAACTTGCCCAATCAAGGATAAACAACCGACCGAAAAAGTGTTTAGGGTTCAAGCAGCCATCTGTCGTCTTTAAAACGATGGTTATGGCTGCTTGATATTAGAGGGTGTCGCACTTCGGAGTTGAATTCGGG
>NZ_JBNNXT010000108.1:0-469 GCF_052873815.1 Photobacterium sp. DNB23_23_1 | reverse complement strand
TTTAATTGAAGAGTTTGATCATGGCTCAGATTGAACGCTGGCGGCAGGCCTAACACATGCAAGTCGAGCGGCAGCGACAACATTGACCCTTCGGGTGATTTGTTGGGCGGCGAGCGGCGGACGGGTGAGTAATGCCTGGGAATATGCCCTGATGTGGGGGATAACCATTGGAAACGATGGCTAATACCGCATAATCTCTTCGGAGCAAAGAGGGGGACCTTCGGGCCTCTCGCGTCAGGATTAGCCCAGGTGAGATTAGCTTGTTGGTGAGGTAAGAGCTCACCAAGGCAACGATCTCTAGCTGGTCTGAGAGGATGATCAGCCACACTGGAACTGAGACACGGTCCAGACTCCTACGGGAGGCAGCAGTGGGGAATATTGCACAATGGGGGAAACCCTGATGCAGCCATGCCGCGTGTATGAAGAAGGCCTTCGGGTTGTAAAGTACTTTCAGTTGTGAGGAAGGCGT
>NZ_JBNNXT010000107.1:0-562 GCF_052873815.1 Photobacterium sp. DNB23_23_1 | reverse complement strand
ACAGGCAGACCCGCATTCTTAACATCAGCACAAAAAGAGCAACTCGGCCAATACATCAAAGACAAAGCCCATGACCCTCAAGGTGGCCGGTTAACTGGAGCCGATATTCATGCTTATATAGTGCAGAGGTTTGGCAAACACTATCATCCTGATTCTATTTATTATTTATTGGATCATATGGGCTTCTCATGGATAACATCTCGTTCCAAACATCCAAAGCAGTGCCAAGCAACTCAAGACGCTTTTAAAAAACTTCCTACTGGAAACGATCCGTAACATTCCAGGCCATGTCAGCCTTGATCAAGTTGATATCTGGTTTCAGGATGAAGCGAGGTTTGGTCAACAGAACACAACAACAAGGCTTTGGGCGCAGCGTGGAACGCGGCCTAGAGCCGTTCGACAGCAACAGTTCGATTATGCATACCTGTTTGGCTCCGTCTGCCCAAGCAGAGGGATCGGTGAAGCTATTGTCGTGCCTTGGGTCAACAAAGAGATCATGAGCGAACACCTAAAACAAATATCAGCTGTCACTCAAGAAGCTCGGCACGCCGTTGTCATTATG
>NZ_JBNNXT010000106.1:0-564 GCF_052873815.1 Photobacterium sp. DNB23_23_1 | reverse complement strand
GGGAACTCCAGGGAGACTGCCGGTGATAAACCGGAGGAAGGTGGGGACGACGTCAAGTCATCATGGCCCTTACGAGTAGGGCTACACACGTGCTACAATGGCATATACAGAGGGCTGCCAACCAGCGATGGTGAGCGAATCCCACAAAGTACGTCGTAGTCCGGATTGGAGTCTGCAACTCGACTCCATGAAGTCGGAATCGCTAGTAATCGTAGATCAGAATGCTACGGTGAATACGTTCCCGGGCCTTGTACACACCGCCCGTCACACCATGGGAGTGGGCTGCACCAGAAGTAGATAGCTTAACCTTCGGGGGGGCGTTTACCACGGTGTGGTTCATGACTGGGGTGAAGTCGTAACAAGGTAGCCCTAGGGGAACCTGGGGCTGGATCACCTCCTTAACGATATGACTGCGTTTTATGCAGTGTCCACACAGATTGCTTGGTTAATAGTAAAAGAACGTGAAAGACTTGGGTCTGTAGCTCAGGTGGTTAGAGCGCACCCCTGATAAGGGTGAGGTCGGTGGTTCAAGTCCACTCAGACCCACCACTTTCTCTCCCAGAG
>NZ_JBNNXT010000105.1:0-582 GCF_052873815.1 Photobacterium sp. DNB23_23_1 | reverse complement strand
GTAAGCGCGTCATAAACCCCACATTCAATTAAGCTTTCCCGAAACGTATGATTTTGTTTTCATTCAAATGGAGACAGCATCATGGCTCATCAGCGACGTAGCAACCAAGAGTGGTTGGCGATTTTTCGGCAATTTGAAAATAGCTCCCTGACCCAGAGGGAGTTTTGCCGCCGGCATGACATCAGTACCTCAACGTTCTTTGCTAAACGGCGCCTGCTTGAGTGCGACAGTGGTAGCCAGCAAGGTGGCTTTATTCGAGCAGAAGTGGTTGAACAAACAACCCATTACCAAGTCGCCAATCCTATTGCATCCAACATGACACTCAGCGTCAATGATATTGAGCTCAGTATTCCTCAAGGAACTCCCGCTGCTTATGTCGCTGAGCTCATCGGCTCACTGTCATCATGAGAGGGTTAGTTAATCCGCCGCAAATTTACCTCTATCGGGAATTCGTCGACTTCAGGAAATCTATCAACGGCCTAGCGGCATTGGTTGAGTCCGAGACTGAGTTACCCCTGAACTCTGGTGCACTGTTCCTATTCACAAACAAGCAGCGTGACAAGATAAAGGTGCTTTACTGGG
>NZ_JBNNXT010000103.1:0-665 GCF_052873815.1 Photobacterium sp. DNB23_23_1 | reverse complement strand
GGTTCGGCATACATTTCACGCCCTTGCTTGGCGAATGCTTTGGTGTTCACGTAGTGAAGTTGAGCAAACTGGTTGAGTTTTTGCTGCTCGTATTTTAGCCACTCGGTAGAATTGGAACCAAAAAAACCAGCTTCATGGCTGGCAATATTCTTTTTGGTTTTGTCATGTGGCTGGACAGCGCCAGCCACAAACAATAGATCGTTTATGGGGAGCATCAAAGCCCTCCCATTTCAGTGACAGCTCGCCGAAACGCTACATAAATGCGGCGAAATTCGGCAGCATCATTAAGAAAGAACGCAGCTCCTTCTTTATCACCTAAACGTCGATGGTGCTTCACCATATTCATGGAATGCTGCCACTCAACTAAAGCATGTTTAGACATGAAATCGGCAGTTACAGATTTGTCCAATGGGATTGCGACTTCATGCAATGGCATAGAAGAAACCGCCGCCCCCGAAGGGGCTTTGGTTGCTTGCTTAGGGATAAGGGTTAAATCAGTCATGGCTACCTCCGAGCTGCTTATTAACTGCAAGTATTAATCTACGTGTAATTTCACAATCTGCCATGGCTCTGTGGGCTTTCAAGTCTGAAATATCAATACCTTGCTGAATTGCGGCGTTTGTCAGGCTTTGCCATTTGAAGTTGCCGTGATGTGCATTCCACTC
>NZ_JBNNXT010000102.1:0-937 GCF_052873815.1 Photobacterium sp. DNB23_23_1 | reverse complement strand
GGAGTCCGTAAAAACCCCTTGGGTGTTGTATGGTTAAGCCTCACGGGCAATTAGTACAGGTTAGCTCAACGCCTCACAGCGCTTACACACCCTGCCTATCTACGTCGTAGTCTTCAACAACCCTTTAGGAACCTTATAGGTTCAGGGATGACTCATCTCGAGGCTCGCTTCCCGCTTAGATGCTTTCAGCGGTTATCGATTCCGAACTTAGCTACCGGGCAATGCGTCTGGCGACACAACCCGAACACCAGAGGTTCGTCCACTCCGGTCCTCTCGTACTAGGAGCAGCCCCTCTCAATCATCCAACGCCCACGGCAGATAGGGACCGAACTGTCTCACGACGTTCTAAACCCAGCTCGCGTACCACTTTAAATGGCGAACAGCCATACCCTTGGGACCGACTTCAGCCCCAGGATGTGATGAGCCGACATCGAGGTGCCAAACACCGCCGTCGATATGAACTCTTGGGCGGTATCAGCCTGTTATCCCCGGAGTACCTTTTATCCGTTGAGCGATGGCCCTTCCATTCAGAACCACCGGATCACTATGACCTGCTTTCGCACCTGCTCGAATTGTCATTCTCGCAGTCAAGCGGGCTTATGCCATTGCACTAACCTCACGATGTCCGACCGTGATTAGCCCACCTTCGTGCTCCTCCGTTACGCTTTGGGAGGAGACCGCCCCAGTCAAACTACCCACCAGGCACTGTCCGCACCCCGGATAACGGGGCGACGTTAGAACATCAAAACTACAAGGGTGGTATTTCAAGGACGGCTCCACCATATCTAGCGACATGGTTTCAAAGCCTCCCACCTATCCTACACATGTAGGTTCAATGTTCAGTGCCAAGCTGTAGTAAAGGTTCACGGGGTCTTTCCGTCTAGCCGCGGGTACGCAGCATCTTCACTGCGATTTCAATTTCACTGAGTCTCGGGTG
>NZ_JBNNXT010000100.1:0-1005 GCF_052873815.1 Photobacterium sp. DNB23_23_1 | reverse complement strand
TGCATTGCCGCAGCTTCGGTGTATAGCTTAGCCCCGTTAAATCTTCCGCGCAGGCCGACTCGACCAGTGAGCTATTACGCTTTCTTTAAATGATGGCTGCTTCTAAGCCAACATCCTGGCTGTCTGAGCCTTCCCACATCGTTTCCCACTTAGCTATAACTTTGGGACCTTAGCTGGCGGTCTGGGTTGTTTCCCTCTCCACGACGGACGTTAGCACCCGCCGTGTGTCTCCCGGATAGTACTTACTGGTATTCGGAGTTTGCAAAGGGTTGGTAAGTCGGGATGACCCCCTAGCCTTAACAGTGCTCTACCCCCAGTAGTATTCGTCCGAGGCGCTACCTAAATAGCTTTCGGGGAGAACCAGCTATCTCCAGGTTTGATTGGCCTTTCACCCCTAGCCACAAGTCATCCGCTAATTTTTCAACATTAGTCGGTTCGGTCCTCCAGTAAGTGTTACCTCACCTTCAACCTGCCCATGGCTAGATCACCTGGTTTCGGGTCTAATCCTAGCAACTGTACGCCCAGTTAAGACTCGGTTTCCCTACGGCTCCCCTAATCGGTTAACCTTGCTACTAAAATTAAGTCGCTGACCCATTATACAAAAGGTACGCAGTCACCCAACAAGTGGGCTCCTACTGCTTGTACGTACACGGTTTCAGGTTCTATTTCACTCCCCTCACAGGGGTTCTTTTCGCCTTTCCCTCACGGTACTGGTTCACTATCGGTCAGTCAGGAGTATTTAGCCTTGGAGGATGGTCCCCCCATCTTCAAACAGGATATCACGTGTCCCGTCCTACTCGTTTTCACTGATAAGATGCTACCGGTTACGGGGCTATCACCCTGTATCGCTGTGCTTTCCAGCACATTCACCTGTCATCAAACTAGCTTAAGGGCTAATCCGGGTTCGCTCGCCGCTACTGCCGGAATCTCGGTTGATTTCTCTTCCTCGGGGTACTTAGATGTTTCAGTTCCCCCGGTTCGCCTCGTCACGCTATGTATTCACGT
>NZ_JBNNXT010000099.1:0-1019 GCF_052873815.1 Photobacterium sp. DNB23_23_1 | reverse complement strand
CGCTATGTTCCCTTAAGTTGTTGCTACACTTAAAGTAGGCAGCAACTGGAGGGAATTTTTATGCTCCAAGCCCACTTTCGTAAATTTGTCACCCAACTGGCGGAACTCACCGATAACCAATCTACTCATATTACAATGTTGCTCAAGGGGACAAATCCAAGTTCCCATATCATCAAGGACTTAGAGCAGCGACTTGTCGATAACCCTGAATGCCCTCACTGTCATAGCTCTTTGATAAATCGCCACGGAAAAGTGAACAGCATGCAACGGTATCGCTGTAAGAATTGCTTGAAAACCTTTATGGCTACGACAGGGACACCGTTGGCTCGTCTTCATTACAAAGAACAATGGGGTCACTACATGAAATGCATGCTGGAGAGCAAAGTGCTTCGTGTCAGCGCCCGAGAGTGCGGTATTAATCTCAAGACCTCATTCCGCTGGCGACACCGATTTCTGGAATTACCTACAACCCTTAATGCATCAGGACTTGAAGGAATTATCGAAGCTGATGAAACATTGTTCGCATACTCAGAGAAAGGTTCAAGGACACTGACACGAAAACCCAGAATACGGGGCATGAAAGCATCGAAGCGTGGCCGCTCCAAAGAAGACTGGGTTCCAGTCCTCACCGTTCGTGATCGAGGTAAACATACCTTTGAAGCGCTCCTCCCTAATGTTTCAGAAGAGGCATTAGCCAACGAATTGAAGGGAAAGCTGCAAAAAGATAGTGTCCTTTGCACCGATGGCTTGCAACCGTATGTCGCCATAAGCCTACGCAATGATTTGATCCATAAAAGGCTGAATGTATCAGCAGGGATCAGGGTGATAGATAAAGTGTTTCACATTCAGAATGTTAACGCTTACCACAGCCGCCTAAAGGGTTGGATGAAACGATTCCACGGAGTAGCGACGAAATACTTAGAGCATTACCTTGGTTGGCATCGATACATGGATGTGACTGAAGAACTTAACGAAAACAGGATGTTAAGTCTTCAGCAACAGTTAAAAGGAACATAGCG
>NZ_JBNNXT010000098.1:0-1026 GCF_052873815.1 Photobacterium sp. DNB23_23_1 | reverse complement strand
CTAGGGGAACCTGGGGCTGGATCACCTCCTTAACGATATGACTGCGTTTTATGCAGTGTCCACACAGATTGCTTGGTCGAAATGTAGAGAACATATTCAGGTTCCCAAACCTGAAACACTTAGTCCCATTCGTCTAGAGGCCTAGGACACCGCCCTTTCACGGCGGTAACAGGGGTTCGACTCCCCTATGGGACGCCACGGGTCGTTAGCTCAGTTGGTAGAGCAGTTGACTTTTAATCAATTGGTCGCAGGTTCGAATCCTGCACGACCCACCATCTTCTCCTTTGAAGATGTAAAACATCGGAGGGCGATTAGCTCAGTTGGGAGAGCACCTCCCTTACAAGGAGGGGGTCACTGGTTCGAGCCCGGTATCGCCCACCATTCTTTCTTTTGGAAAGAAACTATTCGATGGGGCTATAGCTCAGCTGGGAGAGCGCTTCGCTGGCAGCGAAGAGGTCTGCGGTTCGATCCCGCATAGCTCCACCACTCTTTAAACGCACTTCTCTTGAAATAAAGAGGCTCGAGTGTATTTAGAAAGTGGATGTCAAAAGACAAACACATGTTCTTTAACAATCTGGAAAGCTGACTAGTAAATTGAATTTTCGAATTCAATAACTAATAGTTTCTACTTAATAAGTAGGAACGAGTTCTCAAGCAACACACATTCAAGTGTCTTGTGTTTTTTGTCTTCACTTTTTCAAAGTGGAAATAGAAAGAAGAGTCCGGCGAAAACAAAAATTCTCTTTTATAGAGAGTGAACCTTGGTTGTTGCCATACGAAACCTCTTGGGGTTGTATGGTTAAGTGACTAAGCGTACACGGTGGATGCCTAGGCAGTCAGAGGCGATGAAGGACGTACTAACCTGCGATAAGCCAAGAGAAGATGGTAAGAATCACTATACTCTTGGATTTCCGAATGGGGAAACCCAGCTGCATAAGCAGTTATCGTCACGTGAATACATAGCGTGACGAGGCGAACCGGGGGAACTGAAACATCTAAGTACCCCGAGGAAGAGAAATCAACCGA
>NZ_JBNNXT010000097.1:0-1198 GCF_052873815.1 Photobacterium sp. DNB23_23_1 | reverse complement strand
TGCATGCGCCGGAGCAAACCGGACACCTATTCCGGCATTATCCGGACAGTCATTCCGTTTTAATCCGGACACCCATTCCGATTTAACCCGGACGATTTTGGCCTAACTCCGGAATCACTGTCCGGTTTAGCGGAAACCCTGTCCGGATACTCCGGAACTCCAATCTTTTCTCTTTTAAATCAATGCCTCACAATCTTTGTTGTCGATTTTAACGCAGCAAGGAAGTGAGAATGCCGAAAAAGAGAACGTCTATGGACAAAATCAAAGAGGTATTGCGCCTCAAATACGAGTGTCACCTATCACTCAGAAAAATCGCTTCCTGTACTAAAGTAAGCCGCTCAACGATCTCCGAGATCCTCACTCGCTTTGAGCACTATGGCGTTGGTTGGCCGTTGCCAGACAACCACTCAGAAGCTCAACTTGCTCAAGTGCTCTATCGTGCTAAAACCACATGCCTCAGCAAGGTGATGCCAAGCTTTAGCTATATCCACAAAGAACTACGCCGTCCCCCAATGACTAAGCAGTTGTTATGGGAAGAATATGTCGCTGAGCATCAAGAACGTGCTTATCGATACAGTCAGTACTGTGAGCACTATCGTCGTTGGCTTAAAAAGCAAAAGCGCAGTATGCGCCAGAGCCATCTGGCCGGAGATAAGCTCTTTATCGATTACTGTGGCCCCACCATCCCGATCATCAACCCAGAGACAGGAGAAGTTCGTAACGCTCAAATCTTCGTAGCAACACTGGGCGCTTCAAACTACACCTACGTCGAGGCCTGTGAAAGCCAAAGGCTAGAGCACTGGTTAGAGGCACATGCCAATGCCTTCGAGCACTTCGGTGGTGTTCCTGCATTGCTGGTACCAGATAACCTTAAGGCTGCTGTCACCAAAACAGATCGTTATGAGCCGAAGCTTAATGACAGTTACCGCCAGCTCGCCTACCACTATCAAACCGCAGTCATGCCGGCACGGCCATACAAACCCAAAGATAAGGCCAAGGCTGAGAATGCGGTTCTTGTTGTTGAGCGTTGGATCATGATGCGGCTGCGGAATGAGGTCTTCCATACCTTCAGAGAACTGAACCTGGCTATCAAAGAGCTCATGCAGTCATTGAATCAGCGGCGAATGAAAGAGCTGGATGCTAGCCGGACTGAGCTGTTCAACACACTGGACAAACCTGCCTTACGACCTCTGCCAGC
>NZ_JBNNXT010000096.1:0-1276 GCF_052873815.1 Photobacterium sp. DNB23_23_1 | reverse complement strand
GCTGTAAGCTGTAAGCTGTAAGCTGTAAGCTGTAAGCTGTAAGCTGTAAGCTGTAAGCTGTAAGCTGTAAGCTGTAACAGCTTGAAAGAATTAATATCAGAATTACAAGAGTTAATAGCTAGAGGTACAACTATTAACACTTAAGAAGCAATGCTTTAATCTGTCTGATAGATTCAAGCTGACAGCTAATTACTGATAGCTAAAATCTCAACTGTAATAATCATTCACCGCTTTAATAAACTCATCACGCATAACAGCAGGTAGCGCATTGACACCTGCAGCGGCTGCACGGCCTCCGCCAGTTGGGAATTGACTACAAATATCACCAGCACCTTGCTTATTGTTCAGTGGCGCACGAAGCGAAACCGTATAAGTACCATCGGCATTTACAGTAAAGACAATATGCGCTTTATTGGGTGATTTGTTGGCTAACTCATTCCCGAATACGCCGCTAATACGCTTAGACCATGCTAGGTTTGGCATTGAGAATGCTGTACACGCAGCCTCATTAGCAATAGGCTCAAGAGCAAGAGCATTAGCCATATCGCTCTCATACCCTAACTTCAAAGCATGGTATGGCGAATCACTGTCTTCTATGACGGTGAATGGAGAGCTATAAGGTAATAGCTTTAGGTATAAATCTACAGGCGAAAAATGCAAATCATCAATGGTTGCACCATAGCCGTTGTAATTAATCAGTGTGCCTAGCTCTTTCAACAAGGAAGCCTCACCGAGAGAAAGACCTGCTTTCGCCGCTAACTTGTCACCTACCGCAATCAAGTTATCACCGTACACTGCAGCAATTGCCCACGAATGATATTGACCATTTAGTAGGCTATCAACAATTAAGCTAGTACAAGTATTAGCGTCTAAATCAATATGAGATTCTAGCAACTGGGTAACAGGTATGTCACCTGCGCGATGATGATCAGCATAGAAAACATGAGCGCCTGCGTCTAGAATATGTTGCAAGACTTCACTGTTTTTTTCCATTGAAATATCTAATACGGTGAGACTATCACCAGCTTTAGCTTCAACTTGCTTAAGCAGCTTAATATCGCGCTTCACACCAGTGATTAATATACTTTCTTTTGGCTCAGCTAAACGCAGCTGAAGCAGAGCGATAATGCCGTCAGCATCACCATTGAATATGTCGTAATGGGTGGACATGAAAATCCTTTTGAATTTTATACGATCAGCGATCAGCGATCAGCGATCAGCGATCAGCGATCAGCGATCAGCGATCAGCGATCAGCGATCAGCGATCAGCGATCAG
>NZ_JBNNXT010000095.1:0-1288 GCF_052873815.1 Photobacterium sp. DNB23_23_1 | reverse complement strand
GCCTCGAGGCGGAATCGAACCACCGACACGAGGATTTTCAATCCTCTGCTCTACCGACTGAGCTATCGAGGCAACGGGGCGCATTAAAAAGGTTTTCGGCCTTTTCGTCAATGGTTTTTTGAGAAAAATATGCCGATTTCACCTTTTTTGCCCTGTTTGCTCGGTTTTTGAACTTTTTGTTGGCGAGAAATGGCTTATAGCGCTGTTAATCGCTATCTAGAAGAGTTCGGTTTTCACGGTCAAGGGCACGAGAAAGTGCCGGTCGGCGACTCACAAACTGCCTATATTTCTCGAGTTTCAGCGGTAGTTTTTGATCAAACTTGATTGCCCAGTTGAGGGTATGAGCCAGTAAAATGTCTGCGACGGTTGGAAAATGTCCCAGCAAGTATTCATCACCTTGTATACGGCTCTCAGCCACTTTCAGGGCTTTTTTAAATTCCCACGCTGCGACAGCAAGCATTTCCGGCAAGCGGATGGATTCTGGGAGAGCAAAACGGTGTTTGCCCATGCTCCAGAGCGGTTGTTCCAGCTCGGTGATGATATAGCTGATCCATTCGTGATGGCTGGCTGACTCGGCAGTACCGGGCTCAGGCAGCCAGTGGTGACCATATTTTTCTGCTAGGTATAGGCAAATGGCTGAAGATTCGCAAATAGTGAGCCCGTCATCGCATAAGCAAGGGACTTTCCCCTGGGGGTTAAGAGCGAGGAACTGGGGGGAACGATGATCATTTTTGGCAAAATTAATTAGGCGGTACTGCCAGTCAAGGCTGAGTTCTTCAAGTAACCAAGAGACACGGAGCGAGCGGGTACGCGGATAGCCATAAAGGGTGATCATTTATTTCTTCCTTGGTTTTTTTATTTTGTTGTTATTAAAGTTAGCAAAAAAAAGACGGCCTGCAGATACGGGCCGTCAAAGTAATGAAGCTATCGTGTGGTTTGCTCTTCTTTAGAGACGTTGGCAAGGGCTCCCGCTGGCGAAATAGCAGCAAAGGTGAGGTGTAGCCCGAAAAACACGCCAAGGTAATGTGTAGATAAAAAGGTGGGGAGTAGAAACGAAAAAAGCCAAGTCTTTCGACTTGGCTTTTTAATGTGGCTCCCCCTGCGGGACTCGAACCTGCGACATACGGATTAACAGTCCGCCGTTCTACCAACTGAACTAAGGGGGAATTATCTCTTTTTACATTATGTTGCTATTACTAGCACCATAACTAAATATGGTGCCTCGAGGCGGAATCGAACCACCGACACGAGGATTTTCAATCCTCTGCTCTACCGACTGAGCTATCGA
>NZ_JBNNXT010000094.1:0-1366 GCF_052873815.1 Photobacterium sp. DNB23_23_1 | reverse complement strand
AATGAAATATTAAAAAATGTATGGTCTGCTCCGATTTTGCAAGGAAAAGCTCATTGTCAGAAGTCGTTTGCGTCAATGTATCCGGCCTGTTAGTGAGCTATCTTGTGCTCTGGCCTTGATGGGATCCGCACGTTGTTGTCCTAATAAAGCGTTCAGTCATTTATGGACTGCTTTTTTAGCCAGGCTTCAACTTCGTGGGTTTAACGCTTCTGTCATCAGCTTATTTCTCGCAAAAACTATAGAATAATATGGTAGTGATAATTACTGATTAATCGCTGGGTATGCGCGATACTCCTGACCTGACGTCAAAACTTTCCAACAAATCCTCATGATTTTATTGGCTAAGGCAATAAGTACAACATGGTGGTGATGAGTTTCTTCCAGTTTTGCTACCCACTGACCTAATGTTGATTGGTCTCGTTTCATATGTATTGTTAAGGCTTTGGCTCCCTGTATTACTTGCCGCCTCAAATAAGCATTGCCTCTCTTGCTGATACTACCGAGGTTGCTCTTTCCTCCAGTGGAGTACTGCTTTGGAACAAGCCCTAACCATGCAGACATATCTCGTCCACGCTTAAATTGCGTACCGGCACCCACAGCAGCAATCAACCCCGTGGCTATGATTGGTCCAATACCTGGGACGGTACTGATAAGTCGGCACTTCTCCGATGCTAGAGCTGCTTGTTGTAAATGTTCACTCATCTCGTCGATTTGAACATCTAAGTGGATCCAGCGTTCACGCAAGCGGAATATTAAGGCTCGCATAAAATCTGGCAGCCCATTTTCTGCATCTTCCAATATACCAGGTAAAGCTCGTTCGAAAACTTTGCGGCCAACCGGCACCGTAATGCCATATTCAAGCAACAAAGCACGCATCTGGTTGACTGTTGCTGTACGTTCAACAATAAAACGTTGTCTCACTCGATGCGTTGCTTGTAAAGCCAGTTGTTCATGCGACTTTAAAGAAACACAACGCATGGTCCCTCGGCTGCCAGCTTCTGCAATAGCAACTGCGTCATTAAAGTCATTTTTATTAGATTTAAGGTAGGGTTTAACAAATTGGGCTGGGATAATTTTTACTGAAAAGTCAGCATTATTGAACAGCCTTCCCCAATACTGAGAGCCAGGGCATGCTTCAAATGCAACGATAGAAGGAGGAGTATTGATTACAAACGCCTTGAGCTGCTGACGATTCAGTTTTTTTCGCCAAAGAACATGTCCTTGGCGATCCATCGCTGCGACATGAAACCAATTTTTACCTAAATCGATACCGTAGATATATACCTGTGAACTAGACATGGGAGCCTCCTTGGTTTTCTCTTCAGCTGAGTATAGGTAGCTGAGGGAGGAGCAGACCATCCCATTA
>NZ_JBNNXT010000093.1:0-1381 GCF_052873815.1 Photobacterium sp. DNB23_23_1 | reverse complement strand
GATGAGGCGCAAGGCGACCTGTTTAACGAGGCAGAGTCTGAGTTAGTGAAAGAGGAAGAGACGCAAGTCACTTCACCGAAAACCACCAAGCCGCGAGGCAAGCGCAAACCACTGCCCAAAGACCTACCGCGTGAGCGTATCGTTCTTGACCTTGATGAGCAGGAAAAGCAGTGCCCTTGCTGCCAAGGTGAGCTGCATAAAATCGGTGAGGACTGCAGTGAAAAACTCGAGTTCACCCCAGCGGTACTAAAAGTGCTTGAGTATGTTCGACCTAAATATGCGTGTCGCCAGTGTGAGCAGCAAGCTGACCAAAGCCAAATACATCAGAAGCCATCACCACAAAGCATCATCCCGAAAAGCTTCGCCACAGAAAGCTTGCTTGCCAATATTATCCTCGGCAAATATCAATATGCGCTACCACTCTATCGTCAAGAGACGTTGTTCAGCCAATCGGGTATCGAGCTCTCTCGAACCACGATGGCAAGGTGGGTAATACAGGTGAGTGAGCAGTTCGCACCGCTTTACCAGGTGCTCAAACGTCATCTTCTTAAACAAGTTGTTGTTCACGCCGATGAAACTCCACTCAATGTGCTCAAAGAAGAGAAGCAGGCATATATGTGGCTCTACTGCTCGGGCGCAGACTCCCCCAAAGCCAGTGTTGATGGTACAAGAAACATCGTCTTGTTCGACTATCAAAATAGTCGGGCAAGTGCTTGCCCTGCGGCCTTCTTAGGTGATTACCATGGTTACCTTCAAAGTGATGGCTATGCAGCTTACGACCGACTCGATAAGGTGACCAATGTGGGCTGCCTTGCTCACGCTCGTCGCAAGTTCATGGACGCTAAAAACCTGAAGGGTAAAGGCAAGACAGGTAAAGCTGACGTAGTTCTGGCGAAAATCCAGAAGCTTTACGCATTGGAAACGAGGCTGAAAGGCAGCACGGCTGAGGAGCGTCTGATAGCAAGGCAGACTCAAGCAAAACCAATATTAGATGACATCCATCACTGGCTTACTACCCAAAAAGTAGTTGAGTCGAGTGCGCTTGGTAAGGCCATCAAATATACCCGAGGACAGTGGCCGAAGTTGGTTCGTTATATCGATGACGGGCATTTATCTATCGATAATAATCGTGCCGAGCGTGCAATTAAGTCGCTGGTTATTGGGAGAAAGAACTGGCTCTTTGCCGATAACTCGCGAGGTGCAGATGCAAGTGCGATGCTCTACAGCATCATCGAAACGGCTAAAGCGAATGACCTAATCCTTTACAACTACATGGTTCACTGCCTGCAAGAGCTCGCCAAACCTGAGCCGGATATCGACTCGCTGCTTCCTTGGAACTTCGATTATTAAAGCGCGCCACGTGGGATCGTGGGGCGCTTAC
>NZ_JBNNXT010000092.1:0-1394 GCF_052873815.1 Photobacterium sp. DNB23_23_1 | reverse complement strand
GAACGCTTCCTATATACAGAGTTCAAGCAAGCCAAGGTGGGGCCGGACTACCATATCGAATATAAGCAGCATTACTACTCTGTCCCACACCAGTTGGTTGGACAGCATGTTCAACTTGAGGCCAGTCGTAAACTTGTCCGGATCTACCATCAAGGTCAATGCGTTGCTCAACACCCAACAAGCGCAAAGGCGCGTGGCCAAAGTACCTACACAGAACATATGCCAAGTAACCACCAGTATCAGAAATGGTCGCCGGAGAAGCTACAGAGTTGGGCGGCGAGGATCGGCCCCGCAACGAGAGAAGTCGTCAGCCATCTGCTCCAGTCTAAAGACCATCCTGCACAAGCCATCCGTAGCTGTCTGGGGTTACTGAACCTCTCAACCAAACATAGTGAGCAGCGTCTTGAGCAAGCCTGCAAAGATGCCCTCATCGTCAACAAGCCGTACCTGCGGTTCATCAGAAACTTACTGCAAAATCACCGGGAGGGTCGGTTATCGGCCTCACCAGAAATTACACCGGACATCCAGCACAGCAATGTTCGCGGCCCGAATAGTTATCACTAGGAGCACACAATGAACTCTATCAATGAACAACTCAAAGTCCTGCGCCTTGGTCATGCTGCGACAGCGTTAGAGCAGCAGCGAGAGCAAGCCTCCACTTATGCTGAACTGAGCTTCGAGGAGAGGCTCACTCTGCTGTTGGAAAGTGAAATACTAGGTAGGGATCAAGCCAAGATCCTCAGACTTAAACGACAGGCAAAGCTCAGGCTAGATGGGCTTGCTAGCCAAATTATCTACGAAGAAGGTCGAGGGTTAAGGCGAGTACAAATAAGTGAACTGCTCACTGGCAAGTATCTTCAGAAGAAGCAAAACGTTCTGATCACAGGTCCAACAGGTGCAGGGAAGACTTACCTCGCTTGCGCCTTGGCGGGACAAGCGTGTGAGCATCTGCATAGTGCTCGATATTACCGCCTCAGCCGACTACTAGACGATCTTAGCTCAGGCCGCCTTGATGGCACATACCAAAAGCAGCTACAGGCGCTAGCCCGAAAAGATCTCCTGATCTTAGATGACTGGGGAATGGAGAAACTTAGCCCAGATCATGCCGGCCATCTGCTAGAGCTTCTTGAGGATAGGTACCAAACGAGCAGCACGATCATGGTCAGTCAATTACCGGTTAAGGAGTGGTACAACATGATCGGTAATGCCACTGTTGCTGACGCTCTGTTAGATAGGCTGATCCACAATAGCCACCGAATAGAGCTGAAAGGTGAATCTATGAGAAAACTAGCGCAAACCGGACAGGTAGAGTAAAAATAGGGGTAGAGAAAAGCTTGGGGAAAAGGGCGTCCGGTTAAACGCGGAATGGGTGTCCGGAATCAGCGGAATACGCA
>NZ_JBNNXT010000091.1:0-1419 GCF_052873815.1 Photobacterium sp. DNB23_23_1 | reverse complement strand
AATGGGTGTCCGGATTAAAACGGAATGACTGTCCGGATAATGCCGGAATAGGTGTCCGGTTTGCTCCGGCGCATGCAGTCAGAACTCTGGATCAGCAGGAGCAGAGATAAATTTCGGTTTTAACTCTTAACTTAGAGTCACGTAATCAAGTTTTGTTCGGTGAGTCTGAGTCGCTAATTTCACTCATCCACTAAACTATAGGTACATTCGATTAAGATCACAAAAATATCTTTAAAATCAGCATAATAAATAAGACAATATAGATATACATCAAACTATTATGTGGAAAAAAAGGTGCCCAAAGTAGTCTTAGATACTAATATTCTTCGTGAAAATGGTATCGACAAAAGTGACATGGTGATGCTTGCTCGTTTAGCTAGAGAAAGTACTTTAGATGTGTATATACCGAACATCGTTAAGCGTGAATACCTGAGCCAGCAATATCTTGATTTGTCAGAACATTGCCAGAAAATCTCTAGCTCACTGCAAGCTATTCGCAAAAAGATGAATAATGCACATCCTAATCATCAGTATGTCGAAAAAATAAGTAATCAATTAAAACAGCTGAAAGAAGGACTTGAGGCTCCTATTTATGACAGCTTTACTGACTGGATGCAGGCTAACCGTATCGAAGAGATTCCTTTTAAACCAGTAGATATCGTTTCTATCATTGATGAATACTTTTCAGGTGGTGGCGTTTTTAAAAAAGCTAAACATCGAGACGATTTTCCTGATGCTATGATATCGAAGGGAGTTCTTTCACTGGCCCAAAAAGGGCCAGTGATAGTTCTTTGCAAGGATGGTAACTTCCATGAAAAAATATCTAAATATGAAAATGTTACTGTAATTAAGACACTACGTGAATTTTTAGATACTCCAACCATATCTAGTATTTTGAAAGAACTTGATAAGAAATCAGAGAAGATCGAGCTGATTAAGAGCGTATTAACTTCATGTAATTCACAAGAGATACTTAAAATGTATCTCCTATCCGAAGAAGCAGATATTGAAGATGTTTATCTCAATGGTGATGAGCTATCTGGTACTGACAATCTTCTGCTAGAAAGCTCCTACAATGAAGATATACAGTATATAGATGTATCTACAATCCATCATATAACACTAGGTGACATTAGATACATTAATGATGATATGTATAGTGTTGATGTTCAATTTGAAGCTAAGGCTGCTGTTAATTACGCTGCGTATTATGGAGACTTTATTTCTCTAGATGATAAGAGTCAAGAAGAAATAGATATCGATAATATAAAAGGGGATGGCTATTGTAATTGCTCTGAAATTAGGACAGTTACATTCTTGGGAGCTATCGAAATATATCTAGTTCGTAAGCGCCCCACGATCCCACGTGGCGCGCTTTAATAATCGAAGTTCCAAGGAAGCAGCGAGTCGATATCCGGC
>NZ_JBNNXT010000090.1:0-1423 GCF_052873815.1 Photobacterium sp. DNB23_23_1 | reverse complement strand
TAATGCCATTCGGTTAAGCACTAGCGCTTATATCTCAATGGATATCGGCTAGGAATATAGAGCACTGAACGTGGATACGTTCGGTGCTTTCTTTTATCTGGCAATATAAAGTGCTTGATATCTGCTCGCATCTGTTTGAGCTTTGCTGGTAACTTTCCGTCTGGTGAGAGCGCAAGCCACCTCAACTGTGTATCGATTAAACTGATCGCTGCTGTAAAACTTATGCGGGTAGGCGCGACTTGGGCTTCTTCCGCGATTGCGACCATTTCAAGCCTTATTAGGTTGTAAGCGATTAACACTCCCCATATTTCTTGTTTAACACCTTCGCAAAAGCGACTTCTCAAGGTCACTTCGTTTTGCAATTGTACCTGCTTTAACTCTCCATACCCTTCTTCGATTTCCCAGCGCTGCCAATAAATATGCAGCAGTTTATCTAGAGGGTAATGGTTAGGATCGAGCAGAGAGGTAATAAAACCTTTGATCTCCCCTTTAGGCTCTTTATAGGCGATCAATCGGGCTTGCCAAGTTTCGGGTAGTTCAGGATTCTTTTTGCGTGCTTGAGGAGAGACTGGCATGCTAATAAGTAGGTCATTATCTGCATACTCTTCAATCACTTCATAACGCATTTTATTTTTTACAGGGGTCAGCCAGTGACGTTCTTCTCCGGCATGTTGCCAATTTAACATCAGCTCAGCGGAGAAATAGCAGCGGTCAAATAGCGTTAATGAATTGTCAGGAACGTCGGTCAATAGTTGGTGGGCTAGTGTAATTTCTCCAACACCACACCCGTCAAATGCGGCTCCTAAAACCATTCTTGTCTCAGTTGATGCTAAGGAAACAAGCCTTAACTGAGGGTATGGCTTTAAGCGTTTTGATATAAAACCAAACTCTTGTGCATTCTCTTCAGAATCTTGGCAGCGTAAAGTGGTTCCATCAACGGCTAAAGTACTTAAGCCCAGTTCATTAGGCTTACCTAAGGCACTGTTGCTCCATGCACTTACTGTAGATTTAAAGAGGTAGGCCATTGGTGCCTCCCCTAGTCGACGTCGACAGTCGGTCAAAACACTCGGTGCAACACGCGACCACTCTTTATTGCCTGGTTGGAGAGCAATATCCATCGAGCTGCAAACTTCTTTGATGGACTTATTTCTGATTAGCCCCATCCACAACACCAACCAAACTGCTTGTTGAGCTGGTAACCTGCGATTACGGACACTGGCCTTGTTTGTAGCAAGAAGAGATTCTTCAATCCAGTCAGCATCAATTGCTGTCAAGACTGATTCAAAATCACCGCTCTCTTCCACAGACTCGTGGGCGAGCTGAAGCTCTTGTGTAAACATAAAAAATCCCAACTAGAAATCAACTAGTTGGGATTATCGCCTAACTGCAGGATCGTTCAAGTTAGCTTAAACGATCGGCATTA
>NZ_JBNNXT010000089.1:0-1595 GCF_052873815.1 Photobacterium sp. DNB23_23_1 | reverse complement strand
TCAGATTGATGACAAAGGCCTGGCTTTTAAGCTAGGCCTTTGATCTAATAGAGGTATCGAAATATGGATATCTCGACATGTTAAAAGAACCCTTACCCCAACAGTACGAACTCGAAATGGTCACAATGGAACAGCTGGTTCCGAAGCATCATCTCGTGCGTAAAATTGACCAAGTTATAGATTTCGAATTTATTAGAGACGAAGTCGCTCACCTATATTGCCAAGACAATGGCCGACCTCCTGTTGACCCCGTCCGCTTGTTTAAAATCATCCTGCTGGGCTACATCTTTGGCATCAAGAGCGAGCGTCAGCTAGTCAAAGAAATCGAGGTCAATGTGGCCTATCGGTGGTTCCTTCGCATGTCACTGACAGAGAAAGTTATCCATGCCTCGACGCTCAGCCAAAACCGCATCCGCCGCTTCAACGGTACGGATATTTTTGAACGCATCTTTACCAATATCGTACTCCAGGCCATGGATAAAGGGCTTGTCGCCGGGAATGAATTATTCACTGACAGCACCCACCTCAAAGCCAATGCTAACAAGAAGAAATTTACCAATGAACAGCAAGCTGTCCGCACCAGTGCCTACCTTGAGATGCTCAACGAAGATGTGGCCAAGGAGCGGGAAGCCGAAGGGAAAAAAACTTTAGCTGAGCGAAAATCAGAGCCTAAGCTCAAAAATACCAAAGTGAGCACGACTGATTCTGAAAGCGGCTTTATGACGCGGGATAACAAGCCGCAAGGGTTCTTTTACCTTGACCACCGCACCGTCGATGGCATGCATGGGATTATCGTCGATACCTATGCGACCGCAGGTAACGTCAATGACTCCCAGCCTTATATCAAGCGGCTGGACTACACGCTCAACCAGTTCAACCTGAATCCTATAGCCGTAGGCCTTGATGCTGGATACTTCACGGCTCCCGTTGCTGAGTGCCTTGAACGAAGAGAAATCCTTGGCATCTTTGGTTACCGTAGGCCGCCTCGCACCCAGAATGCTATCAAGAAGAAGCACTTTATCTATAACAAAGAAACAGACACTTACCTGTGCCCAAATGGCCAGGAACTTATCTATAAAACCACGTCAAGAGAAGGCTACAGAGAATACCACTCGGCCCCCAAGGAGTGTGAGCTCTGCTCGATGAGAAATGACTGCACCCAAAGCAAAACAATGAAGAAGGTGATAACCCGGCATATCTACGCGGAGGCTGTGGAACGAGCAAACAAAATACGGCTGACACCTTATGGTAAAAGGACCTATCGGCGAAGGGGAGAAACGGTAGAAAGAAGCTTCGCAGATGCTAAACAGCATCATGGTCACCGATATGCACGGTTCCGGGGGTTGAACAAGGTGCAGATGCAATGTTGGTTGGCCGCTGCTGCTCAAAATATCAAGAAGATGGCCTTGGTGCTGGGCTGCTTACAGAAAATAGGCCTTATAAACGCTCTAATTAGGCTATTACGAGTCAATATCAGGCGAGAAGAGCAAAGGAGCCTCCAACCGAGCTGGTAGGTAAAAAAATCGCGATCGCGGCCTACGGCCGCTCTCTAAAAAAGAACCCCACTTAAAAAGTGGGGTTCGTCAGCAATCTGA
>NZ_JBNNXT010000088.1:0-1696 GCF_052873815.1 Photobacterium sp. DNB23_23_1 | reverse complement strand
TCGAACTTACCAATCTGGTAGTTCTGCCAGTTCATCGAAAGCTCAGCCGGTAGACCACCTGCAGCTGTCAGTACGGTGTCGCCTTTTTCCATCGAGGTGTTCAGCTTGCCGATCACTTCCGCGTATGAAGACATACCCGGTAGCAAGTCACCCTCTTGCGGGTGAGTACGGCGGTGTACCAGGGCTTTCCACTCATCAGCTTCTGCTTTGGCTTTTGCCGACCACTCATCGCCTGAACGCCAGTCGCCAAGTAGAGCAGACAGTTTGGTCATGGATGTTTTCGCATCACCCAATACTGGGTAAGACATATGCTTGATAGCATCGAATTTCGCCACATTGATGCTGACCAGCTTCATCTCTGGGTTCTTGAATACTGTCCAAGAGCCAGTCGTAAAGTCTTGCAGGCGAGTACCGATAGCCAGTACCACGTCAGCTTCATTGGCCATATGGTTGGCAGAATCTGAACCGGTTACACCGATTGGGCCAGCATTCAGTGGGTTGTCCTGAAGCATTGTGGCGCGGCCAGCAATGGTCTCGACCACAGGGATATTGTGCTTACCTGCAAAGGCGGCCAGCTCATCTGTAGCTAGCGAGTAGTGAACACCGCCACCTGAAATGATCAGTGGTTTCTTCGCTTGCAATAGAATTTCTTTCGCTTCTTCCAGAACAATCATTTCAGGCTCTGGACGGCGGATACGGTGCGTCTTCTCAGCAAAGAACACTTCAGGGAAGTCGTAAGCGACACCTTGGATATCTTGCGGCAACCCTAGGAATACCGGCCCACAGGTGGCTGGGTCTAGCATAGTATCTAGCGCTTGCGGCAATGTGTGCATTAGCTGGGTTGGTGATAGCACACGGTCCCAGTAGCGCGTTAGCGGCTTGAATGCATCATTTGATGTCACAGACGGATCTTCAAAGTTCTCCGGCTGTTGTAAAACGGGGTCTGGCAGACGGCTAACATAAGCATCACCAGAGATAAGTAGAAGAGGTAGACGGTTAGTGTGCGCGATACCGGCAGCGGTTACCATGTTGGTGGCACCGGGGCCGATAGAGCTGGTTGCAATACCGATGCGGCGACGCTGGTTAGCCTTGGCATAAGCAATAGCGGCAGTCGCCATCGACTGTTCGTTCTGACCACGCCAAGTTGGGATTTTATCTTCAATATTCTTTAGCTGCTGGCCAAAGCACGTCACATTACCGTGACCGAAAATCGCAAAGGCGGCACCAAAAAGCTGTTCTTTTTTTCCATCAATCTCAATCATTTGTGCTGCAAGATACTTGGCAAGCGCTTCAGCAACAGTCAGGCGTACAGTATTCATTGTCTTCCTCGTTTTTCGATATTCGAAAAAATCTTCCTTTACTCACTGCAACTGCTTTTGAACACTTTTAACGTGAACTTTGCGGTGAGATATGAGGGGGCCTAGCCTGCCCCCTTACCATTTACGTTTTCTTATAGGCCGTACTTGTTCGCGTAGCCGTTGATATTCTCAAAAGCTGTTTTTGCGAACGTCAGTGGATGGGCTTTAGCAGGATCCTGCTCGGCTTCAACCAATAGCCAGCCTTTGTAGTCGCGCTCTTTCAGTGCAGCGAATACGTCGTCATAATCAACATCGCCAGTGCCAGGAACGGTAAATACACCATCAAGAACTGCGTTAAGGAATGATTTGTCTGCATCACGAGCGGCCTTCATAACGTC
>NZ_JBNNXT010000087.1:0-1929 GCF_052873815.1 Photobacterium sp. DNB23_23_1 | reverse complement strand
GGTCGCGGTAGGAATGGCAGTTACCTGCCACCCCCCGCGCAGATCCGGACGTGCGCTACTAACGCATCCGGCTCCTACCTTGGGTGCATAGCGTAAAAGCGCTTTTCCGGATAAGGGTGGACGATCCTCGGTGGCGGTATCCAGTATTTTGCTAGTCTCTCAAAACGCGACCAGGTCATTTGGCTTCGCTGGCTTCTACGCCTAAGCGCTTTTAACCATGCTTTTCTCACTTCTTCTATGAAAAGACTGAGTGACTTGCTGTTATATGGAACGCCATAATAATTTATGTGCCCCTGCACAACACGCCTAAGCCATTGACCTGTTTCATACGGTTTATCATGTAGTCTCCGCTTAAGTTCATGACGTATCTTTTTCAACTGATTTGTCAATCGCTTACGCTTCGTTTTCCTTTTGATTGCCACCTCACCTTTGTCGCCCTGATACTTAAGGCCACAGTAGTGAGTAAAACCGAGAAAATCGAAAGTGCCAGGTTTTCCCCTTGCTTTCTGTTCCTTAAATTGTGACAACGCGAAACGCCCAAAGCGGATCAATTTGGTTTTATCAGGATGGATCTGCAAGCCAAAGGATTTTAGTCTGGCTTTCAAACCACACAGGCATGCTTGAGCATCCTTATGTTTCTGAAAACCCAGTACAGCATCATCTGCATAGCGGACAATAACCACTTCTCCTTGAGCTGAACGAGTCCTTTCCCTGTTTAGCCAAAGATCAAAAACGTAGTGTAGGTAGATATTCGCCAGAAGCGGAGAGATCACCGCTCCTTGCGGAGTACCGAGTTTGGCATGGACTCGATGACCATGCTCATCCAAGATACCTACTTTTAGCCACTGATTGATTAGTCTAACAACTCGTTTATCGCCGATTCGGTGCTGGAGAAACCGGATGAGCCAGTCGTGCTCTACAGTATCGAAGAACTTACTGATGTCCAGATCCAGCACCCAGTTTACTTTCCTCTTGGTTATCGCTACATTCAATGCATCAAGTGCGTCATGTTGCCCCCTCCCGGGTCTGAACCCATAAGAGAATCCAAGAAAGTCCTCTTCATATATTTGATTCAACACTGTGACCATTGCCTGCTGTACGACCTTATCTCTTAGGCAAATGATACTCAGCGGACGCTGGCTACCGTCTTCTTTCAGGATAAAGACCCGCCGAGCCGGTTTTGGTTTATACCTGCCAGTATGGATTTGATCGTGTAATTCTCGAATGTTCCCGGCCAGATTTAGCCTGAACCTGTCCCATGTCACACCATCGCACCCTGCTGCTGATCGTCGTTTCAATTTGAAGAAACTTTCATTTAGCAATTGCTCATCGATGTGCTTAAGCAAGTTGGTAAACTGTCGCTTCTTATCCTTCTTTGCAACATTTCGCACAGCCAGCAGGCCAGACGTCACGTAATTCCAGCTCTGAGTCTGGACGTGGAGACGCTGTTGGCTGTTCCCCTTGGTCAGAGGCCTTCCCTCCACAAATTCCGCAGCTTGTTTAATTGCTTTGTTCACTTGTTTCAACAGTACTATTCCTCTGTCCGACTTCCTAGACGTGCCATACGACCTTGGCACAATGCTTTGGCTGTATGTTCCTGAATGCTCAACTCAGGACGGTCTAGGATCTCCTAGGTTCCGACGGTGAATTTCCCTGCATGCATAGGGTCTCCGACCCCGGGAGGTACGTTCTTGGCTTGCCATTTCGCCTCGATTGTTATTGGTTTCTGCTTCGCTTAACAGCATCACCACCTCCGATTTATAAATTACGTGGCTCAATACCTAGCCTACAGGTGCCTCTACTAACACTTCACTTAGGCAGTTACCTGACTAAGCGCATAGCTCGAGGACTTAGCGGGTGGCTAACCCTTACTAAGAGGGGACTTTCACCCCATATTCACAACGCCAGCTTTGCCTAGCGTACTAAGCG
>NZ_JBNNXT010000086.1:0-2095 GCF_052873815.1 Photobacterium sp. DNB23_23_1 | reverse complement strand
TGAGTTACCCCTGAACTCTGGTGCACTGTTCCTATTCACAAACAAGCAGCGTGACAAGATAAAGGTGCTTTACTGGGGTGTGCCACGAACAAAAGACTAAGGTCTTTTGGAGCTGTGCTATTGATGGGAGAAGGCCTCCCGAAATCTACCTGTAGGGGTCGGTTTCAAACCGCCAAGTGCTGCTGTATTTAAGAGATATGGTGGTGAGCGACTATGGAAAAGGTATCAGTTATAGATATCAGGTATGAATCAAGAAGATGAGCGAAAGCAAACCGTCCGATGACGCATCGTTAAGGATTAAGTATTGTCAAAACTAGGGTCGCCCAGTAGTCCTAGGACAAGCTGAAAGGAAACCTACTTACTGTTTCAGCGGCAATCGGTGTATAGGCGGCATGAGCTTGATTTAGGCGGTAGCACGGAACGTGGGAACCTGTATTTGAATGACAAGGAAAATGACAAATGGCAAACACCATGAGGAAGAATACCAATGTCAAATACAGGGGCGGAGCTGCTCGTAGTAGTGTTGAATCACCTGTAATGGGTGTGGAGCGAAGGGGCAGCATTATCCAGTTGATGAAATTTAGTCAACCTAGCAAAACTAGGGAGGAGCCATATGGCATCGACAAAATCGTTTGATATTTCAAAACAGCTGGTTTGGAATGCATATAAACGTGTAAAAGCCAATAAAGGTGCTGCAGGTGTGGACAGAGTCACATTGTCTACATTTGAGCAAAACTTAAAAGGAAACCTTTATAAGATATGGAATCGTATGTCGTCAGGCTCTTATATGCCACCGGCTGTCCAGCAGGTAAATATACCTAAGAAGGATGGTGGAATAAGGAGTCTGGGTGTTCCTACTGTGTCAGACCGAGTCGCACAGATGGTGGTTAAGATGTTAATCGAACCAGGAATCGACAGGTGCTTTCATACCGATTCGTACGGCTATCGACCGGGTAAGTCTGCTTTGCAAGCTATTGATAAAACTCGACAGCGATGTTGGCGGATGGACTGGGTTGTAGAGTTTGATATCAAAGGAGCGTTCGATAACATCGATCATGATCTCCTGATGAAAGCTGTACGTCATCACGTAAAGGAACCGTGGGCTTTGCTTTACATCGAAAGATGGTTAAAAGCACCAACGCTCACCGTCGATAGTACTTTGGTACCTCGAACCCAAGGTACGCCTCAAGGTGGTGTTATTAGTCCATTATTGATGAACCTGTTCATGCACTACGCATTTGATATTTGGATAAGTAAAACTTCTCCCAAATGCCCATTTGCTAGGTATGCGGATGATGCAGTTGTACATTGTCACTCGGAAGCCCAAGCCAACTATTTGCTTAGAGCGATAGAGGTAAGGCTGAAGAAGTGCAAGCTCACAATGCATCCAATCAAGTCAAAGATCGTTTACTGTAAGGACAGCAATCGACCGCTTGCATATCCAATAAAGGAATTCACTTTTCTAGGTTTCACATTTAGACCAAGAAAGGCGAATAACAAGGAAGGAAAGCTATTTACAAGCTTCTTACCTGCGGCAAGCAACGAAGCGTTAAAATCCATGCGATCACGTATCAGGACTTGGCGTTTGTCAGTAAGAACCCCCTCAACATTGGCGGAGTTATCACGTTTATACAACCCGATATTACGGGGATGGTTCCAATATTATGGATGCTTTTATCCAACACAAATGCGCAAGCTAGCAGACTATCTGGAACTCAGATTGGGACGCTGGGCAAGGCGAAAATATAAACGTCTTGCAGGGCATAAGCGGAAAAGCTCACAGTGGTTAAGGCATGTCGCTCAAAGTAGACCAAGTCTATTCATCCACTGGCATTATTTTGAAGATCAACGATTGGGTAATGGGAGCCGTATGATATGAGAGTATCACGTACGGTTCTGCGAGAGGCTAGAGGTGAAATTCCTCTGGTCTACTCACCATACCACAGGCTTCGCCCTGTGGTATAAGCGCCTGGAAAAAGCCAAGTTCAAATGGCCTGTCAGAGAGAAAAAACAGGTGTTTACCCTTAGCCAATTTGAACTGGATAGGCTGCTTGCTGGCTTCACTATTATTGGCCATAAACCCGTTGAAATACGC
>NZ_JBNNXT010000085.1:0-2334 GCF_052873815.1 Photobacterium sp. DNB23_23_1 | reverse complement strand
GTAAGCGGGTATTCCTACCCACATTCAGATAACCCTCAATACTTGGTATTGATATAGCTTCTTTATTCCACGGAGCTTTATCATGACTCGCGAAGACAAAACGCAGCTATGGCAAGAACGCTTGCAACACCAGAGGGATAGCGAACTAACCATTGCTGGCTGGTGTGAGCAACACCAGATTGCCCAGTCTCAGTTTTATTACTGGCAGAAAAAATTAACGACAACAACATATGAACCAAGCAGTACCATGGTGCCAATATCGATACCTTCATCGTCAATACCCTTGGTGATTGAAACACCTGGAGGCTACCGGATCTCTATCAACGATACTTCGGCAATCTCACTGTTACCGCAAGTCATGAAGAGCCTGCCATGATCACCACTCCGGCCGGCAACGTGTACCTGGCCACTGGGGTGACCGACATGCGCAAGTCCATCAATACTCTGGGACTGCTGGTCGAGGAGGTACTTGAGCTTAACCCGGTTAGTCCCCACTGGTTCGTGTTCTGTAATCGCCGTCGTGACAAGGTGAAGATATTGCAATGGGATACCAATGGCTTCTGGCTCCATTACCGTCGGCTAGAAAACGGCAAGTTCAAGTGGCCACGCCATCCGCAAGATACGGTTGCCATGGAAATCACAGCGAGGCAACTACGATGGTTGCTTGATGGACTGAACTGGCAAAATGCCGTTGCGCACCAGCCCATGAACGGGCTAAAGATCTCGTAGAAACAGTTAACTAAATTAGCAAAAACCACTGTTTTTACTATACTTTTATTATGCAAAAGGAACTTAATAAGCCCACTGGCATCACCCCAGAAATCCAGGCTTATATCGACAGCCTCGTTCAGAACGTCAGCCAACAATATGAATCCCGCATTACTGAGATGTGGGAGCAGTTCCGGATGGCACAAGCCAAACGCTATCTGCCACAAAGCGAAAAGTTCCCGGCGCAGGGTTGCCTGTTCAATGAGGCAGAATCGCTCGCGGATACCGGGCCGTCCGACGATGAGCCGGAAATGGAAACGGTGACCTACACGCGCAAGCGCGGTCGCAAACCGATTAATCCGGACTTACCCCGCGAGGTTATCGAGTATGATTTACCGGAAGGCGCAAAAACCTGCCCTTGTTGCCAGGGTGAGCTGCATGCTATCGGTGTCGAAACGTCCGAGCAACTCGACATCATCCCCAAGCAGGTCAAAGTGCTGCGGCATGAACGCAAGAAGTATGCTTGCCGCCATTGCGAGAATCATGGCGAAGGCAGCAAAATCACCGTCGCCTCCATGCCCCGGCAGCCGCTCCCGGGCAGTATTGCTACGGCTGGCACCCTTGCTACCGTAGCGGTCAGCAAGTATGCCGACGGCCTGCCGCTATACCGTATTGAAAAAGAGCTAGCGCGTGTTGGCGTTGATATCCAGCGGACGACCTTGGCTAACTGGATGATAAAGACCGCCGAGCTGCTTTCGCCGGTTTATCAGGCTATGCGCAGGGCGCTGCTCAGGGAGCCGGTTATCCACGGTGACGAAACTACGCTTCAAGTCTTGAAAGAGCCCGGCAAGAAAGCCGAGAGCAAATCTTACCTCTGGGCATACTCCAGCCCTGAACAAAGCACAACACCGGTGGTGTTGTTCGAATACCAACCCGGCCGGGGGCATACTTACCCCAAGGCCTTCCTCGATGGCTATGGTGGCACCATCATGACCGATGGTTACCCGGCTTGGCGGATGCTGGAAACCGTCACTCACCTCGGATGTTGGGCCCATGCCCGCCGCAAGTTCAAGGATGCCCTCGACCTGAGCCCGAAAAAAGCGGGACAGGCCAAACAGGCCCTGAGTTATATCCAGAAGTTGTATGCCATCGAAAAGAAAGCCCAGTCCTTGCCGGCGTCAGAAAAGCATGCAATGAGGCAAAAAGACAGTATCCCGATCCTCGAATCCTTCCACGGCTGGCTGGATAAAGCGGCAGCCAAACTGCTCCCCCAAAGTCCGATGGGGAAAGCGGTCAGCTACGCACTAAAGCAATGGGTCTACCTTGAAAGGTATGTTGAGGATGGCGAGTATCCAATAGACAACAACCGTGTGGAGCGGGATATCCGGCCGGTAGCCACCGGGCGTAAGGCCTGGTTGTTCGCTGATACCCAGAGGGGGGCAAGTGCGAGTGCGGCGTTGTTCAGTATCCTGCTCAGTTGCCGTGCCAACGGCGTGGAGCCCTATGCGTATCTGCGTCATGTTCTGAGCGAGCTACCACAGCGGGAAGAAGGCTCTGATGTCAGCGACCTTCTGCCTCATAGCAATACGACCGCTCAATAGCTAGGTGGGTAGGAATACCCGCTTA
>NZ_JBNNXT010000084.1:0-3416 GCF_052873815.1 Photobacterium sp. DNB23_23_1 | reverse complement strand
AGGGGTAGAGAAAAGCTTGGGGAAAAGGGCGTCCGGTTAAACGCGGAATGGGTGTCCGGAATCAGCGGAATACGCACAGATCCCTGCTCCTGCCAGTGTGGCATCAATATTCAAGCGTAGACTGCTAACAGAATATCGTGGTTGATAAGGAATACGGATCGCTTTTTCGTCTTCTTTTAACTCCCAATATGGCAAGCTATTCCCTGATAGTAGCTGATGATTAATCAACTCTTCTGCTTGTTCGGGCTGACCATGTTTTTCGATATAGCTTGGTGATGCCGCTAGCATTAATGGTGATTCAAACAACTGACGCTGAATTAAATGACTAGCATGAGGTGGAGTCGTCACAATCGCAAGGTCAATCTGCTCATCAAAAAAACGCTCTGTGCCTGCGCTAAATTGGATGGTTACAGAAACTTCGGGGTGAAGCTGCATAAACTCAATCGCCATCTTTTGCAGGAAATTATCCGCAAATGGCTCTGGGCAAGAGACTCGGATTTCACCTGTTAATACTGGCTGGCTATTCGAAAACTGCGTCCATTCATCATTTAACTGCATAAATAGAGCAGCGAAGCGTTGGTAGTATTCGTCACCAGCCGTCGTCAGTTGGAACTGCTTTGCATTACGGTGTACCAGTTTTTCTCCCAGTTTATCTTCAAGGCTTGCAACCGCCCTTGAGAACGTTGGGGCCGAAACGTGGGTTTTGAGACTCGCTGCGGCAAAACCACCGCACTCAACAGATTGGCAAAACAGGTAGAGGTTAGAGATATCCTTTGCTTTCATTTGATCACCATTAAGAGTTGTACTCTGAGTTAATCATTCAAATATGAAAGATTCAAGTTCAATGTTGTCTATTTTTGATTGCGGAAATCAGGACTAATATAACCCCATCAGTTAGCCAATCGCAGTCAAGCATAAGAGAGAGCAGCATGAAAAAATTTCCACGTAAGTTCCAGTACCCACTAATGGTTTCTATGGTTCTACCAACTATGCTGCTTAGTATGCCAGCTATCATGGTTGCTAAGACACTACCGACAAACGATGTGTTCTTCGATGCATGGTTAAACGCAGTTTCACAAATGGTGCCATCGGCACTGCTGGTTTTAGCCCTCGTTGCACCAACGGTTCGTCTGTTCGTAACCAAAGTGCTGCTAGAGCCAGAAGTAAAATAAATCAGTCAAGTTAATAAGTTAGAGAATAGGAAAAGAAAATGTGCGAGTTTAAACTACACACTGTTGAGTCAGCACCTGAGAAAAGCAAAGCAATCCTTGAAGGCGCACAAAAGCAAATGGGTATGGTTCCTGGTCTTTACGCAGTAATGGCTGAGTCTCCTCAAATCCTAACGGCTTACACGCAACTACATCAGCAATTCACCAACACATCATTCGACGCTGAAGAGCTAACGGTAGTATGGCAAACCATTAACGTTGAACATGAGTGTCACTACTGCGTTCCTGCACACACTGGTATTGCACATTCAATGAAAGTTGATTCAGCACTGACTGAAGCACTGCGTAACGATGAAGCGATGCCTACAGAAAAGCTTCAAGCATTAAAAGACTTCACTCTCGCGGTAGTACGTGATCGCGGGAATGTTTCAGAGGCAGATTTAGCAGCATTTTTTGCTGCGGGTTACGGTCAGCAACAGGTACTTGAAGTGATCCTTGGCCTATCACAAAAAGTGATCAGCAACTACGTAAACCACGTTGCTCACACCCCAGTAGACAAAGTATTTGAGAAGTTTGCTTGGTCTAAAAAATAGTCCTACGAGCTAGATGTCATCGAGCGAACGAGTAAGTTCGCTCTTTTTTCACAAAACTTCATGTTTGGATGCTGTTCACAACAGTACAACGAGGGAGCATATGGAGTGCAAGAAAACGGGTGTAAAAAAGCCATTTAGATTAGAGGAAATTTGGCGGATTAGGACTCGCTTAGAGCTCAGTAATAATCTGATGGAACTATCTCTTCTTAATCTTGCAATCGATAGCAAGCTACGTTCAAACGACCTATTATCATTAAGGGTGTCAGATGTTTCATCTAACTTCTTAGTATTCAACCGTGTCCAATATGTTCAGAAAAAGACTGGCAATGACGTTCAGTTTGAGATCACTCAGAGAACACAGCAAACGCTGAGCCATTGGATTAAAGACCAAGAGCTTCAACCTAAAGACTACCTTTTCCCAAGCCCACGAAAGCCTAATCAATCTCTAAGCTACTCATATTACCGTCGAATCATTCGGAGTTGGGCACTTGCTTTAGGTCATAACCCTGATCTATATGGAACCCACTCACTGCGCCGAACCAAAGCAACACTGATTTATCAGAAGACCAAAAATATTCGAGCGATCCAGCTTTTGCTTGGTCACACCAAAATTGAAAATACGATCAAATATTTGGGGGTAGAGATAGAGGATGCTCTTCGGTTATCGGAAGAAATTGAGAGCTGATTGACAAGAATTAATTATAACAGGTACACGGATTAGAGCATTGACTCTATCACATTGTTGTCAAGGACGTGCTGACGCCGATCTCGGCAAACACGTCTTTGTGTCCAGAACAGTGCTGGCTGGGTATGTAACATGAAATTGCCCCTTTTTAAGTTAGTTGCGACTGAAGTGGTCTTTGAGCAGTATGTACATTGACTTAATAATTATTATGGGTTCAAGTCGTAGTTAGGATTAGATGAGAAGGGTGAACCTCTGTGAGATTGCTAAAATCTGAATGCTCAACAAAAACTGTCGTCAGTCAAAGACCTAATGCAAGCCTATTTGCATGATATGTCGTCATATACTGGTGAGCGGCCAGATGATAAAGGCTTGTACAGCCTAGGAAAGTACTTTGACCTATATTGGACTGATAAAGACCGCTTTGCTTATCTCTGTCTTAACGACAATGAACCTGTTGGGTTTGCTCTGGTTCGAGAAATTACGACTAACAAATTTTCAATCGCAGAATTCTTTATTTTGAGCTCAAAACGGCGAAAAGGGATAGCAACGCGATTTGCGCAAGAAGTATTTCAACAGCACTTGGGAGGATGGAGTGTCTCGCAACTAGAATCCAACAAATTGGCTCAGTGCTTTTGGCGTAAGGTGATATCAAACTATACTAAAGGCGCCTTCTCTGAAGGCTGGTCATCTTCACAGCCCCTTGGCCCTAAGCAGTTCTTTGATAATAGTAACTTGTAACGCATGTTTGCCCCTTTTCGTGTTTTCCCCAATACCGCTGGCAAACCGGTAAAAGCATATTTGGGTAACTTTTTCTAATCTGTATGTGGTTACAGGTACCAGGTCTTACCTGTATGGACAACCGGAGCGTAACTTGCCGGTCTGCTAGTAACTTCGTAAGCGCCCCACGATCCCACGTGGCGCGCTTTAATAATCGAAGTTCCAAGGAAGCAGCGAGTCGATATCCGGCTC
>NZ_JBNNXT010000083.1:0-3697 GCF_052873815.1 Photobacterium sp. DNB23_23_1 | reverse complement strand
TCAAATTGTTAAAGAACAATACTGACTGGATAGCGGCTTAAGTTGCCGTGCTCCGTGTCAGTGAGGACGCATTATAGGGAGAGAATTCGTGAGGGCAATATTTTTTTGCAAATAAATGTTCGCTCGCTCAATAAGTAACCACAGCGTGCATTTTAGATAAAATATCACTCAATATTGTGTTCGGATTGTCGCAAGGGAAACACTCTGTGGTTGCTGCCAGCGATCTTCCCAGGTGACCGTAACTTCAATTTGCTTCACATCACCTGCAGTCGCCAGTGTTTTCGAACGTACAGCCTGTTGCCAGTCAAATGCTGTCCCCGCTCGACTAACCGTTCCGGAAATAACGTTCAGAGTTATATCGGCATAAGACAACGGCTTCATTAGCTCCAACTGGTTTTCAGCAATTTGGATGGCCATAAGCCCTTTTGCAGCGGTTTCACCTTCGCGCTCGTAGTAAGACTGCATCTTAATCATCGCCAACACCGCCACCGCCACAATGGCTAGAGAAACCAGTACTTCAATTAAGCTAAATCCTTGGTTATTTCTTACTCTATTGAAAATCACGCCATGTTCCCTGCTGCCAAGTTACTTTTGTATTTATCGGGTTAGGTAATAAATCTTGCCAATATTTATCGTTGTATTGGGCTTTAAACCCTGCATTGGCAATAAAGTTCATGCCTTCCATATCTACCGCAACCCCACCAAAAGCATGCAAGGAACCAGCAACATAAAATGCCGTATTCTTAAATGGTGTTTCATGAGAAGAATCTCCACACACTGATGCTTTATAACAAGAGGAAACCATATCCGCAGAGACTAAAGTACTCTTACTGTCATTCGTCTTGAACTGATAGAGCAAGCCAGACAGTCCCAATTGACCATTATGAAAAACCGCCCCATCCTGAACCACTATCAAAGCAGAATCAGTATCAGGCATAGGTATGGCAGGTGTTGATAAGTTGAAAGGCTTCAAGCCAGCCTCCTCTGATGTAGAAGTAATGTAGCAACTCCCTTCCACCCAAAATGACCTATCACCATTTTTAAATGCGGTATTAATTTGCTCTGCACAATCTGGAATCAAGCTCTCACCTTTGGGAGGGCTTATCACATGGAAAGTACCATTGTTCTTCACGCTCTCCCATTCACTCTTAGGCACACCAAAAAAATCGTTGAACATATCCATGTCAGGTTCTTCTAGAATATCTTTAGCCAAAGGCCAGACAGTCCCAACCTTTGCAAAACTTTGATAGCCTGAACGGCATGTCTGTGCGCTATTCAACTTCGCAGTATTATTCACTGCATCTAAATCAACGCTTGTTGGAAGTTGCTCTGCACTATACCCATCGCCATCTTGGACGATTACTTTTGAATTACTCGTGCTATCTGTATGCTTGAAATTATTAAGATCTTTCACAATCATGGTTATACATTCTCCATCATTGTGATTGGGCAAAAATTCAAAGTCCCCTCTCAAGGTAAAAATTGACGAGGTCTTGAAAATCCCAGGCATCGGTGAAACATTTTCGACCTTAACTTCCTTTGCAACCTTTCTTTGACCTGGGCCATTCTCTTCAGATACTGTGCTAGTGAGTGTATATAAACTCCCCGTTCCAATTTGCTGCCCCGTGACAGCCAATGTCAGACGATTTTCATCACCACTTTGACCTAAGACCAGATCGTCGCAAGCGTTATACGAACGCGTTTGAGGATCCCCCACTGTTGTCTGGTTAACAGCAAACGCACACTGCAAGCCCCCCTCGGCTATCCAATGACTCTTTTTAGCCGAGAGAACATTCTGAAAACGCTTGACGTTATAGTGGCTCATTTCGACAGACTGATATAAACCATACGTTCCCAGTATCATGAGCATTAAAGTCACTGTCAGGGTGACAAATCCATTTTGCTGACGTCTCATATCCTTCTCCGAATTAATTCACTACGGTAACGTTCAACTGGCTACTATCTTGGGCTCCATTGACCGGTGAGCTAGCAGACATAGCGACAGCTATAGCCGGAAACAGAGAAATGTCTACCACAAAGCTGGCTAACTGAATTTCCGAACTCACTGAGATCACCTCTCCACCAGTACAGGCTGCAGTGATATTTTTAGGCGGTTCAGTAATACTTTTCTGTTTGGTGTACAATTTCAATTCGCTACTGTCATTCAAATACAAAGATGAATAATGAACTTTATCTACTCCACCATCTGTATACTCATAGGCATAAGCTAAGCAATCACGGGCTGCGTTGACAAACACAGTCTGCGGGGAATCTTTCCACTTAACGGCACCAGCTCTAGTACCTTCAATCGCAAAGCCCGCACGGCGCAGATCGTTACGGATAAACTGATTCAAATCGTGAAACTGGCTATCAAAATTAAGCTGCTGGGCAATACGGGTTGATGTACTGAACCCATTAGCGAAAACGCTGGACAAGACCATCAGCAACACTGTCCCCATGGCGCAGGCCAGCATCAATTCGATTAATGTCATACCGCTTTGCTTAACACGATTCATAACCAACCACCGTACCAACAGAACAAATCCTTACTCTCGACTTGCTGCTTATATTAACTTTCACAGAAACTCCAGCTCCCATCTCGGGGCTAGTTAGCGTATAAGCCATCCCTGAGCCTGTGATCGCCCTTGCAGGGTCAAGACTAATACGAGCCTTGGATCCCTTAACTGATAAACGGGGGAACGACTCACCATGCAGACTCGATATCACCTGAGAGAACGCGCATGATGCAGGTGTGGTAGCGCTGGCTGTGACAAGAACACACCAGCTATTTTTTGTCGGAACGGCCATGTCCAAGTTGTGGATATACAACTCTTGGTTTCTCCTAATGGCCTCAAGCCTTGCTTGTTTAAAAAGCAAAGCGAGGCGATTAGTCGCAGAGCCAAGCTGCTGAGAGTCCAGTATTTGGGTAAAAGAAGGGGCTGCTACCATAATCAATATCACAGCCACGGAGGTAACAATCAGCAACTCAATCATGCTAAAGCCACTAGCCGATCCCAGTTTTTTCACTCCACACCACCATCTAATACCAATTACGCTAGATATAGGTTATCACTCCATAACATCATGATTGTTAAGTAAAACTAGAGATAGGGATATGACTCGTAAGTTAATGGACAGCATGCATAGGAATAAGCAGAAAGGTGTGACATTAATCGAATTACTGATTGTTGTCGTGATTATCGGCGTTCTTGCAAGCGTTGCTTACCCAAGCTATGTCGATCATCAACGTTCAGGCCACCGCACATCAGCCCAAGCTAGCCTGATGATGTTGCACCTATGGATGGAAGATGAATTTACTCGTAACGGTAGCTACCCGGCCAGTGTCGACAACAACAGCTGCCCCGCCTGCAACCTGAACACCGACAATTACAACTTTTCCGCCACATATATAAACGGCGGTCTGCCACCTTACACATTAACGGCCACACCCAAGACAAATACAATCCAAGATGATGATAGATGCGGCGTGATATCCGTCGCAGCCAGTGGACGGACAGAGGCAAAAAAAGGAGGCTCCGCCATCAATGGCTGCTGGTAACAGAAATATACCAACAAAGAACTACCCGCAAATTTCAGGCACAAAAAAGCCAGCATTACGCTTAATGCCATTCGGTTAAGCACTAGCGCTTATATCTCAATGGATATCGGCTAGGAATATAGAGCACTGAACGTGGAT
>NZ_JBNNXT010000082.1:0-3760 GCF_052873815.1 Photobacterium sp. DNB23_23_1 | reverse complement strand
CCTAAACGAGACAAAAACGGAACTATTGTTGGGTGGGTTGAAGATAAATAGATATTACACGCAAATAACTTGAAATAATTTTAAGACCTCCATTTTATGATGGGGGTCTTTTTTTAATTACACGCACAAACTTGTAATATTTCACGTTTTTACGTGTAATATTTTTTTCAATTAATTTACTTGTAACCATTTCACATATTTTAATTGTAATATTTCACACGCTTTACGTGCAATTCTTTCACTTGATTTGCTTGTAACTATTACACTAAATTTACTTGTAAGTTTTTTTAATTTATTTCACGTTTTGCACTTGCAGGAATAAATCTTAATTACTATACTGTATGTATAAATTACAATTAAGGGACGTGAAACAAATGAGCTTTAACATTAACCTACAGAAAACGAACAAAGATTCATCAATTCCAGATAGACTAGTGGTTAGAAGATTCTGGTATGACTCGGAGAGCAAGAAACAGAAAAGCAAAACCATCTTCACAGCGAACAAATACAGCGCACCAGTAAAGCTACCAGAAGACATTATTGCAAAGCACGACGTGACCACAGAGGAGCTAGAAAAGTACCACTGGTTCGTCATGAGCTTGCACACAAAAATGAACGAGGAGTCACTCTCTACTGGCATTGAAACCATCACTAGAAGAATGGCTGAGTTAACAGAGAAACTAACAGACAGAAGTGACGGTGTGACACTTTCAGAAATTGAAAAGTTTGAAGAATCTTACACTGCATTCAAAAAGCAGCTTACACGCCATAAGCGCAACGCCAAGAAACGAGGCGATGAGGCACTAGCCCTACAGATCGCAAAAGAACAAGGTCAGGGGGACTTAATGGACACTTTGGAGGGAGAAAAATGATAACTGCATACATTTTTGACTTTACCCAAAGCGGTTGGGACGTGGATGGTTACACGCTAATGCATAATGGCAAGCAGATTCCTGTTGAGGTTAATGCGGATGATCACCTTGATGCGGAAGAGGTGGCAATGTATTTACCAGAACTGGCCTGTGGGGGCGGTGTGTATCAAGATCTGTTTGCTTTTCAATATTGGTCGCCTCATTGCGATAAAAAGTGGTACAGCGAAGCTGAGTACATAATAAGCAAAACAAGCAAAGACGAGATGCTTAAAGCACTTGATGGTAAGCCGTGGGTGGCATTACAAGTGTAAGACGTGTAACCGCTACCCACTAATTTACAACGCTGAAGCCCACTGTAAAGCATTGTTTTTAAACGGTTTTCAGCGTGTTTATTTTTGTTTTTCGGACGAAAATTCTCCCACCCTTTTAGTTATGAACCTAGAAAAGCACTAACTTACAATTAGATTGCGTGTAATATAGTCTTTTCTTTCCTTACATGCATTAAACGTGTAATAAGATTCACTCTCTATTTATTTTATTATTTGGGTCTTTATAGATCTGGAGCTTTAAAAGATGGGCACAACAGCCTAGGGGCTGCTGCGCAAAAGGCTGCAAGGCACGCCTTGCTGTTTTTTTTTCATGGCTTCGCTATCCTAGGGAGTTCAAGCTAAAAAGCGAACTACAACCCAAGATAAGCGAAGCCGAGACTATTTGCGATAAGGGTCGTTTCCTCACCCTATGCACCATACACGCTCTCCCCCACACCGTACTCTGTCGAACATACTCACTACACCGATTCACCCGTAAGGGTAGGCTGGCCTTTCTCATGGACTGCCTGAGCTATGTTTACGTTGGTTAGGTGCTGACCTCCCACGTTGCGCCACATGTATGGGAATCCCCGTTTGCGTGACGCTACACTCTATCGAAGTTCTGCCAACTAGCATGGCGTTAACCATGTGCGCTTATGCGCTCCCTGCCTAGCTGCTATCTAAAACAGCGACCTCGCATGACCAAGGTAGGCTTTCCGAACAGGCTTCAAATACAAATGATGAGTGCGTTTCTAGGGTAGGTAATGCCTCTGGAGACATTGACAGGCTTGAATAGCCTAGTAGAATAGAATATACCGTTGTTAAGGACTCTACTTTACCCTAGATCCTTAGCCGAGTTAGATGCTGCAAACATTTAACTCAACTCTTTCAAAAGCTCGCCCTGCAAAGGCGGGCTTTTTTTGTATCTGTCGATAGCATAATCATTCAAAACGAACTGCGCAAGGGGGTAAGTTATCCACATGGCGTAGGATCGGCAATTTATTCATATCCACTGAATAAACGTGATAAATCAATTGGTAAGTAATAGGCTTAAACAAAAGCCTATGAATACCCTTACCAACAAGCTCAAGGCACACGCCATTGCGCGAGAATTATGTGCCACACCAGAAGATGCACAAATCTTTGTTAATCTGGCTCTAGCTCTGGAGCGAAAATTAGCAAACAAGGATCTAGACGAAGAAAGGGCAATTAAGATTGCACGCCTGATACGTGAAAGAAATAAGGCAATGGCTGCCGAGCTTGACCGGGTTGCACAAGCCATCCACATGCGCAAACTTGCCAAAGCCATAGCCCAGCAAGACCAGAACAACCTTTATAAAATGGTGATCATCACCATTCTTATGATCTGGCTCGAACCTCCCAAGAATACGCTTAAACCATCTTTTTGAACCCGCTGAGATATTACAAGTCCAAGACTTGTAATATTGAAGTGGGCAACAGGGGGTCTCGGGGGGCGTTAGCACCCCTGAGCTAGAAGGACAAACCTGAACGAAGTGGAAGGTTGTCCTATCTAGCCATTACTGGCTGAGTATTGATTTGCATACATTTAATTAAAAAATTACTTTTTAAGTAAAGACGTATGGGAATTAAGAATTGGACAGTAACCGTTGAAGCAACCAAGTCGGTAGCAGCGAGAGAGGTGTATTTCGAGAACAAAGATGAACCCTCTCACGCAGATTCAATCGACCTAAAATGCATCTGGGGAGGGCAAGCCAACTCGATGCGGATGATAACTCTTTGCGAGCAAGCAAAGGCAAAGCAGAGGGCAAAACGTAAAGGCGGAAGGCCGCCTACAGCAGCAGTCGAATTTGTATTTGTATTGCCGTCCGATCTGGATGAAAACGGCACCGATGAGCAATGGAAGGAACTCACTAAGGACATGATTAGATCGCTGGGCCGGTCGGTCGGGGTCGATCCCAACGAGCTATCCAAGGTTTGTCGGGGGTCGTTACACCGAGAACCCCAAACCAGTAGCGAGGATGTGACCAAGGGGACGCATATACACCTAATGGTGGGCAAGATCCTTCCTAATGGTACTCCCATGCCAAAGCTACAGCAGAAAAAAGCACTGCATGAGGTTAAACAGGCTTTTAACGCATCTGTTTTTAAGCATCTTGGCCACAACTACGAAATGTATGTAGCGCAGACCAACAGCAACAAAAAGAGATACAAAAACAAGTGGTTTGCCAACAATGCCAAGTTATCCAAGGCAGTAGCAGCAGTGCAGCGCAACTGCACCAAACTAACCCAATACGTGCTTGAATGTAATGCTATGCGCATTGCCAGCACTGAAAAGCGTCTTGATAAGGCTCTGGAGCAACTGGAGCAAATAACGCAGGAAAAGCCCTTAGAGGAGCAGCAGAAGACCATGGTTGAGTTGCTTCAGGAGCAAGCCGAACAGGTCAAGGAACAGGCTAAACAATCGGTTGATCTAGATAGGGCAACCAACAAGATCGATCAGGAAGTTGAGAAAAAGATGAAGCCTAAACGAGACAAAAACGGAACTATTGTTGGGTGGGTTGAAGATAAATAGATATTACACGCAAATAACTTGAAATA
>NZ_JBNNXT010000081.1:0-3894 GCF_052873815.1 Photobacterium sp. DNB23_23_1 | reverse complement strand
GAGCCGGATATCGACTCTCTACTTCCTTGGAACTTCTCTCATTAATAATCGCCCCGTGGAATCATGGGGCGGATACTTTGTTCTCGCTTAATAATGCTGCTCGACTGGCCACTGGATCTGTGGCCAATGGATTCCATTTTCATCTGTTATTACCGTGACACGGTAACGCGCCGCATAAGGCAAATCGATACGTTGGAGGTAGTTGGTGTTTTCGGGCATCTCCAATAGGATCCGCATCAGTTGTTTCATCACTCCAGCATGAGTCACGAGTAATATTTTCTGTCCTAAATAGTTATCTAGTAACAGATCCCATGCTTGTTGAATCCGACGATCAAACGCTTTCAGCGTTTCCCCACCATGTGGCGTCGATAACCACGGGTTCTGCCAATAAGTTTCTAACAACGAGCCGTGTTGTTGCCACAGGCTATCGTGACTTTGTCCATCCCAGTCGCCAAAATTCATTTCCTTCCAGTGACTAAAATGCTGACAAGGTAAAGTGAACTGCTGGGCAAATTGATTGGCAAAATCACTGCATCGTTGTAAAGGAGAAGCAACCACTTGTTCGATATCATTGAGCCCTTTTACGGCACTCGACATTTGCGACAAACCTGTCGGGGTGATAGGAAAGTCAGTATGCCCCCTCAAACAACCGTGGCCTTCAGGCAGGCCATGACGCAAAATATCAATTCTTGTCTTTATACATTCAGCCATCACGCCCCCTTCAAGAGCTGCGGGATCCCTGCCGTAACGAAAGTGACTCGATCAACTTGCGCTGCGATGGCTTGGTGCAGCCAACCACTCTCATCGACAAAACGTCTCGACATTTCGCCCATCGGCACAATTCCCTGCCCAACTTCATTACTGACTAAGATAACATCCCCTTCTACTTTTTCTAGGACTCCAAGAAGTTCAGCCTTCTGCTGTCGCCAGTCAGTACTGAAATCCTTATTGAATAAGCAGTTAGTTAGCCACAGGGTCAGGCAGTCAACTAATAAACAGTTGCCGGGTGTCGATAATTCAGTAATAGCTAGAGCTAAAGCGGTAGGTTCTTCAACGACAGTCCACTCGTATGGACGGTCCTGCCGATGGCGCTCAATACGCTCTGCCATCTCTTCATCTCCCGCAGTTGCTGTCGCAATATAGATGACAGGCTTTCCATTTATTTGTGCGATCGATTCGGCGTAACGACTTTTGCCTGATCGCGCTCCACCCAGTACCAACTCAGTTGCCATTCATTAACCTTTATACATTATCACAATGAAAACACGGCGTTTTTTCGTTATCATGGTAATCAACCTTCGCATTATAACGATCATTTCAGCTTACAATACTATGTTTCATCTTAATGACCTATGGCCAGATGGCCTTGTTTGGCTACTTCTTGCTAGCACCGTATTATCGTTATTCTTGAGACCCAAAATATGGCCTGCTTTACTAAGCCTGACGGCAGTAGCCGCACTTTATTTTTCTCGCATTTCCCCCCTAGCCCTTGGGGTTGTCGTTATTGGACTTGTCGTTGCCAAGCAGAGTCAACGTCTGACCGGAGCTTACAAGGTGATTTGCCATGGGTTCGTCATTTTTTGGGCTGCAGCCTTGGTACTTCACCTGATCCCTGGTTTTAACAACCTCTTGGTACTCGACAAAGCCTTCTCCGGTTCAAACAGCACTCCTTTTTCGATGTATTTAAATCTGGACAAACCACAGATTGTCTTCGGGTTAATTCTGCTTGTCCCGAGTATGCTCAAACACACCACGTCAATAACAAAGCCACAATTCACTATTGTTGCTCTGCTGTTTGTTGCGCTTCCTTTCATGGCCTGGAGCACTGGAATTGTTAAACCTGAAATTTCGCTACCCGCTTGGACTTGGGTATTTATCATCAACAACTTGTTGTTTACTTGCGTTGCTGAAGAAGCACTGTTCCGGGGCTATATCCAACAACGCATGATCGAGCGATTGACTCCTTTCGCAGGTATTATCGCTGCCAGCCTTCTCTTTGGTTTAGTCCATTTTGCTGGTGGTATTTTATTCATTGCCATTGCGACTCTCGCTGGGTTGCTTTATGGACTGACATATTATTGGACAGGTCGACTAGCGTTTGCTGTTGTGATTCATTTTGCTTTCAACTTGGTACACCTTTTGTTTTTCACCTATCCAATGGCAAGTTAAAGAATATGTACGCAATTTATTTAGGTATATGAACCATTTCTGAATAACCAACTCATCATTAATTCAGAACCAGTGTTGTTTAATATAACCATCAACACAAGGAGACCGAATTATGATTAAGAACACTGTTATGGCTATCGCCACTGCCGCTATCATTCTACCAACAGCCGCTTTTGCTGGAGACCATAACAAGAATGAGAATGCTTTGAACTATTCAGGACCAGTAGAAACCGTTAGCGTTGCTGAACTACTAAAAGACACGAGTATGTTCACGGAAAAAGAAGCGATTGTCGAAGGGCACCTCATTAAGCAAATCAATGCCGACACTTTCATTTTCAGCGATGGCACTAAAGAGATCCAAGTTGAAATTGACGACGATATCAACATACCAGAAGCGATTAATGCCACAACAAGACTACGTCTCTATGGCGAATATGAAGGCGGCAATATCCCTGAAATTGAAGTGGATCGCCTTCAGTTACTTTAAATCCTGAGTCATATAGTTGCTATGTACGAAAGCAACAAGAAACGTCAATCATCGTTTTTCGGCATAGCCTGAGGTTATGCCGGTTTTTGCTATTTGTCGTACAATAGGGCATCAACAACCAAATCAATGCGTGACATGAGTCACAGTATTGTATCTTCGATATTTATCCTTAAACTCATAATCAATAACTTGAACTCGCCCTAAGTCTTAATTTTACAAAGCGTCACACATCGGAGCAAAGTCTTAGAGAGGCCCGTGTTATAATGCCTGCTGAAAATAAAAATGAGTAGATACATGTCAGATACTTTGTTGTTTCATAAAACTTACCATCACCCAACCAGCAAAGATTGGGTTGTATTTGTTCATGGTGCCGGAGGTAGTTCATCTATCTGGTTCAAGCAGATAAAAGCCTACAAGCAGCATTTCAACCTACTTCTTCTCGATCTAAGAGGGCACGGTCGCTCAAACAACATGTTTCAGGACATGATCAAAAACCCGTACACATTTAAAACTGTGACGGCTGACATCGTACACGTGTTAAATCACCTTAAAATCCAATCAGCACATTTCGTTGGGATTTCACTCGGCACGATCATTATTCGTAGCCTAGCCGAATTGGCCCCCGAAAGAGTAAAAACCATGGTTCTCGGTGGTGCGGTTACACGCCTGAATACACGTTCTCAGGTGTTAATTTCAGCGGGCAACATGTGCAAGCATTTCATCCCTTACATGTGGCTGTACAAGTTGTTTGCCTACGTGGTTATGCCGCAGAAAACACAAAAAGAATCGCGATTGATGTTTGTTAACGATGCTAAAAAGTTGTGCCAGAAGGAGTTCAAACGTTGGTTTAAACTGGCAACAGACGTCAATCCTTTAATGAAGTGTTTCAAAGAAAAAGAATTACCGATACCGACACTTTATTTAATGGGCGGCAATGACTATATGTTCATCAAGCCAGTAAAAGAAATGGTTGATAAACACGAGCATAGCTACCTGACAGAATTCGAAAACTGTGGGCACGTTTGTAATGTTGAACGCCCAGACGAGTTCAATCAGCACTCGATTGAGTTTATTCAGCGCCATACCATGGCAGCATAGAGCCCAACAAAATCGCCGATTTGAACAATCATAGAGGCCAGTCATATGACTGGCCTCTATGATTTTCGCTATGTTCCCTTAAGTTGTTGCTACACTTAAAGTAGGCAGCAACTGGAGGGAATTTTTATGCTCCAAGCCCA
>NZ_JBNNXT010000080.1:0-3908 GCF_052873815.1 Photobacterium sp. DNB23_23_1 | reverse complement strand
AGGGGTAGAGAAAAGCTTGGGGAAAAGGGCGTCCGGTTAAACGCGGAATGGGTGTCCGGAATCAGCGGAATACGCATTAGCTAGCTCTGAGGCTTTTTTGCATTCTCCTGCGATGACATGGTGTACAAAGCTAGACAGCTTTTCAGCCCTGAACGATCGCATCGAAGTCGCTAAATGCAAGCTTGGCAGTTTGTTTGCGTTTTGCAGATTTTCTAGTGACAAACCATCTGAGACATATTCGCCTTTGAGTAACTCTGCCGAGCAGTAGACCTGCCAATGAGAATACCCATGTTCTAAAGCAGATAGCCATCCAGCAAGCCCTGCTTCGCCAGTATTGATCTCTTGCCCGCCGCCTATCAGAGCTATGATCACTGCCCAGTCTTCGTGCCTGTCCATCACTTCAATCAAGAACTCAGGCTCAGATTGATTAAAGTTAGGTTGATTACGCTTGGTTTGCATGAACTTTGATGTCTGCTCTGCATTCCATGCCCGTTGTGCTTCGTCAAATATCGCGACATTTTCTGGCGGGACAGAGCCATCCAGGGCCTCATCACGGAAGCGGTGAATATTCTGGATAAACTGTGACGTTTCTCGGCGTGCAGCCGCTTTGCTCATATCGGTACGTGAAGATTTATCAATGGCGAGTGCTTCTTGCAATACACTCACTAATGGTCCGTTGCCACTTAGAAAAACTGAGTACTCGTTATCTTTTGGGTTTGAGTGGGTGTTGGCAATATTAAGCCCGACCAACGTTTTACCTGCTCCGGGGACTCCAGTGACGAAACAAATGATTTTTTGCTTATTGATTCGGGCTTGATGGATTAGCTTGAGTAACTCGTCGCTGGTTACGCCTAGGTTTTGAGTGTCGGCTTCATTACGCGCAATATCTTCAACAGCGTGATCGGCATACAGTGCCTGTGCAGCCTCCACGATAGTTGGGGTAGGGAGGTAACCGCTATTAGACCACTCAATGGCATCAACTTGATTCGCTCGCAATTTAACTGAGCACTGCTTGATGATGCCGGCTATCTGCTGGCTGTTATCGACAATTGGTTTAGCGACGCCATCTTTATTCAGGGTTAATTCCCATGAACTTTTGTTCGCTTTGGTTGCCAGTAGAATCGGCACAATAGGAAGTGAATGACTGCCTCGATGGAAGTTCTTCAGATCTAGTGCATAGCCGACGGTTTGGCGCAGATCGGCGGAATGGTAGCTGCTTGAGCCGACTTTAAACTCGATAACAAAGATAATACCTTGATAGATAAGTACCGCATCAGCGCGCCGTCCCATTCGCGGGATAAGGAACTCAAAGAACAGGTGCCCATCATGAGGTGTTAAACCAGATAATGCTTGCTGCAAGATTTGAATTTGTGCTTCCCACGCCCCTGTCTGTTCATGCTGTAATAGCTGAGTATGCTTAATGGTAAGTTTACCGATAATGTCATCTGAGGAGGACTGAAGAAAATCCGATAGGGTTGCGTCGTAAAAAGCTCGGTTAGTCATTGTCGACCTCAAACGCCAAAAGCTTTTCCGGTGCAACATCAAGTGCCTGCGCCAACTTAAACAAGTTGATGAGGCTGACATTTCTCAGACCACGCTCAATGCCACTGATATAGGTACGGTCAAGTCCACAACGCGCAGCAAATTCTTCTTGGCTTAACGCAGCATCCTTTCTTAATTGTTTAATGTGTAACCCAAAGGGTTTGAGTACTGAGTCGTTCACGGCAGTCTACTTTTTGCTTGCTTATGAACGACATGGTCTTCGCCTGTAGACTTTTGGTCCACGGACTATGAGTCACATTTTTTTGTGTGGATGAGAAGTTGAGAGGTAGTGAGTGTTGGTATATCAAAACAAAAAGGGCGGTAATCTTTCGATTACCGCCCTTTCCAAACGTTTGGTGGGCTGGCGTCATCTGAATTTGACCATTAAGTGTTTGATTTTAATTGAGTTGGTTTTGGTTTTCAATTATATGGAATACATGAAGGAATACAAAAGATTAGTTCTTATCATGTTCCTTTATTACTAAAGTGAATTAGTCTGAATGCAATCTGTTAGTTTCGTTACCTCGACGTGACTAGATCTGACAGGTTGCCCAAATCGGTTCTGCCCCTTTCCGTGTTTACGTAATTACTCAGTGCAGATCATGGCACTGAGTTTTGACTTACATTTCCTAATAGCGGGCTGTCGAACGGCGATGCTCAAAAACTCCCAATTCCATTCCGTGCATTGCGCAACGGATTCGAGAAAAATCAAATATGCATTTTAATTCAAAGAAATAAAAACCAAAGATAGGTAGTATATCCCCCTCTAGTTCTAGGGCTACTTACTCAGAATTACTATGGAATACAAAGACGTAATTAACAACTGGCAAAAGTTTGCTGAAGCAATAAACCGCATGGGAGGGGAGGTTCAGGCTTTAACGATTGAAGAACCAGCTAGCACGGACGACATCTTCACTCTTGAAGAGAAACTAGGGTTTTCAATTCCATCATCACTTAGAGAAGTCCTTCTGAACTTTTCCCGAAAAGTCGAATTTCGTTGGTGCTTTCCAGATAATTATGAGCTTGAAGGAGAGCTAAACCAAATATTCTGTGGCGAGAGACACTGGTCGCTTGATTGGATTGTTGAGTTTAACGAAGACAAAAACGGTTGGGTAGAAGAGTGTTTTCCTGATGAAAATGACCCTTACGATATTGTTTGGCACAACAAATTAGCCTTTCACGAAGTGGGTAATGGCGATTATCTAGCAATCGATCTAAGAGATCCTGATCGACAACCTGTAGTGTATCTAAGCCACGATGACGGTGAAGGGCATGGTGTTGAATTAGCCGAAAACTTCAAGGAGTTTCTTTTTGTCAGTAGCCGTATTGGTTGTGTGGGGGGGGAGGATTTCCAATTATTACCATTTATTGAAGAAGGTAAGCCATATTTAAATGCTGATTGTTTTAACACTCAGCAGTTCAGGCGCTATCTGAAAGTTGAGGTCTAACTCAATTGATCTGTTCCAGCCAGACTGGACACCGATAGAAGTGACTTTTGCCATACCTGATTTAATTCATGGGTTGCTAAATTAGCAATATCACTGACTCATTCCTGTCCAGAAACGTGTCAGAGTGATCATGACCAGCATTTGTGCTCACAAAGCTGACTGTACGACCTCGTCGTGACTAACCAGCAGATGTGTAAGATCGAGTGTGTTACTACAACTAAAGAGCATTCAAACATTTAAAATATCGGCTATTGGTTAAACCGTTTCAACCTAAACTAATATTTTTCTAGTTTGTTAATTGTGTTCTTTGCATATAAATCTTTTAATTCTTTTTCTTTTTTTGTCAATTCTATATTTAGTTGACGGACTTTAGCCTTTTTCAAAGATAGCTCGCTTTCTAGACGCTCAATGTTAATGGATTGCGCTTCTACTTCACATGTTAGTTTTTTATTCTCATCAGTTAAACTAACCAAATGCATTTCTAAGTTATTAATTTCTTTGCGTTGCAGGATTTTATGGTGCTTTCTTTGTATTACTTCATTTTTATGAGTTGCATAATGGCTGGCAATTAAAGCTTCCATTGCCATGACCTGGGTTTGCTTATTCGCTTTAGCCAACTGCTGCAGCTGATTAGAGCTTTTAATTGAGATATAGACTGGACGTGTCTTTTTAGCCTTGCTCTTGCGAACCTGCTGATCCCAGGCAGCTTTCATCTTTTTCAGTAGAAGACTTGAGTGCTCACATTTTGTATTTTGCTCAAGAGACGTTAAAAAGACTAACGCAGGCATTTGCCCTCGCCATCGGTTTGATGCCACAAGACCATCACCAGAGCTTGTCAGCTCAGCCTTCTTTTTTATGAGGTATTTTCTCGCCCATATCTCTTGAGCTTGACTGTTTGTGTCAATCCATGACTTGCTC
>NZ_JBNNXT010000079.1:0-4740 GCF_052873815.1 Photobacterium sp. DNB23_23_1 | reverse complement strand
TGAGCCGGATATCGACTCTCTACTTCCTTGGAACTTCTCTCATTAATAATCGCCCCGTGGAATCATGGGGCGGATACCGTTTATAAAGTGCTACTATTAAATAGTGGTCAAATACACTAAATAATCTGGAATTATAATATTAATTAAAACAAAGTAAGTGAATTTAGCTAGGAAGATATACGTAACTCTTTCTTTATGACAGTTATAACTCCACCTTCACGATTACTAGGTGCTGAAAAGCGCGCAATCTGTTTCAGTTTTGGGTGAGCGTTTTCCATTGCATAAGAATGGTGGCTTACCTTTAACATTTCAAGGTCATTAAGGTAGTCACCAAAACTCATTGTCTGCTCATGGTTAAATCCCAAAGACTCTTGTAAATACTTAATAGCCGCTCCCTTAGAGGCGTTAGCGTTCATGATATCAAGCCAGACTTTTGCACTTAAAACTACTTGCTGGCTATGGCCAAATTTACTGTTCATTAAAGGAAATACGTAATCTTCAGCACCATCAAAATGGCAAATGGAAATCTTAATAATTTGGTCGTTCACATCCAAAAGGTCATCAACACTTTGACAGTGCGCGAAATATTTGTTTACTTCCTTCAAAAATAACGGGTCTCGGGTTTCAATGTAGGCTGATTTTGTTCCACACAAAACGATATGTGCTCCATTGATTCCACGTGCATCGTTTATTATTTCAGGGACAGCATTAGGGGAGATCTCAGAGCGATACAATTGCTTTCCACCTTTCATTACCAACGTGCCATTTTCAGCAATGAACATCATCTGATCACAGATTGGTGCAAATGTGTTTCGTAAACTGTAATATTGTCGTCCTGAAGCGACAGCGAAAGTAATATCTCGTTGACTAAGCTTTTGATAAATAGGAAAGAAATCTTCGGGTAGATGGCCGTTATGATCGAGTAGTGTTCCGTCCATATCGACCGCAATGAACTTAATTTCTTTATTAGACATGTTCTTCTTATTAATTATAAATGATGTGATTAGGTTATATTCTTTATAAATTACAGGCTATGATTTATATCAATCAATTCGCAGAGTATTGATTGCATCGTATTAGGTTATTTGCGTTACGAGTTATTATTTTCTGTGAAAGCACTTATTAATTTATAATCTCACATTATCAAGTATAAATAGCATAACGGCTAAAAAACACCTCCGGTAGCACACAAATTTCTTGTCCAACTTGATTTATGGGCTAACACTTGGTCTCGAAAGAAAATAAAGCCCCAAATGACACCAAGTACGCCGCGTAGTGATTGAATAACATTTCCCCAAAAAAGCGAAAATATTAAAACCAACGGTCAAACAAAAACAGAAAAATACAAGCAGCTCCAACTCGTTTAGCATTGAATACATGTTCCAATCCGATATTTGGTTTGGCTGCTCTGAGTATAGTTAACGGTTTGAAGTAAAGCCCAGTTAAACTCGCTACAATCCTACAATCCTACAATCATTTTAGTTTCTCATGATAAGTTAGTCGTACTCCAGTTGGACTCATGTGCTTGTAAAATATGGCAAAAAAGTTGGCGCTGAGCGTCATCAGTGTTCTTTTTTTGCAAGGATTTGACAATAGCGCGGTGCCGTTCGAGTGAACGTAATAAATGTTCTTCGTTACTTCCTTAATGATTCCTTGCTGTAGCCATACGCGCCGAGTTCAAAGAGTATGACTCCTTGAAATATCTGTTATCACACAAGGAAATGAAAGTCTGATGGAACTGGTTGTCTAACTGACTTGAATTACTTAAGTTGACCTCCTTTTTGTCGAGTATAAAACAGAGCTCTTGAACTAATTGCTTTGGGTTGGGTTTCCAGGCGAGCTTTAACCCTTCGTATTCAATATAGTCACGAAATTCATGAAGTTCGTTAAAATCATCAGATGTTACGTTGAACATGAAGGTACTACTACATAGAAAACGCCCAGAATAAGTGTTCTGGGCGTTTAAGATAGATTTGAGTTCTAACAGTCTATGGCGGTCGCATTAAGGCGTCTTATCGAGGCATCGTTTCCCATGCTAGATAAAATACGAGCTTGATTACATACCCTTAAACTACGCTAGATTCCTATATATCCACATTCTTTATACTATTAGAATTGAATGAGAGAGTTAGCTTTTTTCATCGCTTCTTTAGTAGAGCACTCAAAAATGTTGCTACCCTCAAAGCGACTAGCATCTTTTACCTGAATATCATGAGCCAAAATAACGAGCTTCGCATTTTTAATATCCGCTGTACTCAAACGATTTTGAATACCGTTTTGCCCTTGTGTCTCAACTTTGATGCTTACACCAGCACTTGCGCCGGCTTTTTCTAGTGCTTTTGCGGCCATAAAGGTATGTGCAACGCCAGAAGGGCAGCAGGTTACAGCAACAACATCATATTGTCCTTCGCTCACTTTGGTAGCAGGAGCATGATTAATCGGTGCCTCGTCCAGCGCATCAGAGCTGTCTTCTTCATCAGCAACAGGTTTCCAAAAGCCCACAATTAATGCTGTAGTGAGAGAGCCGAGCGCGATGCCTGTAACATACATAGGTATGTTGCTTGATACAGGGGCCGTAATTAGACCGCCCCATGGGGCATGAAGGAGAATGTCAGTTAAGAAACCAAAGACACAACCGACCACACCACCAATCACAATTGAAGGAAGAACTCGAACAGGGTCGTTTGCTGCAAATGGTATCGCACCTTCAGAAATACCAATAGAGCCCATGATTGCCGCCGCTTTGCCGGCCTCTTGCTCTTGTTTGCTAAACTTCTTTTTGAACATAAACGTTGCGAGTGCCATACCTAAAGGAGGGGTACAGATAGCAATCCCAACACCACCCATTAGCCAAGGCTGTGTATCTACTTGTGTTTGAGCAAATAAAGTCGCCACCTTGTTAATTGGACCACCCATATCAAACGCTGTCATGCCACCAAGAATTGCACCTAAGACAGCCTTAGACGAACCAGCCATTGACTCAAGAAAGGCATTCATAGAAGTCATGAATAATTTGATAGGTTCTCCAATACCCCAAAGAACAATACCGGCAGAAAGCAAAGTACCAATCAATGGATAGATAAAGTATGCACCCAATGCGGTCATGTTAGTAGATAGAGGGATTTTCTTAAGCTGATACACGACGCCGCCAGCTATGAAGCCGGAAGCAATACATCCAAGAAAGCCCCCCCCCATATCGGCCATAATTCCAGACGAAATCATAGCAGGAGCGAGTGCAGGTTTATCTGCAATGGAAAAACCAATAAATCCACCAAGGATAATTGGAAATAGCACGAGACCTTTAATACCAATCGTTGAAATACCGGCTAGAAGTCCATCTTCAGGTACAGCGCCTTTACCTGAGGCCATAACGGCGAGCGCCAGTAAAACACCACCTGCGACAATAAAAGGAAGCATGTGGGATGTACCAAAAAGCAAGTGTTGTTTTAAGGTGACTAAATTTGACTTCAAGTCACTCTTAGTTGGAGTCATTGTTGAACTCATATCGTTACCTATGAATTTATCAGGATATCAAGTACTTTGTTTTCACCATCAGCATTAACTACGGCTTCGATGAACTCATCACTAAATTTACCGAACAGTTCTTGCAGCACATGAATATGATGGTCAGCACCATTATCTGGTGAAGCGATCATGAAAAATACTCTAGGTTCAATTCCTTCTTCATCGTCGTAATCAATACCAGAACTCTTTACACCGACAGCAATGGCAGGTTCTACTACGAAACTACTTTTCGCGTGCGGGTAAGCAATTCCGTCCATCGATGTTACGCTAAGTGCTTCACGCGCTAAAATATCAGCGAGAAAGCCATTTTTATCACTTACTTTATTATTGGCTGCAAGAACATCCGCAAGCTCTTCAAAAACTGCTTGTTTGGTTTCAGCTACCAAATCTTTGCGGATTAATTTAGGGGTGATAAGTTGAGTAATCATATTGGACTCTATCAATAGTGAATTTAGTCGCTGATCTTATATAGAATTGGAAATATATAAATAGCACTTATGTACCCATAGCTTAAGTTATGTAACGCTCTGATTTTATTGTGATGCTTGTCATGCTTTTTGAGTTATTTATGTTGAGCTAGTGCGCAAACATCGTATCCAATGGTATGGACGCAGCTCACCTCAGCAACCATCATCAGTTGATGGAAAGATGCAAATTAAAGCAAGGGAAGGTGAATTTTATCATTCGGGGTGGTGTTTACCTGGCAAAAATATGTTCAATATTCAAGCAGTTAATGAACAAGAAGTATTCTGGCAAGGTCAATATAATAGTGAATCCTGGATCTGAGGTATTGCTAACGTGTTCCAACGAACGCAGCTATTGCCTTAGAAGCCTGCTGTTTTGCACATTTTTGGGCAAGAGAATTAGCTGCTCTGGGATATAATCAGGTTAAATTGATTGCTCCTCAGTATGTGAATCGGGCGTAAAACGAATAAGAACAACAAGGTGGACGCTGAGGCCATTTGTGAGGTGTCTGGGAGGTCGCAAATGCGCTTTGCCACAAATAAAACAGTTGAACAGCAAGATGATGAAGCCCTTCATCGTGTGCGTGAAGAGCTAGTCCGCCAAAGAACAGCGAAAGCGAATCAGATACGAGGTCTTGCCGGTGAATATGGTTGCCCCATGGAACCTGTTCCTTAGTATCCGCCCCATGATTCCACGGGGCGATTATTAATGAGAGAAGTTCCAAGGAAGTAGAGAGTCGATATCCGGCTC
>NZ_JBNNXT010000078.1:0-5185 GCF_052873815.1 Photobacterium sp. DNB23_23_1 | reverse complement strand
AGCTCCGTGGAATAAAGAAGCTATATCAATACCAAGTATTGAGGGTTATCTGAATGTGGGTAGGAATACCCGCTTACTTTTAATTAATAGTCAAAGACAGGATACAGTGTAAGCGCACTACGATCCCACGTGGCGCGCTTACTTTCATATAACGCAGCATGGCGGCTTAAGCACAAGCTCATGCAGGCCATGAAAGAGCGTGATGATGAATCCCCTTCGGATGGGTATATCCAAATGGATGATGTTTACTGGGGTGGCGTGCAGTGAGGTGCTAGTAGACGGTGAGCCAAAGGGAAGCGGCCATTCGTTGCAGCAGTATCACTGAATAAAGAAGGTCACCCAATAAGAATGCGATGTTGGAACAACTCATTTACTTAGGTATTCAAACAGCACCGATGCCTCAACGTTTACTTAAATTAGCTGAGGCTCGGTGGTAATCAGGTAAATAAATGTCGTTGCAAATTTTATATACCCCTAATCCATCTTAGAAAACAACGAATCAGCTGGCACCGACATTTTATTGTCCCTCTTTTTTTGAATATCAAAAAGATAGGTTCCAGACCCAACCTCATACACATTACTGCCAAGAGTAGTCATACCATTACTACAAACGATTTGATCGTTCACATCGAACTCTATCATCGCCGATGAGTTAAATGGAACAGTGATACTAAGAGAAAAGTAGTCACCATTTATATGTTTCCATTCTACGCATATATCACCATAATTTGACTCAAAGCGACCTTTTGCAAAGGCCAATTTTTTTGTCATTAACGGTTTTATTCGTAGTTTTTTAAAACCGGGAGAGGACTCAGTTGGTTGAATTCCTAATACAGAGCTATAAATCCAATCTCCAATAGAACCGTAAGCATAATGATTAAATGAGTTCATATCAGGGCTCCACATCGTACCGTCTGGTTTAATGCCATCCCAATGCTCCCAAATAGTGGTAGCGCCTTGCTTCACCTGATGTAACCACGAAGGGAAAGTCTCTTTAAGAAGTAAATCATAGGCTTCCTCTACATATCCATTATTGCTTAGTGCAAAACAAAAATAGGGGGTACCGACGAACCCTGTATTTAAGCTTCCATTATTTTCAGCCAAAAGCGCAATCAATCCTTCTGCTACTTTAGGCTTAAACACATCAGGCACTAAATCAAAATGAAGGCATAGTATATGCGACGTCTGCGTGCGAGCCTTGAGTGAGCCATCCACGTTAACAAACTTATTGTTGAAAGATGATTTCACTTTATCGTGTAACGCCCAATATTGACGCTCATCATCTACATAACCCAATACCTTTGCCGTTTTTGCTAGCAATCTTGTTGAATAAGCAAAGAAAGCCGTCGCTGTTAAATCATTCGGCGTGGCACCAAAGTAGCTCCCCTCTTTGGCATCTAGTGCTACCCAATCACCAAACTGAAGTTTGTAATTGAAAATATATTCATCAGAATTATTAACCATAAAGTCTACATAGGCACACATGCTTTCATACTGCCTCGCTAACAACGCCTTGTTAGCGAACATGACATACATTGTCCACGGTATAATAATTGCCGCATCACCCCACGCAGCTGAAGAGTGCGTACCTGTCGAAAGAAATTCATCATGATCCGTTCTCCCTGACAACACATCAGGGATGACATGCGGTACCCCGCCATTTTCAAGCTGATCCGCATTCAGGTCAGTCAACCATTTAGAAAAAAAACTGCTTGTATTAAACAAATACGATGCTGTTTTGGCAAAAATCTGCGCATCCCCCGTCCACCCCAATCGCTCATCTCTTTGAGGGCAGTCTGTCGGAATATCAACAAAGTTACTTTTCATTCCCCAGCGAATATTTTTATGCAGTTGGTTTAACAGGGCATTAGAGCTTTCAAATTCACTCGTTTGATCCATTTCAGAATGGATCACATGAACTTTAAAATTACCCGGTTTAACTACCCCTGGGTATTTGGTGACACGAACATACCTAAAACCTTGAAAAGAAAAATTAGAGCAGTAACTCTGTACCCCTGAGTCATCCAGAATATACTCAATTCGCTGTTTAGCTGAACGTAAGTTATCAAAATAGGCATTTCCGTTTGCATCTAAAACTTCAAAATGCTCAAGGACAACCTTGTGACCAACTTTGCCATTAACAGCAAACTCTACAAAGCCAGATAAATTCTGCCCAAAATCTAAAATCACTTCACCTTTTGGTGAGATGATTTTCTTCGGCTGCTCGATCTGCTCTATTCGTCGCACCGCATTGGCGTGTTGAGGGTTTAATATAGTAGTCGGTAAATCTAGCGAAACAGGGCGATACCAATCTGATTCATTTATATCACCGCTTAAACAGTTAACGACTTCGCGATTAGCATCGTAGGTTTCGCCATCATATATTTCAGAAAAAATGACAGGTGAAGCTGTTGCCAACCATGAGTCATCACTCGTCACCACCTGTGTTTCACCATTATCATAAGTAATGACTAATTGGCAAATAATGGCGCTCTTATTACCATAGAAGTTTCTCTCGCCGAAGAAACCAAACCGCCCCTTATACCAACCAGGAGCAACATGAAACGCGACAACATTGTTACCACTTATTTGGCTTGTGACATCATAAGTTTGATAGAGCATGTTTTTTTTGTAGCTTGTGCAACCAGGTTTAAGCTCATCCTGACCAACTTCTTCCCCGTTTAAGAATGCTTTGTAAATACCACAAGCACTCATATGGATAACAGCCGAATTGACGTGTTTTCCCTCGGAAAGATCAAACTTTTTTCTTAAATAAAAACATCTTGATAGCTCAGCTTCGTCTTCAATCTCCGGTGAAATGAACTGCGCATTCCATTGTGACATCAACCCCGTTAAAAACTGTTTAGGCTCTGACCATGCGGTACTCTCACCAACATTATTCCACACCTTGACGCGAACAAAGTAGCTTGTTGATGCTTCTAATGTGATATCGGCAAACTTCACGTTAACAGACTCATCACTGTCTACTTCACCAGAGTCCAACAGGACATCGTCAAACAGTGGGGTCTTAGCAAGCTGTACGTGATACTGCGTTTGATAAGCGCCATCAGATGAGCATTCAACGACCCAACTTAAAAGTGGTAGTCCGTCAAACGCGCCTAATTGCTGAGCTTGTTCGAGCATTACTTTTTTGATTCTAAACATACAACAAACTCCTAGATACTCTCGTCATTGAGCTTAGCCATAACAGCGCGATTGACGGGATACTTATAAAGAAATGCCGTTGCCAGTATCATGAATAAAGGTCCTACTAGGAAAGACGTTGTTGCTACTTGTTTTGCTACTTCTGCTGTTTGCTCCGGTACACCTTCAACATAACCGTTCATAGCGAGTAACCCGCCACTGAATAATAAAGCAAACGAAGTTGAAGCTTTAAGCGCAAAACTGAACATCGCCGAGTAACCACCATCTTTGACTTGCCCCGTTTTCGCTTCGCTAATCGCTGATACATCAGCAATCATAGATGTGGCAAGAGGCATAACTATGCCCCAACCAAACCAAAATAGCCCTTGAAAAAAAGCAAAGCATGGTACTGTAAATACAGTTTGATTATTGGCTAAGTCAAGGTTAAAAATATCAGCAGAGAAGATGATATACATACCGAGTCCTGCAATTGTCGATACGACCACTGCATATACAATGACAGATCTTTTCTCTAAAAAATTGACGAGCTTTGCAACGGCAAGTGAACCAAACGCGAAACCAACCATTGTACTTCCATGAACAAGAGTCTTATCGCCACTAGATAAATTTAGAAAATCGACATAAGCAAAAACTTGAAGTTGAGCGGTTAACATTACACCAATTTGCCCCACAAATAAGAATGCAAAAACACGTAGTGCTAACCTGTCAGATAAGATACCTTTGGTACTTACCATAAACTCTTTAATGCTCATCGCACTTTTAGATTGATTATCATTAGAGGAACTTGCAAACGCTCGGGTTAAATACACGCAAAGCAAGATCATAATGAGGGCAAATACACTTAATGTTATGCCCATAACTAAAAAATTGCCAGGCACTTTAGTGCCATCAACTCTTGCACCACTGGCATCTACGCTATCTTTGAAGAAAATACTCCATGCCAGAGCACCAAAGACAAAATTAACACACATATTAAAAAATGAACGAACACTTTGAAGCTTGGCTCTACTTTCATAGCCCTTACAGATTTCAAAACCCAGAGCGGTATATGGCACGACAAAAACTGTTAAGCTTGTTCTCATTATTAAATTAACTACAAGCAAGTACCCAAATAGAATCGTAGAGTTTCCGTAGAATGATTCTGGAACCGTCCAAAGTGAAATGAATGATACTGCTAATAGAATGCCTCCAAAGAACATGTATATGTGCCTGCGCCCGTAACGGCTTGTTGTATTATCCGTAACATAACCCATTACCGGGTCTGAAATCGCATCCCAAAGTACGCTGATACTTAGAGCCAGACCAGCTAAAGCTGCATTCAATCCCAACACTTGCGTGTAGAAAAGCAATGCAAAATTACTGACACCATTTATAGCAATAGACGTTGCACCTTCGCCTAATGAATAGGACCAAATGTCTTTGAGCGATGATTTACTTCTTTGGTTATAAGCTATAGATGTATCTGACATAAGACCTCCAAGTACTTACGGTCAACAACAAAAGTTTTAAAACGTTAGCACTGAAATCAATCCAATAACTTCAACAATTCGCTCCTAACTGACATAACTATGTCTTTTCCTGAAGGTATTGATGATGTCCATCACACAAACCCAATGTGATAGCAAAAAATGGGATGAACCACATGTTGAAAAATACCATCAACGCATTAGCCTCATATTGAGCTTTGTCTGCCCATTATGAGAAAAATGCACAATGAGAGGGAGACAAGGTTACCGAAGGAGTGTCTAATACTAAAAAGTCATATTCTTTAATTTAGAGCTAATTTTCGGTGATAAAACTAAGATATTTCTGTGCTGTGGTTATGTCTTAGCGCACAGTTTCTGTGTGGCGCCAGTGGAGAGCTCGTGATAATCCATTAATAATTAACAGTAAAGACAGATACAAACTCTTGTAAAGCGGTTTTAATAAAGCATCATTTAAACGTAAGCGGGTATTCCTACCCACATTCAGATAACCCTCAATACTTGGTATTGATATAGCTTCTTTATTCCACGGAGCT
>NZ_JBNNXT010000077.1:0-6116 GCF_052873815.1 Photobacterium sp. DNB23_23_1 | reverse complement strand
AGAGCGTACCACTTTCGGCAGTTGGCTTCCTCTTTTACACCTTCCCATGAGTGTCGCACTTATTATCTGAATTCAGGACTATGGCTAACAAGGATATCTGCACAGCCCGACTGTACCTTAACAAGTTAAATACTGTTCATTCCTAGTGTAATCAAAGTAATTCTAACTTTCGCCGCACCGTAATTAATATCATAAATATTGACAATGCAAATACAGTTTTCGGCTAAAGATAGATCGTTGCGGCTGACTGCGTTGAAATCAAGAAAGTTGCACTAGCTCGATTCAAGGGCGAACTAGTGCAGATCTTAACAAACAATGACTAAGCGACGTACTTACCGCATGGCTCAGAGACAACAACTTCACCTTCATAACCTTCACTACGAACGGCTTTAATTGTCGCATCGATATCAATATAGCCAGGAGGCAAGTGAGTGAGTACTAACTTTTTGGGCTTGGCTTTTGCGGCGATCAGAGCTATATCTTCGTTTGACATATGCGCCTTTCGCATATTCTCGCGATTCTGTGCGCGACTTAACGTATTTGTCGCAAAAGTACCTTCTGCCATATGTGTATCAATAACTAAAATATCGACGCCTTTAGATATCTCAACGATATTCTCTGTATAGGCGCTGTCACCTGTTACCACTGCTGATTGGCCGTTATAGTCAAAGCGATATACGATGTTTGTCATTGTGTGCACACCAAGCGTGGTGCTGATTTTAACCCCATCAAGCTCAAAGGTCTCACCACCTTCAAGTTCCATGATATTGACTTTATCGACAAGGCCATCACCTGACCAACCGTAATTTGTACGGTACTCTATATCTTCCTTATAAAAATCCAACATCACGTTGTGTAGCTTTTTCGTATTCTTAGGACCAACAACGTTAGAATGTCGACGTCCCTCCGGACCAGCCCAACCACCAATTGCATAGGTAAAGTAATCCGAGTTGTGATCTGCGTGATGATGACTAAAGAGCATGTTAGTCACTTTACCCGGTTGGATCCCAGCTAACAGAAGACCATGTGTTGCCGCTGCCCCACAATCGACCAGAAAACACTTGTCATCGAACTGAATAAGAGTAGAGGCCCAAGTTGTGTTTCCGTTGGCCATCGGAGGTCCAGCGTTACCGACTGTAACAGCTCGTAGCCCTTCAAACTCTTCGTTAGCATTCATTTCAAACAAGGCATCTTGCTCTTTCGATCCGCCCGCCAAAGCTGGAGCAGACATACCCATTAAACCTGTTCCTGCAAGTGACAATGCAGCCACGCCTGCGCTTGCAGATTTAATAAAGTCGCGACGACTTGTATTGAGATCTTTATCTTCCATAACATTCCCCTAATTAGATCAATACTGATAACAGTTATTAGTTCCGTGATTATATTAAGCCTTATTTCTTCAGACCCTTTCCAGCCATCTATCACTAACACCTGTATAGTTTTTCTAACTGCATGATAGCGGTTACTAAATTGGGCTTAAATATGGTCTTAATGCCATTCAAGAGTAAAAACATGGCAAGATTCGCCCATTTATAAGGACTTATCGTCCGTTCTTTACGAGACGAACTCCTCTATTAAGTGTTATGTGAACAAGATCTCTCAATCGCTAAGACTCAAAAGATTCTTTTAGTTAGATTTATTAGTAAATAGAGGAATAGCCAAAAGCAGATAAATCCTCCCTCCATGATTTGACAATCTAACTTCGTCAGGCTGGTTACAAAACGATCCACTGTATGGCTCCTCGCGTGGCAAAACAGCAGCTTCTAACAACTTAGACCCACTCTTTGGTTGAACGAGTTAATGATGAACAACATACACACGTACAAGCTATCAGTTACTTCATAAAAAGAACAAGCTGAAAGGATTATATTAACGCCATATCTATTCCGGTCTTATTGTATTACTTACAAGAGTCATTAACCAAAAATATCACTATTCCTTCATTTATAAAGACTGTTCAACACCACCTTAATATCAATTTGTGACTTACCCCAAAATATATAATTCTGCTTAGGTTCACAAAAAAATTATTATTGCTATACCGCTCTCATATTGATTAATCATTTCGTTCGCCTCGTTTATTTCGCACGACGTTACCCTCTCATAAGTCAATCATAAAACAACACCTATCTAGTGTATGACTAAACGTGAAGCAATAGACAACTCTGATTTAGGAGTACTGATACAGAACTAAATCAGAAGTTAATAAAAATAAAGACCAACAACCTTTTATTGATTACTTAGGAGCAATAATATGGAAGCAAAAGTTGAGTTAGACAAACAGGGCATCCCTAAAAAAAATGTTCCAATTCAGAGGGGATATAAGCCCAAAGCTATCGGTATTACCATCTATTTCTTTATCTTGAGTTACCTCTACGTTTCTCTAAATAATCCAGATAGTATGAACTTGATATTACCGACACTGGAGCGGACCTTTGGTTGGGCGCCTGCAGACATTGCAGTCAGACTTGGTACTATCAAACTATCTGCAGTTATTGTGATGTTTGGTATCGGTACCCTGTTCATGAAAGTGGGCATCAAGAAGATTCTAATCCCCTGCACGATTATCCACGGCTTTTTGATCATAGCCATGAGCATGGTTTCGACCATGGATCAATTTGTTTATGTCAATGTTGCAATAGCGTTCGTGTACCCTGTTGGGTTCGTGGCACTAGGTGCTATTGCTGCCAACTGGTTCGTTCGCACACGGGGCCGTATTTTAGGCGTAATCACCATTGCCTATCCATTTAGTACCGCAACCTTTACGGCAATCGGCACCAAAGGCATCGCGGCCTGGGGATATCAGGGCTTTTATACGTCTGTTGGACTGTTCATTATCCTTACCGGTATTGCGGGTTATTGGCTAATGTACGATAAGCCAGAAGATGTTGGCTTGTATCCCGATGGCGTTCCATTGAGCGATGAAGAGAAAGCTGAGATCAAGGCACGTTCATCACACCAATCAGCATGGTCTCTTAAACGAATTATTAAAACTAAGGAGCTTTGGGCATATGCTATTGCGTGGTCTCTGGTTGGCTTAGTGATGGGGTCTGTAATGTCACAGATGATCCCCGTCTTTACCTCTACAGGTATTTCTATTAATAGAGCGCTTGCGATGTTGGCAACAGGTGCCCTTGCGGGTATCCCACTGAGCTATGTCTGGGGTTATCTCGATGACAAAATCGGCACACCCAAAACCACGCTTATTTTTACGTCTGTCTTGGTAACTGGCGCTCTAGGCATGGCCTACGGCTCTGCTGATAATATTGGCATGTTCTATTTAGCAATTGTCTGTCTTGCCTTCGGTTCTGCTGGTATGCCTAACCTGCAACCATCTTCTTTAGCGTACATGGTTGGCCGCAAAGAGTTGCTGAATGTACAACGCTACTTCCATATGGTCAACGGTGTGTTCTTGAGCATATCAATGGCATATGTGCCTGTTATGTACAGCATTTGGGGTTCATATCGCCCAGTCTTCCTATCACTGATTGGGTTTATCGCAATCACACTTATTGCATTGCGTATAGCAGGCAAAACGTTTGACCCTGAAAACCCACACTATGAGGGTAATGACAAGGCTGGTAATCCAGACTTGGCATATGCCAACAATGAGCCTAATTAATCAATAAACTAATGGCAAACGATGCTCATACCATTACGTATCCTACGTTTTTATAAGCATCGTTTGATCTTTGGCCGCGGCTTATGCGGCCTTTCGCAATATTGGATATTAAGGGAATGAGGATCGTTCGATATATTCTTCGCCAAACGAGATTAAGCCAACCTAATATCCAGCGAATAAACACAATACAACTCGTCAACCTTTAGCCTTGTATTGCTACGAAATTTACTCTCCCACAAGGGAAAAAGAAACGGAATCTCAAAATGAATTTGCATGAATATCAAGCCAAACAGCTGTTTGCTGAATTCGGTTTGCCCGTACCTGAGGGCTATGCGTGTGATACCCCACAAGAAGCCTTTGAGGCAGCGGGAAACATCAGCACCGAGAAAAAAGTCGTTAAATGTCAAGTGCATGCCGGAGGGCGTGGTAAGGCAGGTGGGGTAGAGCTTCATGACACCAAAGAAGGCGTCAAAGCATTTGCCCAAAAGTGGTTAGGTAATAACCTTGTAACTTACCAGACGGACGCTAATGGCCAGCCGGTTACAAAAATTTTAGTCGAAGAAGCGTCAAGCATTGCCAATGAATTATACCTTGGCGCTGTTGTGGATCGTGCTTCTCGTCGAATCGTGTTTATGGCGTCTACCGAAGGTGGTGTAGAAATTGAGAAAGTAGCGGAAGAAACGCCTGAGCTGATCCATAAAGCCACGATTGACCCACTCGTGGGGCCACAGCCTTACCAAGGACGTGAACTGGCATTCAAAATGGGGCTAGAAGGGAATCAAATCAAGCAGTTCGTTAAGATATTTCTCGGTTTAGGTAACATGTTTACCCAACACGATCTTGCGCTATTAGAAATAAACCCACTAGTGATCACAGACAGTGGCGATTTACTTTGTCTTGATGGCAAAATCAACATCGACTCAAATGCACTCTACCGTCAGCCTAAATTGCGTGAAATGCACGATATATCACAAGAGGATGAGCGAGAAGCACATGCGGCAAAATGGGAGCTCAACTACGTCGCACTAGATGGCAATATCGGCTGTATGGTAAATGGTGCCGGACTCGCTATGGGCACAATGGATATCGTCAATTTACACGGTGGTAAGCCTGCCAACTTCTTGGACGTTGGTGGTGGTGCAACCAAAGAACGAGTAACAGAAGCCTTTAAGATCATCCTCTCTGATAGTAACGTGAAAGCAGTACTGGTGAATATCTTCGGTGGTATTGTCCGATGTGACTTGATCGCTGAAGGTATTATTGGTGCAGTCGAAGAAGTCGGGGTCGAAGTACCCGTTGTGGTTCGCCTTGAAGGTAACAATGCCCTGTTGGGTGCACAAATACTGGCTGAAAGTAACCTGAATATTGTTGCAGCCACATCATTAACAGAAGCAGCAGCACAAGTCGTTGCGATGGCGGAGGGGCAATAATGTCAATACTGATTAATAAAGAGACTAAAGTTATCTGCCAAGGCTTCACAGGAGGTCAAGGTACCTTTCACTCTGAACAAGCCATTGCGTACGGCACGCAGTTGGTAGGCGGAGTGTCTCCTGGTAAAGGTGGGCAAACACATTTAGGGCAGCCCGTTTTTAATACCGTACGTGAGGCTGTTGAAGGTACAGGGGCAACCGCATCCGTTATCTATGTCCCGGCGCCGTTTTGCAAAGATGCCATTTTGGAAGCGATTGATGCTGGCATTAAGCTAATTGTCACTATTACGGAAGGCATCCCAACCCTAGATTTGGTGGATATTAAAGAGCGTTTGGATGAGTCGGGTGTAGTGATGATTGGACCTAATTGCCCAGGCGTTATCACCCCTGATGAGTGTAAAATAGGTATTATGCCAGGCCATATCCATAAAAAAGGCAAGGTGGGGATTGTTTCTCGCTCAGGCACCTTAACCTATGAAGTAGTGAAACAAACAACAGACGAGGGCTTTGGTCAATCAACTTGTGTAGGAATTGGTGGCGACCCCATTCCAGGCTCCAATTTTATTGATATTTTAACGCTATTCGAAGCTGATCCTGAAACCCATGCCATTGTAATGATTGGTGAAATAGGAGGTACTGCAGAAGAAGATGCAGCGGCCTTTATAAAAGATCACGTTACTAAACCTGTCGTTTCTTACATTGCCGGAGTGACAGCGCCAGCGGGTAAACGCATGGGACACGCAGGTGCTATTATTTCTGGAGGCAAAGGTACAGCTGAAGATAAATTTGCAGCATTAGAGGACGCAGGTGTTAAAACGGTGAAAAGTTTGGCAGATATAGGCCAAGGATTGCGAGAAATAACAGGTTGGTAATAAGCTTGCTATCGTAACATCACCAGGTAGCCCCATCTTCACATTCTGTAAAAATATAAAGCACTTCAATTACGGTTGGAGTGCTTTAATTTTATTTTCACGGAATACAAAACCTCTAATACCAAACTGGAAAATTAACTGGTCAGGTTGATCCACTCTCTTGAACACATTTTTGATACCCTTTGGGGACTC
>NZ_JBNNXT010000076.1:0-6477 GCF_052873815.1 Photobacterium sp. DNB23_23_1 | reverse complement strand
AGTCCCCAAAGGGTATCAAAAATGTGTTCAAGAGAGTGGATCAACCTGACCAGTTAATTTTCCAGTTTGGTATTAGAAAGCGGGGAGCAGGTCACGAGGGCTCTCATCACCACCAGAATCTGACAGTATAAGCCTCTACGGCGGCTGGAGAATGGACGGGGGCAAATAAAGAAAACCCAGCAGCTGGCTGGGTTTGAAGTGTATTATGACGATTGCATGTTAGAGGCTATGAGAGTTGCGCTTTAACGGCTTTACTGTCGCAGCAGACGATGATGCCAGCCAGCCTCATCTCTGTGCAGGCTTGCGCAACTGTTTCAGGTGCAATACCGCGGCAGGCCGCGAGATTGACGATCACCTTAAATTGACCTGTAGCTTGCAGTTGAAGGGCTGTTGTCTTCACGCAATAGTCAGTTGCTAAGCCTCCAATCAAGATGGTATCGACCTGTTTGGTTGTCAGCCACTCAATCAGACCAGTACTCAGCTTTTCCTCAAGATCATGATAACAGGCGCCATAAGGGTGAAGATCCTGCTCGATCCCTTTCCATATGACATGATCATACTCAGTGACAGGCGGGAGATCAGGAATAGTTTCAAACCCCAGCGTACCTGGCACGGCATGGCTGACCCAAGTCAGATCGGCATTGGGATGCTCTAACGGTGAAAGCATCTTGTCATGTGTTTCTACGACCCACACCGCATTACTTGGATGTGCGTCCTTGGTCAGGACACGTAACTCAGCTAAATTAGCCTGATTGTTTAGCTCTTGGCCTATAGTGTGACCTTCTGCAACTGGCAATTCGTTCGGGCACAGAGGAGTGAACGTTTTTTGTGGGTCTACATCAATAGCTGCAATTGTCATGACGGTCTCTTCTACAGGATCTGATTAAGGATGTGATCAGCTTTAACTCGTCTTATGCGCTTGATCAGCTTTCGCACTGGAGCTGGGTAAGCATCAACCTTGTCGATGAACTTATAGCTCCCAACAAGCTGTGTGTGTTCTAGAATGCGGTCAAGTTCACGCTGCTTCTGGTCGGCCAATAACTGTTGCTTATCATGGACCAAAATGGCATTTTCCAAGTCCAACTTCCAAGCCCTAGGGTTTAGATTGTTCCCCGTGATCAACATATAGCTGCGATCAACCCAGATCCCCTTTAGGTGGAAACTATTGTCATTGTGCTTCCACAGGTGGATAGCAAGCTGGCGTCTTGCGATGGCAGCTTCATTTTGCTTGGCAAAGTGGCGTAGATTGACTTCATAAAGGTAAGGTAACCCTGCGATGGTCTTAAACGGCTCACTAGGCGGGATATAGAAATCATTTGCTGTTTTGTCACCCACTATGATTGTCACTTTCACACCGCGACGCAGTGCTCTTTTGACTTCCCTGCTAATGCTACGCGGAAAGTTGAAATAAGGGGTACAAATCGTTAATTCTTTCTGTGCACTCGCAATCAGGGTACAGATATGTTGGTTCAGACGATTTTTCCGTTTGCCCAGGCCAACAAGTGGGGTTAGGCCGACTTCGTCATCAGAGATCTGCTCTGGATTGAATTGATAACTGGCTTTTTGTAATTGGTGGCGCAGTTCCTTTATTGGCCCTTTCAGGTTGCGGGTCTCTGGACGGTTGACCTGACTGAGGCAATTAACAGCATCGCTGTTCACTAAGGTGTCGACAATGAAATTGGCCATGCTATCGGCAAGGTTGCCATTTTTGATCACGTGATAGCGGTCATAGCGATAACGTTGGTGTTGAGCTAGATATACATCGTTTAAACTGGCGCCGCTGTAGATGATCTTGTCATCAACGACAAAGCCTTTTAGGTGCAGCACACCAAAGACCTCACGATTACGGACCGGTACACCGAGAATATCAATCTGATGCTCGTATTTCTCCGAGAACTCTCGGTATAGAGCGGCATTACCATCTGACTTATCTGCCCCGATAAGCCCACGCTGAGCCCGGTGCCAGTCAACCAGTACTTTTATATCAAGTTCAGGGTTAGCCTGCTTGGCTTCGTAAAGCGCAGTGAGGATCCCTCGTCCGCCATCGTCATCTTGAAGGTAGAGCGCGACTAGATAAATACGCGCTTTGGCATTGGAGATTTCTTGGTGGAGACGTTCACGGAACGATCCTGCATCGAGAAGGGTCTCTAAATCATCTGGCTTGTGTGCAATACACGGCAGTTGCTCAATGCGTTGCTTGTTAGCAATAGCTGAATCCATTATCGCCTCGTTTACGCGACCTTAATAAGGATGAATCGGTTAGTTAAGGGCGCAATTATATCAGAAAAACATCATAGTCAATGTATTGCGAAGTTGGCTTATATCACGCTTGACTTAATTCAAGCTTACTCTTTTGATCATAGATCATGGGAGTGAGTGTTTTACCGCTTTGCCTATAGCGGTTTATCCTTGACTGGAGTGGCTCGGGCAACTCATTATCCGTGATGATGATAAAACCGGAGTCTTGGTAAAATGCTTCTAAATAACCGAAGGCAAAACAGTAACTTGGAGAGGCGGTCAGTTGCCCGTGACAGGCATCAAGCAGGGCGAGTCCAAGCCCTTGGGAGCGGAGAGCTGGGTGCACAAGCATACCAGTGAGCAACTGGTATTGATCAAATTGCTTGAACCTGACACAGGCCTGTATGCCTTTGTTATTCTCACCAATCCAGATCACTTCATCTTTTTTAGCCTTCCCTGCTGGGTAATAAGACTTATAGAAGCGATTAATTAACGGGAACCGAAGAGTCTCAAGAGGGTGGAATCTAAGCTTGCTCATAGTGAAAACACTGCCAAGAGTGGATGAATCAGTTAAAATACAGCCCCTAGTATAAAGGTATGGATCAGAAGTCGCATGAAAGTTTTGCAAGATAGGTCGCTAGCACCATTTCATACATTTGGCCTGGATGTGAAGGCCAAAGATATTGTCGTTGCCGAGACAACACAAGATTTGGTGTCTATCTGGCAAGATGAACGGTATAGGGAGCTGCCTAAATTGATCCTGGGCCAAGGGAGCAATATTCTTTTTTGTGAAGATTTCGCCGGTGTCGTTATTCTCAATCGTATCGTTGGTATTGACGTTGAAGAAACGGCGCAGGCTTTTATGCTTCATGTTGGGGCAGGTGAAGATTGGCATCGCCTCGTGACTCAAACCGTTGAGCAGGGGATGCCCGGATTGGAAAATTTGGCCTTGATACCAGGCTGTGTAGGCTCATCGCCGATCCAGAATATCGGTGCTTACGGGGTCGAGCTAAAAGATATCTGCGCATATGTCGATACCGTTGAATTAGAAACCGGAAAACAGCGTCGCCTGACTGCCGCTGAATGCCAGTTTGGTTACCGTGACTCTATTTTTAAACATGCGCTAAAAGACAGTCACGCCATTACCGCTGTTGGTTTAAAATTGCTAAAAGCATGGAAGCCCGTGGTTTCCTATGGCCCGCTGGCCCAGTTTAAGCCTGATATCGTGACGGCGAGAGAGATCCTTTCAGCTGTGTGTGATATTCGGCAAGCTAAGCTGCCGGATCCAAAAGTGCTTGGAAATGCTGGTAGCTTTTTCAAAAACCCACTAGTTGAACCGGATGTCGTTAAGCATCTACTTGCACAATATCCTGCAATGCCGCATTATCCTCAACCCGATAATTTGGAAAAGCTCGCTGCCGGGTGGCTTATCGATCAGTGTCAGCTCAAAGGCCATCAAATTGGCGGAGCACGGGTACATGATCAACAAGCGTTGGTCTTGGTCAATTACCATCACGCAGACGTTCAAGATGTATTGCAGCTTGCTCAGTACGTTGTGGACTGCGTGAAAGATAAATTTGGTATCCAACTAGAACATGAAGTTCGATTTATGGCGGCGGCACAAGAGACGACATTGGCTGAGGTATATCGATGAAAGAGCACTCCATGCGTCTTGCTTTAATTGCCCTGTTGGCGGATGGACAGTTCCATTCTGGCGAAGCCTTGGGAGAAAAGCTGGGGATTTCACGCGCTGCAGTGAGCAAACACATAAAGGTTTTAAGGACGTGGGGAATTGATATTTTCCGCTTGCAGGGCAAAGGCTACAGCTTACCTGAAAAACTGGAACTCCTTGATTGCGATAAGATCTTGGCTCAGGTAAAGTGCTCGAGATTAGAGCTTATTCCTGTGATTGACTCTACCAACCAGTACTTGCTTGATCGCGTTGGCACCATGCCAAAAGGCGCATGCTGTTTAGCTGAATATCAGCAAGCGGGGCGGGGCCGTCGGGGTCGCCAGTGGATATCTCCTTTTGGTAGTAATCTATACCTTTCAATGTACTGGCGGCTCGATGCGGGTATAGCTGCGGCAATGGGGCTGAGCTTGGTCGTCGGTGTCGCTATTGCTGAAGCGCTGGAGTCCTTGGGAACAGAAGGGATCAAGGTTAAATGGCCTAATGATCTCTATTACCAAGACCGCAAGCTGGCGGGTATCCTAGTGGAAATGTCTGGTCAGACTGGTGAGGCGGCACATTTGGTTATTGGTATGGGCCTTAATATTGCAATGCCGGCGTCAGAAGGCGAGTCGATTGAACAGTCATGGACCAACCTCACTGATGCCTGCGACACGCTACCTGATCGCAACGTGCTTGCAGCAACGTTGATCAACCGTCTGCATGATGCGTTGAGTGATTATGAAGAAAGCGGGATGGACGGCTTTACAATGCGCTGGAATAGGCTGGATAACTTTTTGGGTCGCCCTGTGAAGTTATTGATGGGGAACCGTGTAGTGGAAGGGATTGCTCGCGGGATCAATAACCAGGGAGCGTTATTACTGGAAACCGAGCAAGGGGTAACCCCTTACCTCGGTGGTGAAATCAGCCTTAGAGGTTGTTGATGCAAATTTTGATTGAAGCGGGCAACAGCTATGTAAAAGTTGCCCAACTATTTGAAGATGGCCATTTTACGCTATTGGGTCGCTACCCGAGCCGCAAATTGGAAATGGTCTTGGAACCCTTACTGGAAAATGGAGTAACCAGAATTGTTTTCGCAAGTGTTGGGCCGGTAGAAGTTGATAACTCTATCCAGCGTATTTCGCAACTTGCCAACATCCCGGTAATGCAGGTAAAGACATTAAAGAAAGATTTTGGTGTCAAAAACGCGTACAGCGAATATCAATACCTAGGAGTCGACCGATGGTTGACGCTAGTGGCGATTCGCCAAGAATTCAAAGCGCCGACAGTCATTGTTGATATCGGCACTGCCTTAACCTTTGATGTTATGACCGAAGAAGGGAAGCATCTTGGAGGTTGGATAGCTCCTGGCTACCAGTTGATGATGAAGTCGGTACTCGAGAATACTACCAAGGTCTTCTCTGATAGGGAGCATAGCGATACTCTGCTCTTTGCCGATAACACCGCTGATGGACTGAAAAACGGATGTCGCGCAGCCTTGGTCGGACTGATTGAATATGGTCTGGCACAAGCTAAAGAGCGTTTAAAGACTGAACCTAAAGTGATCCTATGTGGCGGAGGGGTTCGACATTTACCTCAGCAGTGGGGGAAAGACCACTATCACCGTTCAGATTTGGTATTGGAAGGCCTTGCTTTGTATGCGAAATGTCGTTAATGACTAATTTTTGGCCGTCGGGGTTAGAAATCTAAAAAAATCGCTAAAAAGGTATTGCAAGGCTAGAAATAGTTCTCTAGAATGCGCAGCACTTACGCCGACTTAGCTCAGTAGGTAGAGCAACTGACTTGTAATCAGTAGGTCACCAGTTCGATTCCGGTAGTCGGCACCACTTTCTCCTAGATGAGTGAAAGTGCTTAAAAATTTGGAGGGGTTCCCGAGTGGCCAAAGGGATCAGACTGTAAATCTGACGGCTCTGCCTTCGATGGTTCGAATCCATCTCCCTCCACCAGTTTCAATAGAAAGAATAGCTTATCGAGTGACGATTTTTGCGGGCATCGTATAATGGCTATTACCTCAGCCTTCCAAGCTGATGATGCGGGTTCGATTCCCGCTGCCCGCTCCACATTTCTTGTGTGCTGATATAGCTCAGTTGGTAGAGCGCACCCTTGGTAAGGGTGAGGTCGGCGGTTCGACTCCGCCTATTAGCACCACTCTCTCCTTAAGTCAGTTCAATTCTTTTGATATATACTCTACAAACCCATGATTGGTTGTGTGGTCGTAATGCCACCAAATACCGTGCCTAGAGGGACTATCCATGTCTAAAGAAAAATTTGAACGCGTCAAACCGCACGTTAACGTTGGTACTATCGGCCACGTTGACCACGGTAAAACAACGCTAACTGCTGCTATCTGTACTACGCTTGCAAAAGTGTACGGTGGCCAAGCTAAAGACTTCGCATCTATCGATAACGCTCCAGAAGAACGTGAGCGTGGTATCACTATCTCTACTTCTCACGTAGAGTATGATACTCCATCTCGTCACTACGCACACGTAGACTGCCCAGGACACGCCGATTACGTTAAAAACATGATCACTGGTGCTGCTCAGATG
>NZ_JBNNXT010000075.1:0-6576 GCF_052873815.1 Photobacterium sp. DNB23_23_1 | reverse complement strand
ATGGGTGTCCGGATTAAAACGGAATGACTGTCCGGATAATGCCGGAATAGGTGTCCGGTTTGCTCCGGCGCATGCACTCCGGCGCATGCACAATTACCAAAGTCACTGAATTATCATCGTGAATCAGCGCTTATGTCGCCACATTTACCGTATTAGCAAAACTAAGTCATGTGGCAGAGCATCAGAAAGCAGGCTCAATTGACGCTTGCATACAATGGGGCAAAGGCGTGTTTGCTGTGATCGGCTAAAAACACACCTCTGGACAAATGTATGGTACGTCCCGTTTTACAAGTGATAAACCCGATAAGGGAGTTGGTTTGCGCTAATCTATTAAGAGTCTTTATGAGATCGTCATTAGCCCCAGCTCGACGATGAGATCCGTGACAGGTTGTCCTCAAAAATGTGAAAGCATGCTATTGCGGTTCTGTCCATCAGGTCTTCAATCTCGTGGTCTAACCGTTTTGTCATCAATGGCTATCATTGCAAACTCTGTATTAGCTTCTAATTTTAAATGTTTTTTTCTCAATCATCACTAACCAAGCTATACGTGCTACCTTATTAGCCAAAGCAACAACAGCAACATTAAATGGTTTTCTTCGTTTTAATTCGGTGAGCTAACTGCCGAAGTATTTCTCTGCTGATTCATCACGCCACATTACTGCCCTTGCGGCATTTTCCCCTGAGTTCTTTGTTCACTTCGTTAGCTACTAATATAACCGTCATTTAGTAAATTACAGAAGTAGTTTGTTAATTTTAATAATTGAATATATTCGCACTTATATAGATGATGATACCTGCTTGTTTGGATGACCTATCCAAACAAGCAATATGAATAGCCGTCATAGCTAATACCAGCCATAGCTATGGCGGCTTTTAATCTTACTTCTCTGCTTAGAGCTGCGCTTAAAGTCTAACAATCCCAAGTTCACGTCAGTTCGAGGTAGATTTAAGATAACCGCCATTTAGTAAATTACAGAAGTGATTTGTTATTTTTAATAATTGAATATATTCGAAATCGTGTAGATAATGGTTCTTGTTCATTGCAATATGACGTATCTAACCAGAGAATTTTACCCTTCCCTTCATGGGCCAGCCGCCATATGGCGGCTTTTTTTTACCTCGATAAAAAATATGTTCTGAAACTGTTCGTATCAGGCTAGAGTACATGATTTAAGGTTACAGTATTTCTCATTATGAATAGCAAACAGAAAGGAGTAAAATGTTTGTTTAAATTAATGCCTATTGATATCAAACGGTGCTATACGATATTTTCAATTAAGGCGGTTGATTGGCTCCACTGCTTAGGGGATTGACCATACATACGCTTAAACTCTCGACTAAATTGCGACGAACTCACATAGCCGACAGCCAGAGCCGCTTCACTGACATTCATGCCCGCTGCAATCTTCATTGCTGCCCGGTTCAGGCGCATCGACTTCATAAACTGGATGGGTGACATTCTGGTGGCTTGTTTAAACTTCCGATGAAATACCGCGCGGCTCATTCCGACCAACGCAGCCAACTCGTCAATGGTGACGTTTTTACCAATATATTGTGATAAATACTCGATAGAACGGGCAATTTGATTACCGACTCCAAATGCCGTTCTGGCCGAGATACCCGCCTCCCCTTTCAGTACCGCATAATAGAGCTCACGTAGACGGCTATCGCCTAGGATGTCGACATCCGCTTTATCCTCGCCTAACAGAAGCAAACGCAGCAGTGCATCAGAAAACGCATCATCCCAGTTAGCTAGCGACATACTCGGCGGTTGTGAACTACCTTTGGGTGGCTTAATCGCACCTGATGTAGTTTCCATCTCGATCGCTAATTCCGTCATCACTTTAGTGTTCAATGAAATATAGATACCAAGCAATGGTTCATCGGGTGATGCCGTAGGTGTTCCCGCTTCAACCGGAAGCGAAACCGTGCAACACATATATTGGCGGTTGTCATAGACATAATGCTCCCCGTCCAATATCGCTTCTTTTTTACCGGTCAAGATAGCAATAATTGCTGGTTCATAAACCGCAGGCGCACATGGAATCGCATCCGTCACCTTAAAAAGGCGAACACCGTTTATTCCGGTCTCGAACATACCATCTTCTGTAATACGACTCTCTACCAGCTCTTTTATTCTCTGTTTCATTGCTTTCAACCCGTTACAAATCAATTGATACAAATAGGCAAGTATTAGCGATTATTCAGCCTACTATATCGCCAAAACGAGAGTTATAGTCACACCAAGACAAAGATACCCCCACTGTTAGCGGCGTGCAAATTTGATTGCAGCGCTAATAAAATGCTCAACAAAACGGCAGAGGTACAGATTATGACAACTCAGCAATTTGGCAAAAACGGTTGGACTCCAGAACACATTGGTTCACTTGCTGGTAAGACCTATGTCATTACCGGTGCAAATAGCGGCGCTGGTTTTGAGGCTTCGAGAATTCTGCTTACGAAGGGTGCCAGAGTGATCATGATGAACCGAAACCCAAGCAAATCGGCAACGGCAATCGCCGAATTAAAGCAGGCTTTAGGCAATCAGATAGAAGTAAGTGTTGTACAGGTTGATTTAGGTAAGCTTGATTCTGTGCGCAAAGCATCGGCAGAGCTCTTAGCAACAACACCAACCATCGACGCACTGATCTGTAATGGTGCGATTGCGCAGGTAGCAAAACAAGAGATCACTGTCGATGGATTCGAGAGCCAACTCGGCGTTAATCACTTTGGTCATTTCCTGCTTTGTGGTCTTCTCTTTGATCGCATTGAAGAGTCTAAAGGACGCATCGTTATCGTTGGCAGCAACGGTTACAAAATGGGCCTGAAGAGAATCAAATTCGAAGACCTTAACTTTAATCAAAAATACACGGCGTGGGACTCATACTCACAAAGTAAATTGGCTCAGATGATGTTTGGTTATGAACTTCAGCGTCGCATTAAAACGGCGGGAAAAAGCGTAGAGGTTCAGATCTGTCACCCTGGCGCTTCTCGCACAAACCTACTCATGGATACAGCAAGTACTTTTAATAAGCTTGTATGGTCTGTCATGTCTCGCATTATTGCTCAATCTGCAGAAAAAGGCGCATGGCCGGAGGTAATGTGCGCAACGGAACAGGGCTTACAAACAGCGAAACTTTATGGGCCAACCAAACGCGCGAATACCGTTGGGCCTGTTGGTGAAAACAGTCTTGATGACGTTGCTCTTGATCGAGAGGCGGCCACCAAACTTTGGCAGCTTTCGCTCGAAAAAACGTCACTCAACTGGTCACTGTAATCAATGCGCTTGGGAATCGCTATGTATACCCACATCTAAAGGCTTATAATTCAGTATGATATACCAAACATACTCACTAAAACTGACTCAACAGGCAACCCAAGGTGCCGTCAAAGATGTTCTGCTATCACCTGTAACCTGATCAAAGATGCTGGTACGGACCTTATCAATCTTCCTTCGCATTCAAATTCTGAACAAGAGCGAGAATAACAAGTAAACAAATCGCCCAAGAACAGATCTTGGGTCTACTTCTCTTTTCTTTTCATTGAACTAACGATGAATACGATCCCCATCAGGCTTTGAATTGCCATGACAATAAGAAACAAACGCAGCGAGATTTCACAGCAGATGATCTGATTCTTTGATAGAAATGAAGCTGAGGAAATCATATCGTCCCAATAATAGAGGAACGAAGCAGGAAATAACGCCAATGTAATAGCAAGACCTTTGATTAACCAGTGTTTAACTTGCCACTCAGCAGGTGTATGAATACGATAGCGCCCAGCAGTCCATAAGATCGCAGCGATGATTACCACCAAACTTTCCATACACACCCCACACATCAATATTTTTGATCAAACTCAAAAATATCATTAGGTTTGCTTATCAGAAAGCTTCTATTTACAGCGAAAAAAGCAGACCCAACCCCACACACTTTTTACCAAAATAAATAACTAGTAATAAGCAAAAATGAGAAATTACAGTTAGAAACATTCATACTGTTCAGAGTTAATTACTGAAAACCGAATATGCCACGCAATTATTGGAATCTCATTTTTCCAATATGAAGGATAAAATTCGACCAAACATTGATTTCTATGTGCAAACTAAAAGTCATTGATTGAAAATTAGCTGAGTTGTTTTACTCAGCCAATTTTACAGTTGGGGTTATGAACAGTTTCCGGCTTTACGATACCCTGCTGATAATGCTTCTTGCTCTGAGTGGAAATTCACAACATTTTTTGGGCTCATTCGACTATAACTTGGACACCCCGCAGGTAGATGGTACACCTTACTATTCTTATTACCCCTTATTAAATACCCTGAATCAGCAGTAGTACTTTCTTTCGAAACTACTGCTGATTTCAAGCCTGAGCCACTATTTTTATGGCCAACCTGCCAAACCGCTTTACCTGTGACAAATGGGTTGTCATGCCCCATTTGCTTAGCGACCCGCCGGTTCCTCTCAAGCTCCCACTTAGAGACAGGGTACTGCCTGTCCCATGCGACCAGCAGGCGTTGCTGCTGGGTGGACATCGATAAATTATAACGGTCAAACATATAAAAATAGGTTCGCGCGACCTGCCCTTTGACCTCATTACGAGGCTCTGCCTGGCGCCGTTTAAAATCAACTTTAAAATCACATTGACCATACTGATTTGACGACGCATTGAACTGGCTGAAATTATAATTTGAGCGATCACCATTTACTTCACCAATCGAAGGAGTCAGGTTATGCATATCCGCTTCCATCACAGCAAAAACCGGATCATTTTTTACACAATTCTTACGCCCGCCTTCTTGCCAGCATTGCCTCGCACGACCAAAGTTAGAAGCTGGAACAATATGCTCCCACTCAATGCGTTGGGCACGATTTTGGTTCTTACGAACGTCATACCCACAACTGTCCAAGTCTACTCGGCCACCACTTTTCCCCATAAAGGTATAGCTGCAGCCACAGTAAAATGTCCCCTTTTCAGTTTGGTCAAAGTAAACATTTTCTTTGGCTAACACTTTGGCATGGCTAAAGTTATTTGGTGCAGCAATGGTGGAAGAAGTAATAAATAAAGCGAAGAACGCTAAAAGTAATCGTTTTGACATTTCTAATGCTACTAAGGTATTGATAGATAGCTTTAGAATGACATAACACTATAAACAATTCGATAAATAGATTATTGATACGATGAAGCAAGGTAACAATTCAGCGCGTTTGGGTACGGTCTCCCCACGGATATGGCCGGCCTGAACTTGCAACAGAGAGTACAGGGCAAAAACATAGGCATGATTTTTCCCCCCTTGTAATCATGAATGAACACTACCTCCTACTTAACGATTTCAGAGGTTCTTTGCACACACTCGGCAACATATAGAGCAGACTCAAACGCATCACGTGGTTAATAGCAACAAAGGCAGGCTCCAACCCTATCAAAATCGCTACAGCAGTCATTGCCTCTACGCTACCCGGTAACCAAGCCAGTAAAAGGACTTCCCATTCTCGTTCAGTAATATAACTAAAGCCAAGAGCATAAAAAAAAGTAATCACTACGCCCATAGTGGTAATAATGAGGCCAGCCCGCGAATAACGCAGTACTTCTCGTAATGTGGTTTCTGCTAACCGGGCGCCAATCAATACCCCTAGCATCGCTGTCGCAAACAAGATTAACTCTTTAGGTACAGCTGTAATTACGCCTCCGATTAGCACGTTGTTATATGCCAGACTGACAAACAAACCCATTACCATAAATGGTGCCGGTATGCCGATGTGCCCAGCTAATTTACCGAGCAAGAAACTCATGGCGCCTATTGCCACCAAATGCAACCCCCAACTTATCGGAAAGACAATGTCTTTAGGGACAATTTCATCCCCCTTTGATGCAATATATCCCGCTAATACCACTAGCATCAAAAGCCGCATGGTATGAGAGACAATCACCTTGGGCGACGGTTTCTCCTGTTCTTCATTTAGAACCAAAATCGCACCAAGCGCTCCAGGGATAGCACCTAACAAAGACTCAAAGGGCCGCCAGCCCTCTTTTTTATTAAGCCATAAGAAACTGGCCAATGTTTGAGAAAACATGCACAGGAGCAAACCAGCAAACAACAATGGTGTGAACGCGTCAGCAAGTTGGTTTATCTGTAAAGTTATACCAATACTGATGCCCAATATAATTTGGACCAGTAGGATTAAACAACCTGGCAGCCGTATCGTTTTACCCGTGAACTTCAGGCAGGTAATAACAATCAATACAGCGCCAAACAACTCCCCCATTGGCAGATTGAGAAAACTTGCCCCAAACGCCCCTAGCAAGCCGACAATAACAATAAAGACCACGCCCATCGGTTCCATCCTAAAAATCATCCATAACATCGCACTGATTCAGAGTATAAATCTATCAATATAATCAATAAATAAACACCACTTTACGTTTACATCCATAGGCATCTGACATTATTGAATTCGTTTGAATAACAACTAAAAGAGGTTTAATGCGAAGTACTGCCGTACTCCCGAATTCAACTCCGAAGTGCGACACCCTCTAATATCAAGCAGCCATAACCATCGTTTTAAAGACGACAGA
>NZ_JBNNXT010000074.1:0-7803 GCF_052873815.1 Photobacterium sp. DNB23_23_1 | reverse complement strand
CATCTGTCGTCTTTAAAACGATGGTTATGGCTGCTTGATATTAGAGGGTGTCGCACTTCGGAGTTGAATTCGGGAGTTAACTCGTTTTTCCCAAAAGTTTTTAATTAAACGTGTCAGTAGCAGAAACTCTGTAATCTAACTCCTAATTTTGTTATGACTAAATTACTATTTAGTAATTTGGTAGCTATTCAACTAGGGCTGCTAGCATGTTGAAACGGTTACCTGAGCGCCAATAGTTGAACTCATAAATCAATATCTAGATGAGGTCTATACGATATAGAAGCCTGATTTATGTAAAGGCCTCTTAAATGATAGCTTAATCACAATCTTTATTGTTCATTTTCAGTATCTTATGTGTGATGGAAAGGTGATAAAGTATAGTTATCACTTTGAACATTTTGTATGTGGCGGTTTTGATTTTGGGAGGCACCAGTGAATAAAATAACGCAAAAGAAGCAAAACCCTGAAGAGTGGTTTAGCTCAGTGGTAAACAACGGTTTGAGCTTTCTAGATTTATCAATAGAAAGGTTAGAAATCTCCCCCAAATCCGCAATAATCGATTTATATACTGCTATCGAGTTATTTTTCAAAGCGAGGCTGATGAAAGAGCATTGGACTCTGATCCTAACGAAGCCAGATATTGCAAATAAAACCAAGTTTGAAAATGGAAATTTCCACTCTGTTTATTTAGAGTAAGCAGTAAAACGCCTTGAAGGTATCTGTGGAGAAAAATTTGAACCAGCAGCATTAAATAATTTTAGAGCTTTGAATGAGCATCGTAATCAATTAGTTCATTTTGCCCATACTGACTTTTCTGGTAGTGACAGCAGTGTTGTAATCGAGCATTGGGCTTCTTGGTATTACTTGCACAACTTACTGACAGATCAGTGGAGTACATACTTTGAAGAATATGAAGAACAATTCGTAGAGCTTCAAAGAAAAATAGCGAAGAATTTAGGTTACTTGAAAGCGAAATTTGATGCCATTTCACCGCAGATTGAAATAGAACGTAAAAAAGGAAATGTAATTTCTGAGTGCCCATCATGCCATTTAGAAAGTGCTCTTGTAACCAAGTCATATGAGTGGGGGCAAGATATTGAATGCATGGTATGTGATGTTAAAAAACTCAAACTTAGAGAAATTCATACAACGATAAATTGTTATTCATGTAAAAATAGCATTGAGTACTTCATGCTTACAGATGAGTTTTGCCCTCATTGTGGTGAAGAGGTTACACCAGAATATGCCTTGGAACAGTATGCAAACCTATATAAGGAAGAGGATCCAGAAGCTTTAGTTGAAGATGGCAGTGACTATATAGCCTATTGCCACACATGTGGTGATAAAGAACCATCTGTAGTAAATGTCGATGGCCTTTGGGTGTGTGTGCAATGTGAGGATCGAGGTTGGGGTGCTATAAGTTGTAATAATTGCGGTAGTTTTGTAACTGGTGATATGAAAAAAATTGAGTATTTTGCATGTCATCGTTGCGAGGACGAAGTGCGTAAATCCATGTTAGCGGACTTAGATCTATGATAGGACAAAATTTAAGAGGGAAGGTTTTAATTTAAAAACGTAATAATTTAGATAGCCATACCAGAGGTAACAAAAACTTTACGAGTTTAGCAAGTGCTATAACTCGGAAATCATATCCAGCTTAGAGCTAGCTGCATTGGCTAACCCAGATCTGTCCGTGCAACGTGAATACAGTTGTATGAAGAGTTGCTCACCACGAAAGCTGAGCCACCTTTTTCATTTGATGAAAGTAGCGAGTCAGACAGTTCAGTATCGATTAGGCAGATGTTCTGTAAACATTTATTGAAACAGAAACTTTGGTATGTCTTCGTTTTGAAGCTGTTTTGCTAAGGCAACATCAACATCAACTATCTCTTTACGGATTTCTTTTATATCCAGTATTAGTTTATGTTTACGCTTGGTGGTCGTATGAGAGGCTATCATCCAACCTATTACCCACAAGCCACAAGCCACAAGCCACAAGCCACAAGTAAAGATAGTGACAGCTAGATGGACAATATGGCTTGTCTTTTCATTGTTATGATCCAGTTCAGCTTGGTTTAGCTCCTGCTGTAACTCGGATCGGTACTTAATCAGCTCTATCTTGTTCATGCTTATTACTTATTTTTGATCAATATATTACAGGTTAGGAGAGTAATGATATTCCCATGCTAAGTTATTTTACCATATTGCACTAGTAGAGCTTTATCTAGAATATTTCTAATTTATCAAATGCTTCAGGTCATTTATCCAATACCTTTTCAGCAAGGTATCTCAACGTCTGCTAACCTAAACTAAGTAATTCTTAGTTTGGGGCGAGTATGTTTCTGATTATACCTGACGAGCTGTACTCTGATGAAGCGCTCGAGAGCTTTCTAATTCGGCTCTATGAAGCTAATGGCTTTGAATCATTTCAATTGCTTAGCGGGGCTATGTGGGAGTGGCTAATTGACAACGACCATCAGGCAGCAGGGGCGTTACCTCGACAGCTTAACCAAATAAATCTTTACCACGCCAAGCATTCAAGTGGGTTCCGCTTGAGAGCCTTTCAGCTTTTGGACTCGTTGCTTGATAGTGACGCAAGACTATTGATGCAGCATGCTTTGCTGCATTCAGCGGTAACATTCTCGCCTCATTTAACCTCAGTATTTCGTGATGGAATACATATTCCGTTGTGTTTTGTTCGAAGTGGTTATACACCTGTTTGTTCTGCGTGTTTAGCTGAATCCTCCTATATCCGACAATTCTGGCACTTAAAGCCTTACCAGGCTTGTCATCATCATGGTGTTGACATGCTCTTCAATTGCCCATCATGCGAAGCGGTTTTGGACTATAAAAAGACAGAACAGCTTACTCATTGTGAATGTGGCTTTGATTTACGCGATGCTTCAACAACAACAGCTTCACCTGAACATATAGCCATTGGCCAACTTGTCGTAGAAGGGGACAATAAGAATGCACTCTCGATTACCAGTTGGTTAGGTGCGTTATTATGGTTCTCAAGATCCCAGCCAAAATATGTTGCCTATAATGCATTTGGCGAGCTTGAGCTTGAACAAGCGGTTCAATATTTTGCAAATTGGCCTCAAAGCTTTGAACTCGATTTAGAAAGTGTTGCAAGTAAGGCCGAAGAAAAGCTGGTGAAGGGGTTCAACCATACACGTTTTTCTGATGTGTTTGGAGAGCTTCTAGTGTCTTCTCGTAAGCTACCATCAAGTGATATTCGACAGAACTTTGTCCTTAAAGCTGTTATTGATTTCCTTCAACAGTTGGTTCGTGACAACCCGAAAATGAAAGAACCCAATATCGCTGATTTGAAGCTCACCGTGATGGAGGCTGCGGCATTGCTAACGACCTCAACAGAGCAGGTTTATCGTCTTTACGAAGAGGGTTATTTACAATCATCAATACGGCTTAAGTTACATTCAAAACTCTCGCCTAATGATGCGGTTTTTTTTCTGCGTCATGTTATGGAGTTACGTTGGTCGGGTATGGCATCTGATTACAGCTCGAATGATGTTTACCTTCCACCATGGTGAAGCCAATGTATTTATCAGAGTTACTGAAAATTCCAGATATCGATGAACGTAACCAATCATTGAGAAAGGCGTTTGCTGCTTATACTGATGTAGTTGATGTGACAGGTTGTGAACAACAGCTCCTGATTATCGCGATTAACCTAACCGTACCCAAGAGCACTGTAGATGACGTACTGGATAGGGCTTTAGCAAAGTCATTGTTTAATAATGAAGAGCATTTTAACCTCTGTATTGATGAGGTGCAGTGGTTTCATACCCACAACGTAAAGTATCCAGATTGTCGAGTGAAAGGGCAGCGTATTATCGCTCAAAGACAAGAAAAGGTTGATGGTGTCCTTGGTAGCTCAAATATTATTGAAGCTTTGGGTTGGTCTAATAATAGCTCTTGTGTTAATCCAGCAAAATTCTTTGCGACACGCTTTATTTGGTATGGTTTAGAAACATCATTACTAGATGTTTTTATTGAAAATACTGCTGATTGGCGTACTAATTTTCGAACTTTAGGTATAACAACAAAACAGTTAAAAAAGGTAATGACAAGCTTTGCTGAATGCCATTTATCTAATGTTTTCCCGTCTGAAGTCAGTGATTACTCGAAACAAATTCGAGTGCCATATCAGGAAGGTTATTGCGCTTTAACGCCAGTGGTAAGTCATAGTGTTCAAGCGAAAATTCAGTCAATGGCATTTAAGCGAGAGGTTAGGACAACCAATATTGAACATAGTCACCCTGCAAATGTTGGTAGTTTAGCGGCATCACTGGGTGGCAATATCAGGGTATTGAATTACCCACCCAATGTTGCTCATAAATCAGCAAAATCATTTGCAGAATATAAAGGTGGCAACACACAAAGTGTTTTCGATCACTCTGTAATAAAAGAGAATCGGTTTTTGAGTGCATTAAGTAGAATTGCTGGTGAGAACCCCGCATCAACCTTGAGGCTGCGGAGACAATTACGTGTATCGGCATTACGCTTTATTCGGAAACAATTGGCTTTGTGGTTAGCGCCAATGATGGAATGGCGAGATAGCATTGAGGCTGGGGCATTAAATATTACAAAGGTTGAAACATTGGAAGAGCGATTGTTATACCTGCCTCTTGGACACTTGCCTGATGTACTCAGTGATTTGAATGCACGTTTTCACAAGGCACTACAATACCATCACAGAGGTGCACGGTATGCTTTTCATCCTGATGTGTTATACCCCGTTAAGCAGCAGCTACGGTGGACTCTTGATTACATCGCGAAACAAGATGATGTTCCCGTAATAGAACCCGAGACAAACTGTGCTTATTTGCACCTTCAGCAATTGAAGGTTCATGATGCTTCGCTACTTTCTAACCCTTATGTTGTAGGCATTCCCCCTTTAACCGCTTTAGGGGGATTAATGCATAACTACCAGAGAAAGTTGAGCGCATTGATTGGCTGTGAATGTTTAATTAAACGAGGTGCTTGGTTTATTGCTCAATACAATCGACAACAAGGTAAGAAGCTTCCTGAGCCGAGTAAGTTGAGGTATCAGAAGAAAGCCTCAGATGTTCAGCGTTCAGGTATCATTGATGGGGTATACGGTGATCTAACCATGAATTTGGTTCTTGAGATTCAGTTACCTGAGTCAGTATTAATTCCCGATATTTCCCTTTTACAAGCGGCTTTCCCGTCTCGATTTGCTGGCGGTACACTTCATCCTCCTTCACTTTTTGAGCGGACAGATTGGTTATCCGTGCATTCGAGCAGAAGTGAGTTATTTTCAGTTTTATCTCGCTTACCGCGTAGTGGTTGCTGGATCTATCCGGAAGACAAAGGCGTTAGTTCATTTGCTGAGCTGGCGGCGCGTTTAGAGATAGAACCCGAATTAAAGCCAGTTGGACTTGGTTTTATACCGCTTGAAGAGTTAAAGCCCCGTATTGGCAGTATCGCGTCCTACCATTGTTATGTTGAACCTTGTATCGGCGTGGCTCAGTGTATAAACCCCATTAATGTTAGGTTGTCAGGCAGCCAGAAATTCTTTCAGTCAGCCTTTTGGCACTTTGATATTACAAATAACGCTATGCTTATGAAAAAGGCTCTTTGAGGTAAGCGGTATGCAGATATGCCGACACTTAAACTATGTGCGATCCCTTTCTCCGGGTAAGGCCGTGTTTTACTACCAGACCGCTGAGTGTGACTTTGTGCCGATCAAAGTCGAAACGAATAGGATCAGAGCGGCAAAAAGTGGCTTCACGGAAGCTTATGATAGAAATCAGCAGATTAAAAACTTGGCTCCGCAAGATCTTGCTTACAGTAACCCCCAATGCATAGATGCCTGTTATGTCCCGCCAAATGTACCAGAGATTAACTGCCGCTTTTCGCTCAGAGTTGAGGCGAACTCATTACAACCGGATGGGTGCGAAGATGAAAAAATACGAAGGTATCTTACTAAGTTGGCGTTAATTTATGCTCAAGTAGGGGGTTATCAAGAACTGGCTAGTCGTTATTGTAAAAACATTTTGATGGGGACATGGCTATGGCGAAATAAGCATACGTTGGGTACACAGGTTGAAGTGCTGACCTCAAACGGTAACAACTACGTAATTCGCGATGTTAGGCACTTAGATTGGTCTTCAGCTTGGTCAGAAGAAGATCACAACATGCTGAATAGTTTGGCGTCAGAGATGGCAATGGCACTGTATGAGCCTAAGCAATATTGGTTTGCTGATATCAAAGCAATATTGAAAACGGGGTTCTGTCAGGAATTACACCCAAGTCAGAAGTTTCTTGATAGTCATGAGCAAGGTGAGTCGTCAAAGCAGTACGCTACAGTGGGGTGTGCCGATGGTAATCAGGCTGCGTGCTTCCATGCAGAGAAAGTAGGGGCAGCTTTGCACTTCATCGATGACTGGTGGGATGCAGAGGCGGATAAACGATTAAGAACGCATGAGTATGGCGCTGATCGAGAATATCTGATTGCTCGTCGCCACCCAGTAAAGAGACAAGACTTTTACTCGCTACTGACGCTAACGGCGGTATTTATACGACAGTTACGAAGTGTAAGAGATCGTGGCGGTGATATTCCACCTCAAATTCATTATGTCATGGCTGTGTTGTGCAAGGGTGGGATGTTCCAACGAGGAAAAAATTAATGAATAATCGGTTTTATTTTGTTATTCGTTATTTGCCTGATGATGTTGATGAAGGGCTGTTAGCTGGTAGATGTATCAGTATTTTACATGGGGTGTTGTCATCAGAGCAGAATGACATTAATGGTGGTATTGGTGTCTCTTTTCCGCAATGGAGCAATGAATCTCTAGGGCGTACTATTGCGTTTGTATCAAAAAATCGGCAGCATTTAGAACAGCTAAGCCAGCAACGATATTTTAAAAGTATGAAGGAAAGTGATTTCTTTGATATCTCTATAGTAACACCTGTGTCGACTGATGTGTCTGAGGTTCGTTTTAGACGTAATCAAGGGATCGCAAAATGTTTCGTTGGGGAGAAGCGTAGAAGGCTAGCAAGGGCAAAGCGAAGAGCAGAAGCTAGAGGGGAGTATTTTAAACCTCAGTTGAGTGAGTTAGAGCGAGACGTTGATCACTTTCATCGCGTATTTATGATGAGTAAGAGTAAAGGGACAAAGTATCTACTTCATATTCAGAAAGATACCAATATCGGTCAGCGTTCAAGTCAGTATTCCCAGTACGGTTTGGCAACAAATGAAGAGCTTGATGGAACCGTACCTGATTTAAGCGTGTGAGCCCCTTTTTTTAAGGTTAATTTCTTGGCCTTTAAAATCAATTAGTTAAAACAGGTGAAAATAAAAGGGTATTATGGCCTATTTGCTTGTAACTAACTGTAAGTTCAAGGTATATCGTCTAAACTTTGTAGTGACCTGCCGCATAGGCAGCTGAGAAATACTCGCCAAGGCCATCCGCGAGCAGCTTGTTGTGACCTGCCGCATAGGCAGCTGAGATAAGGTCTGGAAGTAATCACCCGCAACAGGCAATATTAGACCTGCCGAAGAGGCAGCGTTTTTTTAGGCACCCCAGCGAATGCTGGGGTGTGTTGTATACTCTATATCCGATCATTCCATAATAGTAGCACTCTTCACTTCAATAACACCTGATACGTTAGGATTATCCGCACTGAAATACTGCATATGTATAGCAAGATTATCTGGCGTTAAATCTGGAACTAGAGTAAGCGCCCCATAAACACCGCATTCTAATAGCCTCAGTCCCCAATTATGATCTTACTTCACCAACACGGAGGTAA
>NZ_JBNNXT010000073.1:0-7883 GCF_052873815.1 Photobacterium sp. DNB23_23_1 | reverse complement strand
GTCGAGATATCCATATTTCGATACCTCTATTAGATCAAAGGCCTAGCTTAAAAGCCAGGCCTTTGTCATCAATCTGACGCGCCCAAGGGCGCGTTTTTTTATTTATGCCGCTCAACCATACCAGCATACTCTCAGCTTGGTTGGCGGTATCAGTTCGTCAGCAGCACAGGCGCTGTCAGGCAAGCTGGTTGGCTTTCAGTCAGCATCAGTAAAGTCTTCGCGGTCAGGGTACCGCGACGAACTTCGCCGATCACTGCCATATAACCGGATTGCTGGCGCTCCAGCAGCTGCTGCTGCGCATAATCAGGCAATTCAGGGGAGAAGTTCACTTTAAGCTGGCGCTCGTCTCCGCAGCGGTAGAACACCCCCTGCTGCCAGAGGCCTTGTACCAAGGATTGATCATCCTTGCGCTGCTGCTTGACCACATCCGTGCCATGTTCGGCTTCTTGGACCAATTGCTGCAATTGTACTTCGCCCAACGGGATCAGCTCATCGCCCAGGGTGTAACGCTGGAAAACCGCATTGCCCAAGGTATCGTAGCGAACATGCAAGGAGAAAGGTTTGATTTGCTGTTCATCAAGCAGGGTCCCTTCACGTTTGATTTCACGAAGTTTGCCATCCCGCCAGCGGTAGTCGGTCCGGTATTCACCGTAATCACCGGACATCACCCGATCGGCAAGGCTAACAGGGCGGTTTTGCTGTGAAGTAAACCAATAAATTGACGTGCTATCACCGAGGCTCTGGCCACCGGTATGGGTCAACACTGGCGTAATATTATTTTCAGGGACTGTTGGATTGGAGGCACATCCCGCTAATAGCGAGAGGGTAAGAAAAGTCAGTAGTCGCTTCATGGAAAAACTCCGCCAGATAGATACCTGGCGGAGTATAGATTATTTCACTGCGTCTTTCAGTGCTTTACCTGCAACGAAAGCAGGTACGTTTGCTGCAGCGATCTGGATTTCCTGACCCGTTTGTGGGTTACGGCCAGTACGCGCGGCACGGTGGTTCACTTTGAAAGTACCAAAGCCGATTAGTTGAACCTGGTCACCTTCTTTAAGCGCGTCAGTAATACCGTCTAGAGTTGATTCTAGGGCAACTTTAGCTTGAGCTTTAGAAAGATCTGCTTTTTCAGCGATCAGGTCAATCAGTTGGGTCTTGTTCATTAGGTTTCCCTTCTAAGGTTTTTTCTTAAGACGCATCAACTCTAATTCAAAAGAAGCCTATGTGGCAAAGGTTTGTCAGCCTTCATATGGTTAGGTGCGGGCTCTTTAACCACAAACTGAGCGCAAGTTCACAAAATGTTACCAACATGCTAGCTGAAATAGTTGTATTTATTCGCTTCAACACCGATTAATATAGGCGTTATCCCGTTAATTGTTACTAAGGTAAGCATGATACTCCTTACGATTTACATCGCTATCGCGATTGGTGTTTCGTTTATTTGTTCAGTACTGGAAGCTGTTCTCCTCAGCATCTCCCCGAGTTATATTGGTACCCTGCGCCAGCAAGGTCACCCAGCGGCCGATCGCCTCGCGGCCCTAAAAGACAATATCGACCGCCCACTGGCTTCGATCCTGACCCTCAATACCATTGCTCACACCATCGGTGCGGCAACGGCCGGTGCTCAGGCAGCCGTGGTATTCGGTAGCCAATGGCTGGGAGTCTTCTCCGGCGTACTGACAATTGGTATTTTGCTATTCTCCGAAATCATTCCGAAAACGATCGGTGCAACCTACTGGCGCCAGCTAGCCCCTGCTTCGGCATCGACCCTACGCTGGATGGTCTGGGCCCTGACGCCGTTTGTTTGGGTCTCAGAGCAAATCACCCGACGTCTATCCCGCGGCCACCAAGCACCAAAACTCCGTGACGAGCTATCGGCAATGGCAATGCTGGCGAGCGAATCCGGCGAACTGGCTGAAGGCGAATCAAAAATCATGACTAACCTGCTCCAGTTCCGCGATGTCAGCGTCACCAAGATCATGACACCACGTCCGGTGTTATTCCGGATTGATGCTGAACAACCGATCAACGAGTTCCTGTCTCAGCATAAAGACAGTCCGTTCTCGCGCCCGCTGGTCTATAGCGAGCAGAAAGACAACATCCTGGGCTTTGTTCACCGCCTTGAGCTGTTTGCCGAAAGTCAGGCTGGCCGAGGCCAGAAAGAGCTAGGAACCCTGATGCGCCCGCTGCCGGTCATCATGAACAATTCCAGCGTACCAAAAGCCTTCGAGCAGCTGATGAAAGAGCGCTCCCAGTTGGTCTTGGTTGTGGATGAATATGGCACCGTCCAAGGTTTGGTGACCATGGAAGACATCTTCGAGCACCTCGTCGGTGAAGAGATTGTCGATGAAGCCGACAAGAATACCGACATGCAGCAGTTAGCCTACCAGCGCTGGGAAAAATGGAAGAAAACCCACGGGGTTATCGAAAGCAAAGACGACGAGTAATCACGCTGTCGACAGTAAGAGGGGCCTGGTGGCCCCTTTTTTATTTCATTGCCTCACCCACCCGGCAAGATCGCCCTGTCCTTGATTATTGTGCGCCAATAACCACTTGATCGTCAGGCACAAAAAAGGCCCTAGCGGGCCCTTCGTCATCAAGTTAGATTGACTTACAGCTCGATACCGATATTGCTAACCGGCTCGTCACGCAACTCTTGGCGTAGGTCTTTGATCAATTCTATGTCGCGGCGCTCTGCTTCTTTCAGGGCGCGGAAAATCGCCCACTGCATGTCCCACTCGGCACATACCGCTTCGTTTTCTTTTTGGTTCTCGTTAGTGATTTCGATACCCGTCTGGGCAAACTCAAGATCTGCAACCGTTTCTGCTGACAGAGAACTCAGCTTGGCCAGTGTTTCGAGCATCAAGTCACGATCTAGCATGGCATGAAGCAGATCAGCCAGTGCGGCACAGGCATCAATCGCAGGGCTTACAGCATACAGATCAAAGTCTTCAGCGTTTGGTACCAACTCTTCAAGCTTCTCTAGCTGCTTTTCGAAGTTAATCTTGGCTGTTTTTACTGTCAAGATTTCCCAGATGCTGTCCAGAATCGAACGGTATTTCTGCTCATCCGCGAACTCCGTTTGCTGACAGAAGAACGCATAGTTTGGGTACATTCGTTCACACAGTGACACCATAAAGGTAATGTGTTGCCATGGTTCTAATTTTTCTAAACGGAGCTGAACTGGATTCTTTAGCATGGGATAATCCGCATTTGTGATTTGACCCGGATCTTACTTGTATCCCCCTGCTACTGCAATACATGGACGGCGGATAACACTGTGCTACCACAAAGGAGCTAACATGCATAAACTGATGATTGTTTCCCGCCAACAACAAGCCTATGAAGCTATGTTGGCCGAACAACCACTGCCGGGTATAACTCTCACCCAGCAACCGGACGAGGCAACGATTTTGCTGGCCGATCCCCCGAAGGTGGCCCCGCAGCTAAAGCAGTTCCCAGCCCTTGAGTGGATTCAATCAACTTTTGCTGGTATCGATGCCCTGACACAACCGAATTTGCGCCAAGACTACCTCCTCACCAATATACGCGGTTGTTTCGGCCAGCTGATCAGTGAATACGTACTTGGCCTGACTATCGCCCACCAGCGCCATTTCACCACCTATCAAACCCAACAGCACACCAATCACTGGCAACCTCACCCTTATCACACCGTCGCCGGCAAAACGATGGTGATATTGGGTACCGGTAGTATCGGTAGCCATCTCGCCCGATCGGCCAAGGCGCTGGGATTCCACACCATCGGGGTCAACCGATCCAGTCAGGCCGAAGAGCAAGCTTTCGACGCTGTTTTTCCGTTAGCCAAGCTACACGACGCACTCACGCAGGCTGATGTATTAGTCTCAACCTTACCTGCCACAGCGAGCACCGATAATTTGCTCAATGTCGATAGCTTAGGCTACTGCCGCCAAGCCCTACTCTTCAATGTCGGCCGAGGTAATGCCATTTGTGAGCAAGGCTTGCTCAAAGCGATTGAAGCCGGTGCCATCGGGCACGCTTTCCTCGATGTATTCAAGCAAGAGCCACTGCCAAATAACCACCCTTTCTGGCTGCACCCGAAGATCACCGTCACCCCGCATGTTGCCGCAGAAAGCTTTCCTCATCAGGTCATGGCTATCTTTCGCAACAATGCTCAGCTTTGGCTCACGCAGCAGCCACTGCGCTATACCATAGATTTTCAGCGGGGGTATTAAATCCATTAACGGGATCAGGTAGCCAGTATGAGTCCAAAACCAGACCAGAAACATCTTGATAACTTGCTAGATCAGATCAACCGATGCAGGATCTGCCAGGATCATCTCCCGCTAGGGCCACGACCTGTGATCCAGGCTGCCAGCAGTGCCCGTTTGATGATTATCGGCCAAGCGCCGGGTACCAAGGTCCATGAAACCGGGATCCCATGGAACGATCCGAGTGGTGATCGCCTCCGGCGTTGGTTGGAACTTGATCGTGATACCTTTTACAACCCAGAGCACATCGCCATCATGCCGATGGGGCTGTGCTACCCCGGCCGTGGCAAGTCGGGCGATCTACCGCCCCGCCCCGAATGTGCGCCACAGTGGCACCCGCAGGTATGGCCGTTGCTACCCAATATCGGAATGACCCTGCTGGTCGGTCAATACGCCCAGCAACGCTACCTAAAGGGCAAGCCGAAGACGCTCACCGAAACAGTAAAAACGTGGCGTAACTGGGCACCTGAATTCATCCCGATGCCTCACCCCTCACCGAGGAACACTCTATGGTTGAAGAAGAACCCGTGGTTTGAAGAAGAAGTGGTACCGTATATCCGTGACTACGTCCACCGGCACCTCGCGAAGCAAAAGACGAGATTTTAGGACCCAATAAAAAAACCCATACAGCTAACTGTATGGGTCTTACAAACTTTCGATGTAACTATGAGAAGCAGCAGTAAAGTGTTGTCGTATTACTTGTGATACGGCGTTGACAGTTCATGCACCGCTTCAACAAACACACCGGCATTTTCTGGCGGCACATCTAGATGGATACCGTGGCCGAGATTGAATACATGGCCAGTACCGCCATCACCAAATCCTTCCAAGATAGTCGCGACTTCCTGACGGATACGCTCTGGCTGAGCGTATAGCATGGATGGGTCCATATTGCCTTGCAGGGCGACTTTGTCACCAATACGCTTTTTGGCATCGGCAATATTGATGGTCCAATCCAGACCGACCGCATCACAGCCTGTTGCTGCGATTTGCTCAAGCCACATACCACCGTTTTTAGTAAACAGGGTAACCGGCACACGGCGACCTTCGTTTTCACGGATCAAACCATCGACAATTTTGTGCATGTAGCGCAGTGAGAACTCGTTGTAATCACGTGGTGTCAGTACGCCACCCCATGTATCGAATACCATGACCGACTGGGCACCCGCTTTGATCTGCGCGTTCAGGTACTCAATCACACTGTCTGCCAGCTTATCCAGCAACAGATGCAGTGTTTGCGGCTCGGCGTACATCATCTTTTTGATCTTAGTAAACGCTTTTGAGCTGCCGCCTTCAACCATGTAGGTCGCCAATGTCCATGGACTACCAGAAAAACCGATTAGCGGAACTTCACCTTGCAGATCTTTGCGAATCTGGCGTACCGCATTCATAACGTACTGCAGCTCACCTTCCGGGTCCGGCAGGCCGATTTTGTCGACATCGGCTTTGCAAGTAATTGGGCGTTCAAATTTCGGCCCTTCACCCGCTTCAAAGTAAAGTCCCAAGCCCATCGCATCAGGGATCGTCAGAATATCAGAGAACAAGATCGCTGCATCAAGCGGGAAGCGGCGCAGAGGCTGTAGTGTTACCTCACTAGCAAGCTCAGCATTTTTACATAGCGACATGAAGTCACCAGCTACGCTTCGAGTTGCACGATATTCTGGTAGATAGCGCCCAGCCTGACGCATCATCCATACTGGGGTGCAATCGACTGGCTGCTTCAATAAAGCGCGAAGGTAGCGGTCATTCTTTAGTTCGCTCATTTGGGACTCCATGGTTTTATTATGCGGGCATTGTACCACTCCCGGCTGTCAACAAAAGAGGCCGTTTGTTAACCAGATCAAGTTTATAGTAACAATCTGGTCACCAGATTTGCGACTCTGTGGCTCTCGTGGTACAAAATCTGCGCGCTAGCAATAATAACAATGACTTTGCTCGTAGAAGGCAAAATAACTGCACCTTACCCCTCCTCACGGAGGGTTTTTTTATTCTAATTTTGGCGGCTCTTGGCCATCAATATCAATGTCTCGTCTATCAGCGATCTGGCAATCGTACCCGGCGGGGCCAAGTCCGGCAGTTCGTTTTTTGTTGCCCAGATTGCATCGCTCAACTCAGCGTAATCAGGCTTCAGTTTCCCGCTTTGGTGATCGGCCAGAAACCCCATCATCAGATTAGACGGAAACGCCCAGGGCTGACTGCCGAAATAACGGATATTAGTCACATTTATACCGGTTTCTTCCAACACTTCTCTTGCCACACACTGCTCTAGCGTCTCACCAGCCTCAACAAAACCGGCAATCACGGTATACATCCCGGTTTTATGCCTCGGATGCTGCGCCAACAAGATTTTATCTTTTTTTCTGACTGCGACGATGACACAAGGCGATAGCCTTGGGTAATGGTGGCTGTGACAGCCCTGACAGACCATAGCAAGCTCTGCTTTAATGAATTGGCACTCAGTACCACACTGCGGGCAAAAACGCTGAGAGTGCAGCATATGCGATAGTTGGATAGCACGGCTGGCTAAATAAAATAATTCACTATCAATGGCCAATAAGGCCCGTAAGCTACCGAACCTCGATTCATCTGCCTGTTCTGGCGCTTCTAGCCAGTAAACGGGAATGCCTTGGTATCGGCCAACTTCTACGACGCTTTCAAGATCAAACCCTACTTCACTCGACTCTTTGAGGGGAAGTTGTTGATCTTCTAGGTAGAGCTGGCGATTTTTGACTATGCACCAATAGCCTTTTTCTTGTTTTTTTAACATCAACGTCACATCCATCCTTGCAGGGTATCGTTTTTACTGGCAATCTAAAGTTAATACGGAAAAGGATCCGTAATTCAAGGTTCTCTTTTTTAAGAGATTTACAGGTATTGTTTCCAGTACCCTGTCTCGGTACTGTAGATCATGAGGGCATGGTCATGTTAAGTAAATTCGAGCAAGTACAAAAACAATGGGGTGGCACGAGTGACGTCATCGATCAATGGCTGATGTCTAGGCAACAGCTGCTAATCGATTACTGCAAGCTAGCCGGACTCCCACCGTTCGAGAGTAATAACCGCCAGCTTCCTACCGCTTCCCAGCTCCAACTTTTCAGCCAGCAACTGGTCGATTATATCTCCGAAGGACACTTCAAAATCTACGATATGGTCATGGCTCGTTGGAATTCGACAGGGTATTCACCCACCGAAGAGATTTCTCAGCTATACGCACAAATCACCCAGACTACGGATCCTTTGCTGAACTTCAGTGATAAATATACCGACATGGATGAAAGTGACGAACTGCCAGGCTTCGACACCGACCTGTCAACCACCGGCGAGCTGATAGAAATCCGCTTTGCCCTTGAGGATAAGCTGATCGAATTGATCAGTGAGAGCTTGGCCTGCCCACCGGGCGCCTAGGCAACTCGCACCTGTCCTCACCTGCCACCGGCCTGATAACCTCATCGGGCTGGTCCTACTTTTATACGCTTTTATTCCGTGGTCTGTAAAGGCTGTACCGACCAACGTCCCTACCTTCTGCCTCATTAGCCACGCCGATTATCCGTTGCAGAGTAAGCGCGTCATAAACCCCACATTCAATTAAGCTTTCCCGAAACGTATGATTTTGTTTTCATTCAAATGGAGACA
>NZ_JBNNXT010000072.1:0-8453 GCF_052873815.1 Photobacterium sp. DNB23_23_1 | reverse complement strand
TGTCTCCATTTGAATGAAAACAAAATCATACGTTTCGGGAAAGCTTAATTGAATGTGGGGTTTATGACGCGCTTACATTTGAATGAAAACAAAATCATACGTTTCGGGAAAGCTTAATTGAATGTGGGGTTTATGACGCGCTTACGAAATACAGCTATTAATTCGAAATCAATTTTCGGTATTACTCTGAAAAGAAAATAGGCTTACAAGCTAAGCTTGTAAGCCTTTGGAGCGTACCATCCCAGTATCAACATCCACTTATTCGAACCCTGATGCAGGCGGTTTCTACAATGAATCACAGTAAATAACTCAAGCATTCCTACTGGGGGCTATTCACTTCATATGAACTCTAAACAGCATTAACCAAAACTTTTACAGCAAGCATTCCGGGGTCATCGACACCAATCGATTTTTCAGCAAACATGCGGGCCCGCCCTAATCCATTTGGCCGGTCTCTATACTCTGCCAAAACTCTATCAACTGACTGCTTTGCTGCAACTTTGTAGTCAACAATGTCAGCTTTAGCCAAATCAATAGACAAACCATAGATAATATCCAAAACGGACTTTTTACCTAACTCCCCTTTCCCCCTATCAGCCATAGCTTTCCAAGCACAATCTAAAATCGGCGCAAGATCATGGTGACTTAATTGAGTTAAGTTGTTCGACTTACAGTACTTAGCGGCCGACATAAACCCTGTTGCCTGTAATGTGCCAAAAGAAGATGCACATGAACGCTGTAAAGATTTTGATACTTGGAAAAAAATTTTTGAGCAATCATCAGACCATTCATCGGAATCGGAAGCAATAGCCCTCCACCCCGTGCTCATAGTAAGCCCAAGATCACCATCACCCAACCTGGCATCAGCTTCGCACAATGCTGTTTCATTCTCTCGGCATGCTTGTGCAAGCCTCTGTGCACACTCAATAAGTGCCCTATTGTCAATTTTCATATATTTATACCTTCCAGAACGCACATTCTGCTGGTGCCAATAACAACTCTTTCATTTCTTCATCAAGCTTACAAAGAGATATACTTGCGCCCGTCATCTCCATTGAGGTTACGTAGCGGCCAACCAAAGGCAATACAATAGAAACACCAAGCTCGGACATACGTTCAGAAATACGATTGTAGAGAATATATAACTCCTCCAGAGGCGTAGCACCAAGTGAGTTAACCAATACAGACACCTCATTTCCCGGCTTTAACTCAAGTTCGGGTAAGAGGTTATCAATAATTTCATCCGCTATTTCGTTTGCTGTTTTAAGCTCACTTTTATGGATACCAGGCTCTCCATGTATTCCCATTCCCATTTCCATTTTTCCTTCCGGAATTGAGAATGTTGGTTCACCAACTCTGGGGAGAGTACATGGTGTAAGTGCACACCCCATAGTGCGAGTCATATCTACAGTCTTTTGTGCTACCCGTGTTACATCCTCAAGAGACGCTCCTGTCTCAGCCATTGCCCCCGCTGTTTTGTACGCATAAATTATCCCAGCAACACCACGTCTTTTGCCCCGCTCAGCGTAAGGGGCAGAAACGATATCATCGGTACCTAATACTGTCATACATTGAGTGTCATCTTCGAATTCAACGTTTTCACTCGCCATATCGAAATTCATGACATCACCGCCATAATTTCCATATAGGAGCAAAACACCTTTACCCTGATCGACTTCTTTAATCGTGTTGGTCATAAGGTCAGAAGACGGAGAGGCAAAAACATCACCAATAGAAGCAGCATCAAGCAACCCCTCACCCACATAACCTGTGAATAATGGTAAATGACCAGATCCACCACCCGTAACAATGGCAACCTTTTCATACTTAGGTTTAGTCGCACGACAGATCAATCTTGGAATTGGCTGCTTATAATAATTAGGATGAGCTAAACACATACCAGCAAGCATTTCATCAACATAGTCTTCAGGTTTATTCAAAAACTTTTTCATCATCATTTCCTTATAATATTGGTAGCTAATAAAAGTTTTCACTTCGAAGATAAGACTCTAACCCCTCCTATAGATTTAGGCTTTGACCAAAATAGAACTAATAACAGGCTTAATCCCCAAGCAAACTCCTTAATAAAATTACTCGAACCAGATTGATAAATACTATTGAGTCCTGTCGATAATATTTGCAAAAGCAAAACGGCAATAATAACACCGATGATGTTTCCTTTTCCTCCATCTGGTGCTATTCCACCAAGAACGGAAATAAGTACAGCTAACAAAACATACGAATTACCATAGTCCACATTAATTGAGTTACTAATCGCTAATGTTAAGACTCCAGCTATAGATGCCAAAAAAGCACTACAAATGTATGTTTTGAAAAGGACTCTGTTTGTTTCAACACCAGAAAATAGAGCAGCTTTTTCATTCTCGCCATAAAGATAAATATGACGCCCAAATTTGTACTTATTAAGCATGAGATATAGGAGAACTCCTACCGCAAAAAATACAATAGTAGGTACAGGTAAAAAAATAACTGAGCTGCGTCCAAAGTCATTTAATTCAGATAACCCAATTAAGGTGTTACCTTTAGTGATCAACATTCCTATCCCTGTAAAAAACATTCCGGAACCCAAAGTTACCAACATAGGCGGACACTTAGTCTGCGTGATAACCAAAGAGTTTAAGCAACCACATAATACACCAACAATAAAAGCAACCGTTACTCCGATAAATACAGCAATAAAAGTGCCATAAATGGGTTGAAAGATAACCATAACTGTTGCAGAACATATTGCAGAGAGATTAGCTATTGCATTGATTGAAATGTCTATTCCTCCCGTAATCATAGTCAATGCTACGGCTAAACTAAGTATTCCCACTATTGTAGATTGAAGTAGCATTGACTCCATATTTTGAAGTGATAAAAATAATTTCGGGTTCAAAATTGAAAACAATATAAAAAAAATCAAAATAAGACATGAAAGAAACCTAACACGTCCATCAATGCGGTTAGCTATTAATTTCTTCATATCTATTACTCCGATTATTGTATTTAACCGATAACTTTTTAATCTTATCCTGGATGGTAGGCAGAGAAATGGCTAAAATTATTAGTCCACCTATAAACATGTCATGGCTGTATGAAGGAATACTTAAGAGAGTTAACGAGTTCCTGACTATGGCTATCATCATCACACCTAAAACAGTCCCTAAAACCGTCCCTTTACCTCCAATTATTGAAGCACCACCAATAATAACTGCAGCAATAACATCTAACTCTGTACCAATTAAAGTAAATGGGTCAGCGGCTCGAATAAACCCTGCTGACATAATGCCAGCATAACCGGAGAGCGCACCAACCAACATATAAACAATAATTTCAATACGCTTGATAGGAAAGCCAGCCCGCTTGGCCGAGAGTCTATCCCCCCCCATTGCATAAGCCTGCCGACCAACTATAGTAAAGCGTAATACAAGAGCAATTACTGTAGCAATAAGTGCAACTATAATAAACGATGTATGAAATCCCACTTTTGCCCCATTACTTGCTGTAACGAAAAACAAGTTATCACGAGAGAAATCTGAAATACCTTTCGGTAATTGACGAACATAATCTGCACCAATGAAGAATAAAAGGAACCCTCGATATAAGCTCATCGTCCCTAAAGTAACAATAAGAGGATTTACCTTAAGCCTATGAACCAATACACCGTTGAATAATCCTAATAGAGTACCAATACATATGCTCATTAATGCTATAAGACCAAAATTCATATTCATGTCCAGGGAAATTGCAATCTTTAGGCTGCTATACATTGAGAAAACACCAATTGCAGCAAAAGATATATCGAACCCACCTATAACTAAAACAACCAAGAAAGCTAGAGCAAATGTCATTGTTACCATACTGTTTTTCGTTAGAAAAATAATATTCATAGGTGACAGAAACATAGGGTTAATAACAGAAATGATTACTATCAGAAGAGAAATAGTTATAATTAATAGCTTTTCCTGTGCTGTGAATTTTGAGAGTAAATTATGCATATTCTAACTCCTCAATAGACTCAACATTAATATTTGTATCTATAGATTGATTAACAATACACCCTTTATCGAGTTTTATAATTGTATTACATGTTGTTTTTAATTCAGATATATCATCTGATATTATAATTACACCAATACCAAGATCTGCAACTTTACAAATAGTATGATGAATTTCGCTTTTTGAGCCCACATCAACACCGACCGTTGGCCGATTTAAGATAATTATTTTTGGTTTGCTTGATAGCCATTTAGAGAGCAGTACCTTTTGTTGGTTACCGCCCGACAGTGCATTAACGGGAAGAGCACCACTCGGCGTAGCAATAGATAACTTAGATATCCATTCAGTACCTTGTTGGACAAGTTTGCTTTCATCAATTGTACCAAATCTAGTCAGCAAACTATCTAATTTTACAGTTGCTATATTTAAATTAATTGACTCAGTAAGGAATAACCCCTCTGTTAACCTATCTTCTGGAACATATGCAATACCATGAAATAAAGCATCACGTACACTACTGATATCAACTAATTGATTGTTAATATATATTCTACCACTATCCAATGGTAGCATACCAAATAGTGATAAAGCGAGATCAGTACGGCCTGATCCCATTTTTCCACTTAAGCCTAGCACTTCACCTTTCTGTAAGGAAAAAGAAATATTTGAGAACTTATTACTACGGTTAATATTGTCAACTTTTAATAATGAAGCATTGGTTTTTTTGACGATTTTTCTTCTCACCGGTGGGCTAGGAAGGTCACAACCAATCATGGCACAAGTAATTTTTGATATGTTTAATTTTGACGCAGATTGATCCAGTACACTCATACCATTACGCATCACAAAAACACGGTCAGATATATCTAGTACTTCTTCCAACTTATGACTAATAAAAATAAAGGAAATACCTTGCGACTTAAGATGTTTAACTAATAATAATAACTTATTTATTTCATCATCCGTTAATGCGGTTGTAGGTTCATCCATAATAATGAGATTTGCATTTTGTATAATGGTTCGAGCAATTGCTACCGATTGCTTTTCAGCCACTGTTAAGTCACTGACTAACGCCTCTAATTTTAAATCTACACCAATACTTTTTAAAGATTCAGCTGCAAGCGCAATACCTTTACCATACTCTACCAGAGTTTTTTTTGATGATGATTGTTTAACCAAATAGATATTTTCAGCAACGCTTAAGTTTGGAAAAAGTGAAAAATCTTGGTAGATTATATGGATTCCTAACGCCATTCTTTCTTGAATGCTGAAGTTTGATATATCAACATTATTAAAGAATACACTCCCGGAGTCTTGAGCTTCAGCACCAGCAATAATTTTTGAAAGTGTTGATTTTCCGCAACCATTTTCACCAGCAAGGCAAACAATTTCACCATCGTCAAGATGGAGAGTTACATCTTTCAATGCTTGTACCCCACCATAACGTTTAGAAACTGAATTTACCATTAACTTAAGTTTCTTATTCATGCAACCACCTCACTCACGATAGTGGATGCAACAACGAACATTGCACCCACAAATACAGCACTAGAAGTTATAGTCATTCATATTATCGACAGTGACATCAATCCATGCACTTCCCATAATATCTTTCTCTTCTACAGTTACACTTTCATAACCGGGTAGACCCAAGCTGTCCCCTGAAGCGATTTTTTTACCCTCTGTTACCCTCTTCATGATTTCATTCATTGCCTTACCAGCAACAGCAGGATCCCAGAAGCTAATCATGTCGATTACACCGTCTTCCAACCCTGATCCTGCAACTGAGACTATGCTTGTGCCAACAACCGTTGTCACATCTCCAAGGCCTGCTTCATATATTGCCTGACCAATACCAACTACATCTATAGATGCACTACCAATAAAGCCCCGAACATTGGGGTTGGTCACTAGGATTTCTTGTGTTTTCCGGTACGCGACCTGAGCATCTTCATTTGAGACAAATTTATCGCCAACCAAAGTCATATTGGGATAATTTGATTTTTGATGCTGAATCGCAGCTTCAACCCAAATGTTGTGAGTTACATTAGTTAAATTACCCACAAAAACAACATATTCACCTTTCTCATTCATTCTTTCAGCAAGCGCATCCATAAAGTGACGACCATAATCCTCATTATTGAATGCATCGATGTTGTAATCTACATTGGTCATGCCGGCACCTTCATGGGTGACAACAACCATGCCATTAGAGCGTGCTTTTTTTAATAGAGCTTCCAATGAATTCGGTGATAAAGGAACCACACCGATACCATCAATCTTTTGTGCAATAAGATCTTCAATTAACTGACCTTGCTGGGCTACATCAGCCTGAGACGGGCCTTGTTCAAAGGTACGAACTCCAGCGGTTTCATTGCCATATTCATTAACACCAGATGCGAGCCGCTGAAACCATGATGCACCAGCCAATTTCGAAACTGTAGCAAACGTTTTTTCTTCTGTGGCATGAGCTGATAGCATTGATCCTAAAAATAAAGTAACCAAACATGCTGTAACTACTTTTCTTTTCATTTGTCATTCCTTGAATAAGTTAGAGGGGTGTAGATCCTTCATTCATTAAACAGAAAAAGGAATTTCGTATTTATCACACAGTTTTAGTAAAGCTAATTTAAGAGATTGACTTTCCTCTTTGGTCAAATCTAGTTGCGGTAAACGCATATAACCTACATTCAATCCCCGCATATTTAATGCCGATTTAAATATAGCCATATTTGAACCAGATTTTAATACATCACTAAATTTTACACATGCTTTCTGCCAATATTGTGCCTCTTCAAAGTTACCTTCCTGATAGGATTTATACATATTTACAAATGGTTCAGGAAATACGCAGGAGCAGCCAGACACTGTTCCATCACAACCAGATTGAATAAATCCATTGAAAAATTTATCGTAACCATGTAATACAGAAAATCCCTCTTTAACCGTCAAGTAGCTCAGGGTAGTATTCAAGTCCGAAAAACTATATTTAATTCCAATTACATTACTACATTGGTCAGCGACTTTTTTAACAACGTCAGGGCTAACGTCATTAGCTGCACATTGAGGAATGTTATATAAATAGACAGGAAAATCCGGAGAGACACAGTTTGCAACAGTAACAAAATAATTTTCTAATTCACGATCAGAAGCAGGAAAAAACTGCGGTGTAACAATACCTATCCCTTGTGCGCCTATTGACTGTGTATGTTGCGCTAAAATGATGGTCTCTTCCATCGTCATTGCTCCAACATGAACAAAAACAGGTATTCTCCCCGCAACAGTATCGACGACAGTTTCTGCAACTAGTTTACGCTCTTCCAAAGAGAGACGTAACATCTCACCTGTTGTGCCACAAGGATATAAACAATTCACACCTTTTTTCACCAGCATCTCTGTTAACTTTTTCAATGCTAAAACATCTATCTGATCATTGTTATCCAATGGAGTGACCATTGCTACTGTTACGCCAAATAACTTATTCATATTATTTCCTTGGTCAGTTAAGCTCTTAAAAATTTAAGAAACACTATGATGATAAAATTAGTCTCTGTATCACACATTCAAACTATTATAATGAAAAATTTTTAAACGTATTAAGTGATGAATTCAAAACTCAATCAGAACAATTTACTTAAGTGAAGTGACATCCATACTAATATTACTTACATTGTTTCGTTTTAATTTATTAAAGCTGTTTTTAATCTGTATAAAAACAATCATTAAAAATATCATTGCGAGAACAGCTGATATGGGACGATTGACGAAATTTATAAAGCTTCCATCTGACTTCAATATAGATGATAATAAATTCTTCTCAAGCATTGGACCCAATATCATGCCTAAAATTATTGGAGATATAGGATAATTATTTTTCTGTAAAAAGAAACCAATAACACCCATTATCAACATAACAACAATTGATGAAATTGAATTAGTGATAGCAAAAGATCCTACAATGCTAAACAATATAACAATTGGATATACAACGGCATTATCAATTTGAACAATCCTTTTTAATACGTTAACAGCAATAAATGCCAAAGGGACAAGAATTATGTTTGCTATAAAAAATATTAGAAAAACAGCATATAACTTATCAGCATTGAAAATGAATAATGTTGGCCCAGGCTGAAGATCTTTCATATATAAAACACCAATAATAATCGCTGCTGCTGAATCTCCGGGGATACCAAAGACTAATGAAGGTATCCAGCTTCCAGCTAGACTCGCATTATTACTGGCTGATGCATCAACTAGTGCTTCTTCTGAACCATGCCCATAATCTTCAGGTTTTTTGGATAACTTCTTTGAAACAGCATATGACATCCATGCGGCAATATCAGCGCCAGCACCGGGCAAAGCGCCAACAAGCGCCTGAATTCAGATAATAAGTGCGACACTCATGGGAAGGTGTAAAAGAGGAAGCCAACTGCCGAAAGTGGTACGCT
>NZ_JBNNXT010000071.1:0-11864 GCF_052873815.1 Photobacterium sp. DNB23_23_1 | reverse complement strand
TGAGCCGGATATCGACTCGCTGCTTCCTTGGAACTTCGATTATTAAAGCGCGCCACGTGGGATCGTGGGGCGCTTACCATTGATAAATAAATTACATACACATAAACCATTGACACAGGTTATTCATCAAGCCACCTCGCATAAAATTTATTAACCCGTAAAATAAATAAAACTAATGATGACTTGCTCACTAAAAACACATTTTAAAGAGTACTTGACGGTCAGAAGTGATAATATCCGCCATGATTTACATTTGGTTACAAATTAAAATTCTGTAATCACCCCTAATCCATAGACATAGAGATGTAAATATGTGGAACAGACTCAATAAGTCGATGATGGTGTGCCAAATGATGTTTGGCCTTTCTTTCTACGGCGTGATGGTGATCCTCACCCGCTTTTTCCTAGAAGACCTCAATTACAGTGAAGCTGACACCATGATGGTTGTTGGTGCTTTCTCATCCATTGGCCCATTGTTTGCTATCGCTGGTGGTTTTATTGCTGATAAATATCTAGGTGCCTACCGCTCGTTGACAATCAGCTATCTGGGCTTTGCTGTTGGTTACGCACTACTTGTAATGGGTGCGTCCACCCTTAACGTGCCAATGAGTTTGATCGGTATTGCGCTAGCAAGTTATTCACGCGGCTTAATGTCCCCTTCCTACCCTAGCCTTTACAAGCGTACCTTCCAATCTGAAGAGCACTTTGAGAATGCCTACCCAGTTAACTACTCGGTCAACAACATTGGTGCGCTCCTAGGCCAGTACTTTTTCCCAATGATCGTATTGATCCTCGGCTTCAATGGTAGCTTTGCACTATCTGGGGTAATGGCTGCTCTTGCCTTCGTAATTTTGCTTACCTCACGTAAGTCGCTACTCTCTGTTGCGGCTGAAATGGATAACCAACCTACCGGGGCTAAAAACTGGATTGCCTTCAGCGTTATCTCAGCATCTATGATCGGCCTGGTTTTCTTCATGTTCTCAAACATGGCTATCGGCAAAAACATCGTATATGCCATTGGTGCGGCCGCGATCGGTTACTTTATCTGGCTGATGATGAAGGCTAACCGCTCTGATTCGCTAAAAATGGGCACAATTTTAATTATAACGGCCCTTACGACTGCATTTTTTGTCTACTACGGTCAAATGATGACCTCAATGACGATGGTGACCATCAATACCATGCGCGGCGATCTCTTCGGTATTATCCCTATCGCCCCAGAAGCCTCAATGGCAATGAACCCACTTTGGTGTATTGTTGGTGGTCCGCTAGTCTCTTGGACTTTCTCTTCGTTGGAAAAACGAAATATCAATTTTTCTACCGCGACCAAAGTGAGCTTTTCCTTTGTACTGACTGCCATTGCCTTCGGTATTTTGACGATGGCGGTCTACAACATCGGTGAAAATGTCATCATCGGCCCAGAAGTCTTTCTGGCTATCCACTTCTTCCAAGCATTGGCAGAAGTGATTGTTGGTAGCTTAGTCGTTGCTTTCATCCTGTCGGTTGCACCAAAGCATATTGAGAACTTCTCAGTTAGTCTGTTTTCTGTCGCCATCGCGCTAAGCGGTATTGTCGGTGCCGTATTTTCAACCTCTATTGCAATGGAGAAAGGACAGGAGGTTACCCAAGAGGTGGTACAAACGGTCTATGGTGATTACTTCAGCTTATTGACAATATTGGCAGTCGTTATGGTTGTTGTTGCCCTACTCGCCTCTCGTTTAATTCGAGTGATGCTGAAAAAAGCAGAAACGGATCAGCCGGAAAATGCAACGCTGGCCGATGCATAATCAGTGATTATTCAATAACACTATGATTTAAAGAGGCTCTGAATGAGCCTTCTTTATTGCCTAACATTCACAAACAACAAGAGCAGAAGATGACCTCTAAATTTAGAAAGCATGACTGCGTTAACTCAGAGGTAGATAGAACTACACAAGAAGGTCTACTTAACCTCGTACCTCAGTAGAACTTTGTTATCCAATACGACATTTGTTGACCAAATAAAACTCGCGCCTGCACCACTGAATTTTTCAATGAAGTTCATGTAGGCATTCTTATTGTCTACGCCAATCTCATCTTCTGAGTATAATGTTGCTTGAGGCCAAGATGTCGAATCAAAATCTTTTCCCATCCAATTACTTGGGGTTTCCCAATGAGCAGCATAAGCATTCTGGCCATCATCAGTACCTTCAGTAGTACAAGTTTCAGATAGACGTCGACCCTCAATTTCACTAAGACACGTCAGATCATAAATTGGTGCAGTATAGAATACTTGAGCTTGCCAGTCTGAGTTTGTGACTGTCCCATCACTAAAGCTAGCAATAAAACCACCGTCTCCTGGGTGATAAGCTTTCCCACGATTATCTTCAGTACCCAAGCCTAAGTTTTCTTCCCAATCAATCGCTTTTACTGCAATAGTATAAGGCTTCTTAACCTTAAACTTCACAATACTAGAATTAAATGGTGTAAACGGTACGGTATCTACGGCTACAAGGCTGCCATTGATGTATAGCTCAAAGTAATTATCAGCAAAAATATAGCCCGTGATTTCTTCACCGTCAGGATCTATAACGGCGACAGGTATAGAGTCCTCATTTACATCATCAAGACGTTGGGGAGTAATGTTTGCACACTCCTCATATAAGTCGACGGCTTTCGGTGCAGTAACAAAGTTGCTTTTGGCAGGAACAGTCCAAATTTTTCCTTCTGTATCTGTAATTTCCCCAATACCAGCAACTCGACTACGCCCATTTTTACACTCAAAAAGATTCGTCTCTACCGTTTTAGCAATGCCTTGTGTAATGCTTGCTGAACCGCGGTAATCACTGAGGTTCGTACTAGATGGCATGTCCGGTTCTGGTGAACACCCCGTAGCGAGTAAAATGGCAGATGAAAGGGCGAAAAATTGATTTTTTTTTGTGGTCATTGCCTAGGTATCCATTGAGAGGGGTTGGTATCAGCGTAGTTGTAACGTTAAGTTAATACAATTAAGCCGTAGCCTATGCTTTTGTTTAAAAAGTCTACGTATAGTAACTGCTTGGCTGTAATACCAATCTGGATAAGTAGTTGATCAAGTATTTATGTAGGTTGGTAAAAAGATTTAGAAAAGGCCACTGATGTGGCCTTAATTGTTATTGCTGACACTGATTCAAGTAACCTACCAGTCGATCAAGGTTAACCGGAATGATCGAAGAGTTGTCCTCCCCTTTTTTCACTAAGCCTTCTTTTATAAGCTCATGAATAATTCGGGTATAGGCCCTATCAGTACAGCCAAAGCGCTGCGCCTCCTGATACATATAATCATGATTTAACGATCTGGCTTCAGAGGTACAGCGACTAACGATATCTTTAACGATGTTGAATTTCAGCGGGTACAAAGATCGTTCAATAGCGATGTTCATTGACGATTGGTACATATTCGCCATCCGGTGATTCATCCAAAATGATATCGTCGCATCCTGGAGTAAGATCTCGACAAATCGTTCTTTCGGAATCACAACGAGTTCAATAGTCGCCGTTGCTACCACATCAAATGAACAAGGATTGCCCGAGAAAAACTCAATCTCGCCGAAAAAGTTATCTTCGAGGTAGTAATCACCCAAGCTCAATGTTTTGCCATTGAGCGCGGTGTGTAAAAGCATAAACTGGGCGGCAGCAGTCCAATACACCTCTGTGATTTCATGCTGCTGCCTGACAATATAGTCGCCCTTATGTCGAATTATGCGCCGAAAGTTCTCATTCTTAACTAGCTGACGAAAACGTTCTGGCCCTTTACTCAGAATTTCAGACATATCCATTTTTGGTAAACGGTATCCAACCTATCGATTAGTAAAATAAAACTTGTCACACCCGGACAATTGTCGTGTTATCAACCCCAAGCTATTCTTTAAGCTATTGTTCATAAGCACAGGGAGAGAAAAACTTCCTGCTATGTTGCGTTCATAAAGATTAACCGCAATTTGGGAAGCCTTACCGATTCCCAGATTATACATTGTTAGGACAACACTAATGAATTACTTCGACCTGCCGAAAATTGATCTTCATTGCCACCTAGATGGTAGCGTTAGACCGCAGACTGTTATCGACCTGGCCAAACAGCATAATGTCACTCTACCAAGTTATGATGTTGATGAAGTCAATACATTGATGGTTGCACCCGAGGCTTGCGAAAACCTACCTGAATACCTAAGTCGCTTTGACCTACCCGTTTCGGTAATGCAAACCGCAGAAAGCTTAGAGCGTATTTCATTTGAGCTGTTTGAAGATGCAGCCAAAGAAAATGTAAAATACTTGGAAGTACGCTTCGCCCCTCAGCTTCATATTCAAAAAGGGCTGACCTATGCCCAAATCATTGCCAGTGCAGTAAAGGGAATGAAAAAGGCTGAAGCGCAATATGATATCAAGGGTAACTATATCCTTTCGATGGTGAAGTTCCTGCCTTCAGACACCATCACCCAAGTGATTGATGCTGGCGTAAGCTTATTAAACCAAGGCGTGGTTGCATTTGACTTGGCCGGTAGTGAGCTGGATGGGTTCTGCCACGACTATGCGACCTACGCGCAGTATGCGAAAGACAAAGGATTTAGAGTTACAATCCACGCCGGTGAGCAAGGCAGCGGACAAAATGTTTATGACGCTATTGCAATCCTAGGTGCAGAACGCATTGGCCATGGTGTTGCGATTAAAGATCATGAACAAGCATACAACCTTGTGAAGCAAGATGACGTTGCCCTTGAAACCTGCCCAAGCAGCAATGTTCAAACTAAAGCAATCAGTGAGCTTGCCCTTCACCCAATCAAGGCATTTTACCAAGATGGTGTGCCTGTGACTATCAATACTGATAACCGCACGGTGTCCAACACCACGATGACTGATGAAGTTCGCAAAGTTATGGAACAGTTTGAACTGAGCGTTGACGATTACTATCAAATTTACAAGATGAGTGTTCAGCACTCCTTCGCATCAGACGACATTAAGCAAGACCTGATGAAACTGGCTAAGTAACGCCTAAGTTATACACCATCATGGTTAGCGAGCGTAACCATGATGGACTTTTACCTCGTAACATCATTGGCAATCTAACATTTTTTGCCAAATCACTGGTTTGTCTATTGTGGCGATGAAACGTGTTTCTCGACTTTACCAACAAGGAACTCTCTTAACGCCTGAATTTGTGGGTTGATTACTCTACGACTAGCGCACACTAAATATAAAGGAGCAGATTCGGTTTCCCTACCAATATCTATTTCGATTAAACGCCCTGCCAGCAAGTCATCTTTAGCATCCAATAGCGATTTATAAGCGATACCTTTCCCAGCAAGAGCCCAACGCCTAACAGCCTCCCCGTCGTTGGCATAACGATTTCCTTTGACCACCAAGATCTGTTCTTGTCCTTGGTGAAAGAATCGCCAACGGTTATACAAACTCTCACCCAAGGCAAAACAGAGACAGTTATGTTTCACCAACTCATTAGGGGAATCAGGGTAACCATACTTAGAGAGATAATCAGGCGATGCGCACAATATCCGCTTATTGCCCCCAGCAATAGGCAAGGCAACCAATGACGAGTCACTGGGTTCACCATAGCGCAAAGCGACATCAACGGGTTGGGTATACATATCTGCTAAGCCATCCGTTAACTGCACCCTGACTTCTAACTTCGGGTGTGACATCATAAATTCGTCAATCCAACCCAACAATAGATTACGGCCGCAGTCTGATGGCATGGACAGCTTGATGACGCCTTGAAACTCCGCCTGTCCTTCACTAATAACGCGACATGCTTCAGTCATCAGCCCGACGGCCTGCTCGCAATAATTCAGAAATTGCTCGCCATGCTGGGTGAGGCGTAGATTGCGGGTTGAACGAATAAACAATAACGCTCCAACTTCATTTTCTAGTCTTTTAAGCGCAGCACTTGCTGCTGCGGGCGTGATATCCATGTTTCTCGCTGCTGCTGAAAGACTATGTAACCTTGCCGTTTCAATAAAAATCTTGAGATCGTTGAGAGCCTTCATCTTTAACCCATATTCAAAAATTATTTGAAAGTAATTTAAGCTAATAGTGGTTTTTCAAAATTTCATTGTCAATTAAAATGAAACCAACACAAATACAATCACCTACGACCCTTTGTAAGGGTAGCGAAAGGAGAGCAACATGAAAGCAGTCGGCTACCAACAATCATTACCAATTTCTGAACCACTCTCTCTTATTGATATCACCCTGCCTGAGCCTGTCGCCAGCGGGACGGATATATTGGTTGAAGTCAAAGCAATCTCGGTCAACCCGGTTGATACCAAAGTTCGAATGCGTGTTGCTCCAGAACAGGGGCAATACAAAGTGCTCGGTTGGGATGCCGCTGGTATCGTCAAATCAGTCGGTCCGGATGTGACACTCTTTAAGCCAGGAGATAAAGTTTGGTATGCCGGTGATCTTACCCGCTCAGGCACTAACGCTGAATACCAGTTGGTTGATGAGAAAATTGTTGGTCACATGCCGAAAAGCTTAGGTTTTTCGCAAGCGGCAGCTTTACCACTGACAACTATTACCGCATGGGAAATGCTGTTTGACCGTTTGGAAGTAGAGAAAGACAGTAACAAAAAGCTACTTATTATCGGCGCTGCTGGTGGTGTGGGCTCAATTATGGTCCAACTGGCGAAAAAACTGACCAACCTAACCGTTATCGGCACCGCTTCGCGCCCTGAAACACAATCATGGCTTGAAGAGCTGGGAGTGGATCACGTTATCAACCATCGTGAGTCTCTCAGCAAGCAGCTCGCTGACAAAGATCTTGGTGAAGTCGACTATGTGGTGGGCCTAACCAACTCTGACGATCACTTAAGCGAGATTGTTGAGTCTATCAAACCACAAGGAAAATTCGGCCTAATTGATGATCCCGCTTCTTTTGACATCCTGCAACTCAAGCGTAAAAGCATCTCGTTGCATTGGGAATTTATGTATACCCGCTCATTATTTGGCACTAAAGACATGATTGAGCAGCACCATTTGCTCACTAATGTTGCAAAATTGGTCGATAACGGGGATATAAAATCAACAGTTGCTCATCAGGGCGGTGCCATTTGTGCAAAAAACTTAAAGAAAGCGCATGATCTTTTGGAGTCACAGAAAGCGATGGGTAAAATAGTACTTGAAGGATTTTGATATAGATTCAACAAGTTACATTATAGGCAGTGAGGTTTTACGCAGAGAGTATGCAGTAGTTGAGGTGCTATCTTCGTTAAGGTAACACAAAAAAATTCATATTATTAGACTTGTTAAAAAAGTTTCTCAGCCTATAATGCTGAAAACCGGAGCGTCTGCCAACGCTCCGGTTTTTTTGTGCCTGCAACATGGTGTATAGGCGCGCTGTCTGCCAACAGCTACCGACCATGCGGCAATATTCGATAAGATTTAAGGAATTACCAATGCGTATCGAACAAGACTTGAAATTGGGTTTTAAAGATGTACTGTTTCGTCCAAAACGTTCAACCCTAAAAAGCCGTTCTCAAGTTGAATTAACCCGCAATTTTACATTCAAGCATAGCGGTCGTCAATGGTCTGGTGTACCAATTATTGCTGCAAACATGGATTCTGTCGGTAGCTTCGAAATGACCGCATCCCTTGCTAAGCACGGTGTAATGACGGCTGTTCACAAGCACTACACAGTGGCTGACTGGGCGGCATTCGTTGAAACCAACGACGCAAGCGTGCTAAACAATGCAATGGTATCTACTGGTACGTCTGAAGCTGATTTCCAGAAAACCAAAGATGTAATGGCCCTTTCTGATGACCTTATCTTTATCTGTATTGATATCGCCAACGGCTACTCTGAACACCTTGTACAATACGTACAAAAAGTACGTGCCGAATTCCCGGACAAAGTGATCAGCGCAGGTAACGTTGTGACTGGCGACATGGTAGAAGAGCTTATCCTTGCGGGTGCTGACATCGTGAAAGTCGGTATCGGCCCAGGTTCTGTATGTACTACTCGCGTTAAAACTGGTGTTGGCTACCCTCAGCTGTCTGCCATTATCGAATGTGCTGACGCTGCACACGGCCTTGGTGGTCGCATCATCGGTGACGGTGGCTGTGCGTGTGCGGGTGACGTTGCTAAAGCCTTCGGTGGCGGTGCTGACTTCGTCATGCTTGGCGGTATGCTGGCGGGTCACGAAGAAAGCAACGGCGAAATTGTCGAGCAAGACGGCAAAATGTTCATGAAGTTCTACGGCATGTCTTCTCAAAGCGCGATGGACAAGCACTCTGGCGGTGTTGCTAAGTACCGTGCCGCTGAAGGTAAAACCGTTCTGCTGCCATTCCGTGGCCCTGTTGAGAACACTATCCAGGACATCATGGGTGGCGTGCGCTCTACGTGTACTTACGTGGGTGCGGCGCAGCTAAAAGAGCTGACTAAGCGCACAACGTTTATCCGCGTGCAAGAGCAAGAAAACAACGTATTTGGTAAAGAGTAATTACAACACTTTAGCTAAAATTGTAAAAACAACTGAACGTTATATCTATAGCGGTTAGAACTGTACTAAAAGCCACATAAAGCCAGAGTGAGAGATTGATCTTACTCTGGCTTTTTCATTAGATCGATAGTGAAACCTGTACTATACATACTAAAAGATCATATCGAACGAGTGGAGCGACCTAACCAGTTAATTTTCCAGCTTGGTATAAAGACATGTAATAAAATCACTAAATGTCTGTACATATAGCAAACGTAACTTGTTCTAATCGTAACAAGCCACGCCACCCGACTAGAATATATGTTGGCTAAAAGTTAAAGCCGTAATAATCGCCAGAGGAATGGAAAACAATATAGCAAGGGCGATATCGTCCGAATCAGATTGGTAACGACATGACAAGACATAACTGATAATAGCGATAGGCATGGCTCCTTGAATAACAAATACTTTTGCGTCAAGCGTTGAAACCGGCGAGTACTGAATAACAACGACGGCAACCATCGCGCCAAGTAGAACTCGCATTACTGCAAGCATTGCAGGTTTATAAGCCTTACATAAATTATAAAACTTTAATCGACTGACAGTGCAGCCGAGCTGCATCAACATCAAAGGTACGGTAATACTGCCAACCATATCCAATGACTGCATGACTGACGGGTTTAATTCAATCTCAGCTAGTGTGAGCAACGCCCCAAAGACCAAAGCCATCACCGGCATATTGCGCAATAACGCTTGGGGCGACATTGAGCCTGAATAACAGCCCACTCCGAGTGTAAAGTGGCTGATCTGTACCACAGACGAGATCACCAACGCTGGCGCCGCAGCTTGTGGACCCAATAATGCAATACAAACCGGCACACCAATATTGCCCGTATTCGGGTTCACGATCGCTGGCAGGTACTGACGAATAGGTTGGCGGCTGAAATAAAGAACGGCAGCGCCAATGATTGCCATAGCAACAAGGTATACCAAGGTAGCAATCACTAACTGCCCCATGGTAGCAAAGCTCATATTCATTTGTAGTACGGCGTGTAGCATCATGCAGGGAATACCAACGGTTGTCACCAAATTGGGAATGACTGGGGTATCAAATAAGTCTGTTTTGTTATCGAGGAGCGCCCCCGTAGCCATGATAGATAGCAGAGGAAATAAGAGTTCAAAAAGCATGACGTCTGGGGTCTCGTTCCGTGATTTATCGAAGGGTTACAGCAGATGTTGATGCAACGAAATGTGAATCGTTATAATATCAAACACATAATGTGCTTAATATGCGTTAATAATGAAGACTGAGAATACGATTCGTGAACAATACCCATTACCACAAGATCTAAACGTTCTGCTGACCGTTGCCGCTAAAGGAAGCTTTGCCGAGGCTGCGCGGCATCTAGGTCAGTCTCCGGCCTATATCAGTAAGCGAATTGCGACGCTAGAAAAAACGCTTCAAACCCAACTCTTGCATCGAACAACGCGCCAGTTAACGTTCACAGAAGAGGGAGTATCCGCTCTCGACTGGGCTACACGTGTAATAGATAACCTTGACGATATGGTCACTGAATTGTCTAAGACCAAGGAGAGCCCACGTGGCCAGCTACACATTTGCAGTAGCTTTGGGTTTGGCCGTGCTCATGTCGCTCCAGCGTTGGCCGAGCTAAGTGCCGGCTACCCTGAGCTCGATATTCACTTCGACGTATTTGATCGCAATGTTGACCTCATTGCCGAAGGGTTTGATGTTGAAATTTATATCGGCGACCAGCTACCGCCACAATATATCTGTAAACAACTCGCCAGCCATGAACGAATCCTCTGCGCAACCCCCGACTATTTACGCCGCTACGGCACACCACAAACCATTGATGAACTTGCCAATCACCAATGCCTAACGATCAAGGACCGCCACCTTATTAATGGAAGCTGGCAGCTTGACCATTGCGAGGGTGGGAAAAAATCAGTCAAGATCAACGGAACACTCACCTCAAATAATGGCGATATTGTGCGTCAATGGGCCTTGAATCATCGAGGGATCATGCTGCGGGCATATTGGGACGTAAAGCAGTTGATTGAGCAAGGGACATTAGTTCAGATACTGCCGCACTACACGCAGCCTGCAAACATCTGGGCGGTCTACCCTAAACGTTTATCAACATCGGCAAAAACACGTGTCTGCGTTGAGTTTCTTGCTAAGCGTTTTCAAAGTTTGTCGAAGTAAAATGATCATATCAAAAAGGACATGAACTACCGCACAGTCAACGAAGATGTCGTAGGTGCATAAACTCGTTTAAAGACGATCCTCCTGCTTTATCGTCGTTAGATGCCCGCTATGGTGCGGAGAGCGTAGTGATCACGAAAGAGGATTGGACAATCTCTTTTCAGCTCTCGTGCCTTTTGGCTACAGCGTGAATATGAGTGTCGCCTATCCGACAAAGTTAAGCTAAGTTATATCTTTATCTTTGACCGCCATTAACTGAGTAAATGACTTTCAAAAGTGAAATATTAACTTACCCACTTTGGGTTTATATAGTATTGACGACTACGTCTGAGAAGAGCATTCTTTTACCTGATTACCACCGATTAAACTTAAAACAGAAATCTGCAAGATAGCGTGGTAGATGCTTCTTATTTATCGCATGATATGTACCATGCATCGCATTTTTAACATTACTAATCATAGTATTGACCCACTTGAAATAGGGTAGCTCCACACAGTCGGCACCTCCGCCAGTGACAATGAAAAGGTGAAAGTTTTTTGCATCCTCAACACCTCTAAAACAGGCTAAGCCATCTGAAATTGCCAGTGACTTAGGCCGCAAGTGCACCTTAGCCCATTTCGTTAACTCCACTTTCCTGAATCCTTCGACAGCACTAAATCGCATTTTCATTGGGTGGCCTTCTTTATTCAGTGATACTGCTGCAACGAATGGCCGCTTCCCTTTGGCTCCCCGTCCGCGAGTACCTCGTTGCACGCTACCCCAGTAAACATCATCCATTTGGATATACCCATCCAAAGAGGATTCATCATCACGCTCTTTCATGGCCTGCATGAGCTTGTGCTTAAGCCGCCATGCTGCGTTATATGAAACACCCAATTGTCTTGAAAGTTCAAGCGCTGAAATACCATTCTGTTCTTGTGTTATCAGGTAAATGATTAGAAGGTAATGAAAATTCAGGAATATTATAATCATATTAAAATAATACATATTTGCTCCCATAATTAATATTTACATTAATATGTATGATAAAATTACAAATCTTATTCTCAGTTTGATGAAACTGATTTATCTTTCCTGTGAATTAAAATAAAAAATGAACTATCATTTTCTTGAGCCTGAATTCAGATAATAAGTGCGACACTCATGGGAAGGTGTAAAAGAGGAAGCCAACTGCCGAAAGTGGTACGCT
>NZ_JBNNXT010000070.1:0-12409 GCF_052873815.1 Photobacterium sp. DNB23_23_1 | reverse complement strand
TGAGCCGGATATCGACTCTCTACTTCCTTGGAACTTCTCTCATTAATAATCGCCCCGTGGAATCATGGGGCGGATACGTTGCAGAAGTGTCATTTGTGAGCATCTCCCCTGACAACAGGCAATAAAAAAGGGCACCCGAAGGTACCCTTTTATTCAATGCGTTAGCTAACGATTAGTCGTCGCTTAGGCCGGCATTCAGTAGTGCAGCAAGATCTTGCGATGCCTGCTCTGCATCTACTTGAGGTGCAACTGGCTCTAGCTCTGCATCACGCTGACGCTGACGGTTCTGGTGGTACGCAAAACCGGTACCAGCAGGGATCAGACGACCAACGATTACGTTCTCTTTCAGGCCACGTAGCTCATCACGCTTACCAGAAACCGCAGCTTCTGTTAGTACGCGAGTCGTTTCCTGGAACGATGCCGCTGAGATGAACGACTCAGTTGCAAGCGATGCTTTGGTGATACCCAGTAGGTCACGCTCAAACGTTGCGATTAGCTTACCTTCAGCTTCAAGCTTACGGTTAGTAATCGTTACGCGAGAGAACTCAACCTGCTCACCAGGTAGGAACTCAGAGTCACCTGAAGACACGATAGTAACTTTACGCAGCATCTGACGAATGATTGTCTCGATGTGCTTATCGTTAATCTTAACGCCCTGTAGTCGGTAAACTTCCTGAACCTCGTTAACGATGTATTCTGCAACTGCGTGTACACCACGTAGACGTAGAATATCGTGCGGAGCCTCTGGACCATCGGCGATTACATCACCCTTCTCAACCTTCTCACCTTCGAATACGTTCAGCTGGCGCCACTTAGGTACCATTTCTTCGTATGCGTTGCCTTCAGAAGGTGTGATGATTAGGCGACGTTTGCCTTTAGTTTCTTTACCGAACGAAACCATACCCGTGATTTCAGCAAGGATCGCAGGCTCTTTCGGCTTACGTGCTTCGAACAGGTCAGCAACTCGTGGTAGACCACCGGTGATATCTTTCGTACCGCCAGATGCCTGCGGGATACGTGCTAGCGTATCACCGATACCAACCATTGCGCCATCTTCTAGCTGGATGATTGCTTTACCCGGCAGGAAGTATTGAGCTGGTACTTCAGTACCGGCGATCATTACATCATGGCCGTTTTCATCAACTAGCTTAACCGTTGGACGCATGTCTTTACCTGCACCGGTACGCTCTGCAGCGTCAAGTACAGTGATCATAGACAGACCCGTTAGCTCATCAGTTTGACGAGAAACAGTTACACCATCAATCAGGTCAACAAACTGGATACGACCTGCCACTTCAGTGATGATTGGCATTGTGTGCGGGTCCCAGTTAGCGATAACTTCGCCAGCTTTAACTTCCGCAGCATCACCTTTAGTTAGGTGTGAACCGTATGGCAGTTTGTAGTTCTCTTTGGTACGACCAAACTCATCGATAACGCTCATTTCTGACGCACGAGAAGTGATAACTAGCTTGCCTTCGTTGTTAGTAACAAACTTGGCATTATGCAGTTTCATCGAACCGTTGTTCTTAACCTGGATGCTGTTTTCAGCAGCGGCTGCAGATGCTGCACCACCAATGTGGAACGTACGCATCGTAAGCTGTGTACCTGGCTCACCGATTGACTGAGCAGCAACAACACCTACTGCTTCACCAGTGTTCACCAAGTGACCACGTGCTAGGTCACGACCGTAACAGAACTTACAACAACCGAAGTCATTCTCACAGGTTACAACAGAGCGCACTTTGACCTGGTCAACAGAGTTCTCTTCCAGGATGTCACACCACTTCTCATCAAGAAGCGTGTTACGTGGAGCAAGAACTTCTTCTGTACCCGGCTTGATAACGTCTTCAGCAACAACACGACCAAGAACTCGGTCACCTAGCTGCTCTTTAACATCACCACCTTCGACTAGAGGCATCATGGTGATACCTGCATGCGTACCACAGTCATCAGCTGTGATTACAACATCCTGCGCAACGTCAACTAGACGACGCGTTAGGTAACCGGAGTTAGCTGTCTTCAGTGCGGTATCGGCAAGACCCTTACGAGCACCGTGAGTAGAGATGAAGTACTGTAGTACGTTCAGACCTTCACGGAAGTTCGCTGTGATCGGTGTTTCGATGATTGAGCCATCCGGCTTAGCCATCAGACCACGCATACCCGCCAACTGACGAATCTGTGCGGCAGAACCACGAGCACCTGAGTCGGCCATCATGTAAACGCTGTTGAACGATTTCTGCTGCTCTTCTTCACCGTCACGGTTAATGACAGTATCGAAAGACAGGTTATCCATCATCGCTTTAGCAACTTGCTCATTCGCTGTTGCCCAGATATCGATAACTTTGTTGTAACGTTCACCGGCGGTTACAAGACCAGATTGGAACTGCTCTTGGATTTCAGCAACTTCTGCTTCTGCTTCTGCGATCTTGGTGTATTTCGCTTCTGGTACAACCATATCGTCGATACCAACAGACACACCAGAAAGTGCAGCGTAAGCAAAACCTGTGTACATGATCTGGTCAGCAAAGATAACAGTATCTTTCATGCCCAGTTCACGGTAACAAGTGTTAAGCAGTTTAGAGATCTGCTTCTTACCCAACGCTTCGGTATTCACAAGGCTAAATGGCAGACCTTTCGGTACGATAGTCCATAGCATTGCACGACCAACAGTCGTATCAATCAATTGAGTATCTTCAACCAAGCCACCCTGCTCGCTTTTCACGAACTGAGTAATACGAACTTTAACGCGAGCATGCAGCTCAGCATTACCTGTACGGTATGCTTTTTCAGCTTCAGCAGGACCTGCAAGGTACATGCCTTCGCCTTTAGCGTTAATCTTCTCACGAGTCATGTAGTAAAGACCCAATACAACGTCCTGAGAAGGTACGATGATCGGATCACCAGATGCTGGCGAAAGGATGTTGTTCGTTGACATCATCAGCGCACGAGCTTCAAGCTGTGCTTCCAGTGTTAGGGGTACGTGTACCGCCATCTGGTCACCATCGAAGTCGGCGTTGTATGCCGCACACACTAGTGGGTGAAGCTGAATCGCTTTACCTTCGATTAGTACTGGTTCAAATGCCTGAATACCCAAACGGTGCAGTGTTGGTGCACGGTTAAGCATGACTGGGTGTTCGCGGATCACTTCGTCTAGGATATCCCAAACAACCGCTTCTTCGCGCTCAACCATCTTCTTAGCAGCTTTGATCGTTGTCGCAAGACCACGAGTCTCTAGCTTGCCGTAGATAAATGGCTTAAATAGCTCAAGTGCCATCTTCTTAGGAAGACCACACTGATGCAGGCGTAGGTATGGACCTACGGTGATAACAGAACGACCAGAGTAGTCTACACGCTTACCAAGTAGGTTCTGACGGAAACGACCCTGCTTACCTTTGATCATGTCAGCCAAAGATTTCAGAGGACGCTTGTTCGAACCTGTGATAGCGCGGCCACGGCGACCGTTATCTAGCAATGCATCAACAGACTCCTGAAGCATACGTTTTTCGTTACGTACGATAATGTCAGGGGCTGCTAGGTCCAGTAGACGCTTAAGACGGTTGTTACGGTTGATTACGCGACGGTACAGATCATTCAGATCAGACGTTGCGAAACGGCCACCATCTAGCGGTACCAGCGGACGTAGATCCGGCGGTAGTACTGGCAGTACAGACAGGATCATCCACTCTGGGTTGTTACCTGACTGTAGGAATGCTTCTACCAGCTTAAGACGCTTGGTTAGCTTCTTACGCTTGGTTTCAGAGTTAGTTTCTTCTAGCTCTTCGCGCATCAGCTCGATTTCAGCATTCAGGTCCATATTGGCCAGAAGTGCCTGAACGGCTTCAGCACCCATCTTCGCGTCGAACTCGTCGCCCCACTCTTCAAGTGCATCCAGGTACTGTTCTTCTGACAGCAGCTGGCTACGCTCAAGGTTGGTCATACCCGGTTCGATTACCACGTAAGATTCAAAGTAAAGTACACGCTCGATATCACGTAGCGGCATGTCCATTAACAGACCGATACGAGATGGCAGTGACTTAAGGAACCAGATGTGGGCAACTGGAGAAGCTAGCTCAATGTGACCCATACGTTCACGACGTACTTTAGTCTGAGTTACTTCTACGCCACATTTTTCACAGATAACACCACGGTGCTTCAGGCGCTTGTACTTGCCACAAAGACACTCGTAGTCTTTTACTGGGCCAAAGATACGTGCACAGAAAAGACCGTCACGCTCAGGCTTAAAAGTACGGTAGTTGATGGTTTCTGGTTTTTTCACTTCACCGAAAGACCATGAACGGATCATGTCTGGTGAAGCAAGACCGATTTTGATCGCGTCAAATTCTTCAGTCTTGTGTTGTGCTTTCAGAAACTTAAGTAAGTCTTTCACATTCGGCTCCTGTGAGGAGTTGACCCATAAAGGCGCCAGTCTACTGGCGCCTTCATATTTATACCGGAGTAACTAATAAATCTTGGTATGAACCGAGGTTTATTCGTCTTCCAGCTCGATGTTGATACCCAACGAGCGGATTTCTTTCAACAATACGTTGAACGATTCCGGCATACCAGGTTCCATACGATGGTCGCCATCGACGATGTTCTTATACATCTTCGTACGGCCGTTAACGTCATCCGACTTAACAGTTAGCATTTCCTGTAGGGTGTATGCTGCGCCATATGCTTCTAGCGCCCACACTTCCATCTCACCGAAACGCTGACCACCGAACTGAGCTTTACCACCCAGCGGCTGCTGAGTAACTAGGCTGTAAGAACCGGTAGAACGGGCATGCATCTTGTCATCAACCAAGTGGTTAAGTTTCAGCATGTACATGTAACCAACAGTTACAGGACGCTCAAACATATCACCGGTACGACCGTCAAACAGTTTCAGCTGACCAGATTCTGGCAAGTCACCCAATTTCAGAAGCTCTTTAATAGAACTTTCTGGCGCACCGTCGAAGACTGGTGTCGCGATAGGTAGACCATTACGCAGGTTCTTGATCAACGTATGTACTTCGTCGTCGCTTAGGGCGGCAATGTCTACATCCTGGCGCGTGTCGCCCAGGTCGTACACTTTCTGCAGGAAGTTACGGAACTGATGTAGTTCCTGCTGCTGCTTAAGCATCTCGTTCAGTTTGTCACCGATACCTTTCGCTGCAAGACCCAAGTGAGTCTCCAGGATCTGACCGATGTTCATACGAGACGGTACACCCAGCGGGTTCAGTACGATATCAACTGTCTGACCTTTTTCATCGTACGGCATATCTTCAACAGGACAAATCTTAGAGATTACACCCTTGTTACCGTGACGACCCGCCATCTTATCACCAGGCTGGATACGACGCTTAACAGCTAGGTATACCTTAACAATCTTAAGGACACCCGGCGCTAGGTCATCACCCTGAGTGATCTTACGGCGCTTGGTTTCAAATTTCTTATCGAACTCTGATTTCAGCTCGTCGTACTGCTCGGCTAGCTGCTCAAGTTGGTTCTGCTGTGATTCATCATCAAGAGTCTGACCAAACAGCTTCTCGCGGTCCATTGTAGACAGTTTGTCTTCGCTGTAACCGGCTGCAAGAAGAAGAGTACGAACACGTGCAAGAAGACCACCCTCAAGGATCTGGAATTCTTCAGTGATGTCTTTCTTAGCTTCTTTCAGCTGCATCTCTTCGATTTCTAGCGCACGCTTGTCTTTCTCAACGCCGTCACGGGTAAATACCTGAACGTCGATGATAGTACCAGACACTGAATTCGGTACACGTAGAGAAGAGTCTTTCACGTCAGACGCTTTCTCACCGAAGATAGCACGTAGTAGCTTCTCTTCAGGAGTCAGCTGAGTTTCACCCTTAGGTGTCACCTTACCAACTAGGATGTCACCACCCTTAACTTCAGCACCGATGTAAACGATGCCTGATTCATCCAGCTTAGATAGCGCTGCTTCACCCACGTTAGGGATATCGGCAGTAATTTCTTCCGCACCTAGCTTAGTATCACGCGCCACACAAGATAGTTCTTGAATGTGGATAGTTGTCAGGCGGTCTTCCTGTACAACACGCTCAGATACAAGGATGGAATCCTCGAAGTTGTAACCGTTCCAAGGCATAAATGCGATACGCATGTTCTGGCCAAGGGCTAGTTCACCAAGGTCGGTAGATGGACCATCGGCAAGCACGTCACCACGAGCCACAGGCTCACCCGGCATCACAGTTGGACGCTGGTTGATACATGTGTTCTGGTTAGAACGGGTGTACTTGGTCAAGTTGTAGATGTCGATACCCGCTTCGCCTGGTACCAACTCGTCTTCGTTAACTTTGATAACGATACGAGAAGCATCTACTGACTGAACCATACCGCCACGTTTAGCTACGGCTGTTACACCGGAGTCAACCGCTACGTTACGTTCGATACCTGTACCTACTAGCGGCTTATCAGCACGTAGAGTAGGAACAGCCTGACGCTGCATGTTCGCACCCATAAGGGCACGGTTTGCATCATCGTGCTCTAGGAATGGGATCAGAGATGCCGCCACCGATACAACCTGGTTGGTTGCAACGTCCATGTACTGCACATGGTCACGTGGGTGCAGACCTGATTCACCTTTCTGGCGAGCAGTGATCAATTCGTCAGCGAATGAACCGTCTTCATTAAGCGCGGCGTTCGCCTGAGCGATAACGTAATGACCTTCTTCGATTGCAGATAGGTAATCGATTTCCTCGGTTACCTTGCCGTCGATAACTTTACGGTATGGTGTTTCTAAGAAACCGTAAGGGTTACACTGCGCAAAAGCAGACAGTGAGTTGATCAGACCGATGTTTGGACCTTCCGGCGTTTCGATCGGACATAGACGACCGTAGTGGGTCGCGTGAACATCTCGAACCTCAAAGCCAGCACGCTCACGAGTCAGACCACCTGGACCAAGCGCCGAGATACGACGTTTGTGAGTAACTTCTGACAGCGGGTTGTTCTGATCCATAAACTGAGACAGCTGAGAAGAGCCGAAGAACTCTTTAACTGCCGCAGAAATTGGCTTGGCATTGATAAGGTCTTGAGGCATTACTGCATCAAGGTCACCAAGGCTTAGGCGCTCTTTAACTGCACGTTCAACACGTACCAAACCAACACGGAATTGGTTTTCAGCCATCTCACCTACAGAACGGATGCGGCGGTTGCCAAGGTGGTCGATATCATCAACTTCACCTTTACCGTTACGGATATCGATTAGACGACGCATTACATCGATGATGTCAGCGTGATCTAGGGTACCCGGACCTGTAGTTTCTTCACGAACTAGCGAGCTGTTGAACTTCATACGACCAACAGCAGATAGGTCGTAACGCTCTTCGCTGAAGAACAAGCTTTCGAATAGCTGCTCCGCGGCTTCGCGCGTTGGCGGCTCACCAGGACGCATCATGCGGTAGATTTCTACCAGTGCGCTTAGGCGGTCGGTCGTGCTGTCGACACGGATGGTGTCAGACATGTACGGACCGAAGTCCAAATCGTTCGTAAATAGAACTTCTAGAGACTTGTAGCCAGATTGAGATAGCAGTGCTAGCGTTTCCAGGCTAAGTTCCTGGTTAGCAGCTGCAATCAATTCGCCGGTTTCCTCGTTCACGTAATCACGTGACGCGATTTTACCCACGATGTATTCAACAGGTACTTCGATGTGGTCAACACCGTCTTTACCAAGCTGGCGGATATGGCGAGCGGTAATGCGACGGCCTTGTTCAACGTAAACCTTGCCATTGGCTTCGATATCAAAGCTGGCAGTTTCACCACGCAGGCGCTCAGGTACCAATTCCATAACCAGAGACTTGCCCTGAACTTCGAAGTTTACTTTTTCGAAGAACATGTCAAGGATCTGCTCGGTAGTGTAGCCTAGTGCGCGCAGGATGATTGAAGCTGGTAGTTTACGACGACGGTCGATACGTACGAATACGTTATCCTTAGGATCAAATTCGAAATCCAACCATGAACCACGGTATGGGATTACGCGTGCGTTATAAAGCACTTTACCTGAGGAGTGGGTCTTACCCTTATCGCTGTCGAAGAAAACACCCGGGCTACGGTGTAGCTGGGATACGATAACCCTCTCGGTACCGTTAATAACGAAAGTACCGTTATCTGTCATGAGCGGAATTTCGCCCATGTAAACTTCTTGTTCTTTAATGTCTTTGACTGTGCCAGCTGGCGCGTCTTTATCGTACATGACAAGACGAAGCTTCACACGAAGTGGTGCAGAATATGTTACGCCACGAATCTGACATTCTTTAACATCGAAGACCGGCTCACCGAGACGATAGCTAACGTATTGCAGCTCGGAATTGCCGTTATAGCTCTGAATTGGAAAAACAGAACGAAAGGCAGCTTCTAGACCGTAATGCCCTTCTGGATCCTGCTCGATGAACTTTTTAAAAGACTCAAGCTGGATCGACAGCAAGTATGGAACATCCAAAACTTGTGGACGCTTACCAAAATCCTTACGGATACGCTTTTTCTCGGTATAAGAGTAAACCATAGGTTCCTCAGATCGCTGATAAGTGATCCAAACTGCTCAAAACGAGGAGCAGTGACTAATGACACTGTTTATAGTTGGAACAATCCTGGAAAACAGAACTGCTTTTTGCATGAATAGTGATTGCAAAACAATGTGAAAACACCACTACCCTACAGCGCAAAAAGGCCGGTGGCATTGTAGCCACCAGCCATTAGCCAATTAAGGCTATGAAGCTAAGTAATTATTACTTAATTTCAACAGAAGCACCAGCTTCTTCTAGCTGAGCTTTAAGAGCGTCAGCTTCTGCTTTGTCAACGCCTTCTTTAAGTGCAGAAGGTGCGCCGTCAACTAGAGCTTTAGCTTCTTTAAGACCTAGGCCAGTTGCGCCACGTACAGCTTTGATAACCTGTACTTTCTGTGAGCCAGCAGCTGTTAGGATTACGTCAAACTCAGTTTGCTCTTCAGCTGCTTCTGCAGCTGCGCCGCCCGCTACTACTGCTGCTGCAGCTGTAACGCCGAATTTTTCTTCCATAGCTTCGATTAGCTCAACAACTTGCATTACAGACATTTCTGCAACTGCGTCTAGGATTTGCTCGTTAGTGATAGACATAACAATTCTCTTTGAAATCAACAATTAATTTAATATAGCGTTCAGATAAAGCAAAGGCGATTACGCCGCAGCTTCTTCTTTCTGATCGCGTACAGCTGCGATAGTACGTACCAGCTTGCCAGCTGAAGCTTCTTTCATGCACATCATTAGGCGTGCAATTGCTTCGTCGTAAGTTGGTAGTGTCGCAAGAATTTCTGCGTCAGCAACAGCGCCTTCGAATGCGGCTGCTTTGATCTCGAAATCTTTGTTCTCTTTAGCGAAGTCTTTGAAAAGACGCGCTGCAGCACCTGGGTGCTCATTAGAGAAACCGATCAGTGTAGGACCAACGAAAGTGTCTTGTAGACACTCAAAGTCAGTACCTTCAACTGCGCGACGTGCTAGTGTGTTACGAACAACTTTCAGGTAAACGCCGTTTTCACGAGCTTGTTTACGTAGAGAAGTCATCGCATCAACTGCAACGCCACGTGAGTCAGCAACAACTGCAGACAGGGCACCATTGGCAGCTTCGTTGACTTCAGCAACAATTGCTTTTTTGTCTTGAAGATTTAATGCCATTGGATATAGCTCCTGGATTTTGCTGGGTTACCCCAGTCATTACACCACTCACTGCCACTATGGCAGGAGAGTCTTACGGCGCAGATCCAAGATAGATTTACATCAATCATGTTCTGGCACCGTCTACGTAGGTAATATTAAGTTTGCTCAAAAGAACGAAACGCCTACGGTCTTTGACGAAGGTCAATTGCCAAGCAATCGACCTTAGCCATGAATTTGTGAACGCTGGATTATACACTAATTCAGCGTTACTGCAAATTACTGTGCGTTAGTTTCCAGAGTATTCTGGTCTAGCGCTACACCTGCACCCATAGTGGTGGAGATGCTTACTTTCTTGATGAAAGTACCTTTAGCTGAAGAAGGCTTAGCTTTCTTCAGGGCAACTAGAAGAGACTCTAGGTTCTCTTTTAGTTGTTCAGCATCGAAGTCCACTTTACCGATAGTAGTGTGGATGATGCCGTTCTTGTCGTTACGGTAACGAACCTGACCCGCTTTAGCGTTCTTAACCGCTTGAGCAACGTTAGGAGTTACAGTACCAACTTTAGGGTTTGGCATTAGGCCGCGTGGACCAAGAATAGTACCAAGCTGACCTACAACGCGCATTGCATCTGGAGATGCGATAACTACGTCGAAGTTCATCTCGCCTTTCTTAACCTGAGCAGCAAGTTCTTCCATGCCTACTAGATCAGCGCCAGCTTCTTTAGCAGCTTCAGCGTTTGCACCCTGAGTGAATACCGCTACGCGGATTTCACGGCCAGTACCGTGTGGTAGCACAGTTGCGCCACGAACGTTCTGGTCAGATTTACGTGCATCGATGCCAAGGTTAACGGCAACGTCAACGCTTTCAGTAAATTTAGCAGTAGCTAGTTCTTTAAGAAGAGCAACAGCTTCATTGATGTCGTACTCACGTGCAACGTCAACTTTTTCGCGGATTACGCGCATACGCTTAGTTAGTTTTGCCATTGTCTTAACCCTCTACCACTAGACCCATTGAACGAGCAGTACCAGCAATCGAACGCTTCATAGCTTCGATGTCAGCACCAGTCATGTCCGCAGCTTTAGTTTCTGCGATCTCTTGGATCTGAGCGTCAGTTACAGTACCAACTTTCTCAGTGTTCGGACGGCCAGAACCAGACTTAACGCCAGCAGCTTTCTTAAGAAGAACAGCAGCAGGTGGAGTCTTAGTGATGAACGTGAATGAACGGTCGTTGTATACTGTGATAACAACTGGAGTCGGTAGACCTTTCTCAACTGAGTCAGTCTTAGCGTTGAACGCTTTACAGAATTCCATGATGTTCACACCGTGCTGACCTAGTGCAGGACCAACCGGTGGACTTGGGTTTGCCATACCAGCTGCAACTTGCAGCTTGATGTAAGCTTCTACTTTTTTAGCCATTGCTATTTACCTTAATTTGGGTTCGAACGTCTATTTTCGAGAAATAGACTCCCCGTCTAACGAAAGGGCGCGAAATTATAGTCCAATTTCACGCCCCTGACAACTAAAACTGATTACTTAATGATCAGCTTTTTTCCACCTGACCAAACTCCAGTTCTACAGGAGTCGCACGGCCGAAGATGGATACAGATACCTTCACACGGCTCTTGTCGTAGTCAACTTCTTCTACAACACCGTTAAAGTCTGCGAACGGGCCATCCGTAACACGGACAACTTCACCCGGTTCAAAGACAGTCTTGTGAACAGGCGATTCACTCGCTTTCTCAAGACGGTTAAGAATAGCATCTGCCTCTTTATCAGAGATCGGAGCCGGACGGTCAGATGTACCGCCGATGAACCCCATTACACGAGGGATACTACGTACCAGATGCCATGTCTCATCGTTCATCACCATCTGTACAAGCACATAACCAGGGAAGAACTTACGCTCGCTCTTCCGGCGCTGGCCCGCACGGACTTCCACAACTTCTTCTGTTGGGACAAGTACTTCTTCGAAGTGCTCTTCCATGCCGTGCATTTTGATATGCTCACGTAGTGACTGTGCAACACGACCTTCAAAACCAGAGAAGGCCTGTACTACATACCATCGTTTTTTTGGAGCTTCGCTCATGAACTCTTACCTCACACACCGGTAACTAGGCGGACTAGACGGACCATGATGCCGTCGATGCCCCACAAGGCTAACGCCATAATGACAGTGACAGCTAAAACGATAAAGGTTGTCTGCGTAGCTTCCTGACGAGTAGGCCATACTACCTTGCGGACTTCCATGCGCGATTCGCGGGCAAACGAGATCGCGGTTTTACCTTTTGCTGTAAGTGCGGCAATACCACCAGCTGCAGCCACAAGGACAACAACAGCAGCAGCACGTAGCACTACAGAAACATCACTGTACAGGTAATTACCAACCACAGCGGCAGCTAGCAAGGCAAATACAGCGACCCACTTAAGGCCATCCATACCACCAGAGCTGCTTTGGTTTTCGGCATTCGCTTTCATACAACCAACCTGTAACTAGTCTCAATATAGACGAAAATAACCCCGCATAAGCGAGGCTCTAATGAAGGAAAGCTCTAAAGCCTTAATTACAAACAAAAAACTTCATCATAGTAAATTTTTCTTCCTGCATGCTTGAGCAAAAAATATGCAAAACCAAGCAACAGCGCAGAAAAAGGGCATCAAATGATGCCCTTTTTAGTACCGTGTCGTCAAATATTATTCAACGATAGTTGCAACAACACCAGCACCAACTGTACGGCCACCTTCACGGATAGCAAAACGTAGACCTTCGTCCATC
>NZ_JBNNXT010000069.1:0-12827 GCF_052873815.1 Photobacterium sp. DNB23_23_1 | reverse complement strand
TGGCTAACGGGATTTGAACCCGCGACAACCGGAATCACAATCCGGGACTCTACCAACTGAGCTATAGCCACCATTGTAAGTGGTCGGTGAAGAGGGATTCGAACCCCCGACCCTCTGGTCCCAAACCAGATGCGCTACCAAGCTGCGCTATTCACCGACTTAATTCTGCTGAGGTTTTCACCTCTAGATACTGATATTATAATCAATACCTTTAAATATGGGGTGGCTAACGGGATTTGAACCCGCGACAACCGGAATCACAATCCGGGACTCTACCAACTGAGCTATAGCCACCATTGTTACTTTTGCCGATACGATCCTGTCCGGAATGGCGCGCCCGAAAGGATTCGAACCTTCGACCTTTGGCTCCGGAGGCCAACGCTCTATCCAGCTGAGCTACGGGCGCATGCCCTATCGGCGGAGGTGAATATTACGGATCGGGGCCCTCCTCGTAAAGTGTTTTTTTTAGTTTTTTTCTCGTTCGCTGCAAATATAGGCAAATAACTGTTGATTCGCATCATACAAAAGCAGCCCCCTAGTTTATCACGATGAAAATAGGCGATATACTCACGTTGTTTTTACAAATTAAACATCCTATAAATAAACACTGCCTTGTCTCAACAGTTTGACTACAACAAACACGAAATAAGACTGTGGCAATAGCACATAATGATCTGGAAGTGTAAAGGTGAGCTCAATGGAATTTTCTCTTCGACAACTTATGGTAACGGCTGTTGCTGCCCTGGCATTTACCGGCACTGCTGTGGCAGCCGATATGTCAGATGAAGCTATCGCAGAACGTATCAAACCGGTAGGCTCCGTTTACCTTGAGGGCGACGCCCCTTCGGGCCCTGTTGTGGCTGCCGGCCCTCGTAGCGGTGATACCGTCTACGGTACCTTTTGCGCAGCATGTCATGGGACTGGAATCATGGGCGCACCAAAGATTGGTGATTCTACGGACTGGAGTCCCCGCCTTGCCAAAGGTAATGATGTACTGGCTGATCACGCGATTAACGGCTTCAATGCCATGCCAGCCAAGGGATCATGTATGGATTGTAGCGATGATGAAATTGTTGCCGCCATTGACCATATGATCGAAGGGCTGTAATTCAAGCGTCTCTCCCCTACAACGGATAAAGCGAGTGCCACCGGCCCTCGCTTTTTCTTTATATTGTGTCCCGTCCTGAAAAGTGCTTGCTCATTGATTACAGCGCTATTTCTTGAACATCGCCCGGATATTGGCTATGTGGGCCTGGCCCTTTTGCATTCGCTGCTCCTGGGTCATTGGTTTTTTATCAGCCTCCCACTCCAGATCATCTTGCGGCAACTCAAACAAGAACCGACTTGGCTCAGGTTTAATCAGCTCGCCAAACTGGCGGCGCTCCTTACACAAGGTAAAGGTCAGCTCCTTTTGGGCGCGGGTGATCCCCACGTAGGCTAAACGGCGCTCTTCCTCAACATTATCTTCATCAACGCTGGTTTGGTGCGGCAATATCCCCTCTTCGCTGCCCACAAGGTACACGTAAGGAAACTCCAGGCCTTTCGAGGCGTGTAACGTCATAAGCTGAACCTGATCGGCATCATCGTCATCTTCGCCCCGCTCCATCATATCGCGCAGGGTCAGGCGCTGGACCACTTCCTTGAGGGTCTTCACTTCCTGATCGTAGTTGTCTCCTTCAAGGTCGGCGGTGATCCAGCTATACAGATCTGAGACGTTCTTCATTCGCATCTCGGCCGCTTTCGGGCTAGGCGATGTCTCATATAACCAATCTTCGTAATTAATATCCCGCACCAGCTGGCGCACAGCTGCAACGGTATCACCGCGCTCGGCATTATCGGATAACTCAACCACCCAACGGGTGAAGCGCTGCAGGGATTCCAAACCACGGCCAGATAGGTGCTGTTCCAACCCCATTTCGAAGCTAGCAGCAAACAGACTCTTGCCTCGCATGTTAGCGTAGGTACCAAGCTTCTCCAGCGTCACCGGGCCGATTTCACGGCGTGGGGTGTTAACGATACGCAAAAAGGCATTGTCATCATCTAAGTTGGTCAGCAGGCGCAGATACGCCATGATATCTTTGATCTCTGCCCGTGAGAAAAACGAGGTACCACCGGAAATCTTATAGGGGATCCGGTTTTGCATCAGGGCTTTCTCGAACAACCTGGACTGGTGATTGCCTCGGTAAAGGATGGCATAGTCCTTATACTGGGTATTATTCAAGAAGCGATGGGCAATCAGTTCCCCCACCACTTTTTCCGCTTCGTGCTCTTCGTTCTTGGCGGTGATCACCTTGAGCATCTCGCCATCGGGGATTTCCGAGAACAGCGTTTTTTCAAACACGTGCGGGTTATTGGCAATCAGAATATTCGCAGTACGCAGAATACGGCTGGTCGAGCGGTAATTCTGCTCCAGCTTGATAACCCTCAGGCTAGGGAAGTCTTTGCTCAGCTGCACCAAGTTTTCCGGCTGGGCACCGCGCCAAGAATAGATAGACTGGTCATCATCGCCAACCACGGTAAAGCGGGCACGCTCACCCACCAGCAGCTTAACGAAAATATACTGGCTGGTGTTAGTATCCTGATATTCATCCACCAGCAGGTAACGGATCTTGTTCTGCCAACGTTGGCGAACCTCTTGGTTATCACGCAACAGCAACACTGGCATCAAAATCAAGTCATCGAAATCAAGGGCATTGTAAGCCTTCATCTGCCGCTGATACATCTCATAGCAATAGGCGAACATCTGATCGCGCTCGCTTGAGGCATGTGCCTTGGCTTGTGCCGGCGACAACATGTCATTTTTCCAGTTGGAAATCGTCGACAGTAGCTGTTTGAGCAAATCCTTGTCGCCATCAATCTGTTGCTCGGTCAACTCCTTGAGCAAGGCCATCTGATCTTGGTCATCAAATAAGGAAAAGCTGGCCTTAAGCCCCAGTACCTTGTACTCACGACGGATGATATTGAGCCCCAGGGTATGGAAGGTTGAAACCATCAACCCCTTGGCTTCCTGCTTGCCAAGCGTCTGCCCTACCCGCTCCTTCATTTCACGGGCAGCCTTATTGGTAAAGGTCAACGCCGCAATATTACGGGCTTTGTAGTCACATTGCTGAACCAAGTAGGCAATTTTATTGGTGATCACTCGGGTTTTGCCCGAGCCTGCGCCAGCAAGGACCAAACTTGGTCCAGCGACGTATTTTACCGCTTCGTTTTGCCTTGGGTTCAGTTTCATTGACTTAATCCTGTATTGATCTTCGGGTCAGCAGGCGCATTGTAGCGGGTTCACCGCCATTGTCTATTCGCCTACCGATTAAGCCTACTCATCCTGACGACATAAAAAACTGCTTGCACATATAATCAGGCACCATAGAATGGTGAATGAACATTCATTCACCATCTTTATTTACAAACTGCCTTTTATGAGTGACAAGAAAAAACGCATTCTCCAGGCAACGGAAACGTTACTGGCAGAACATGGTTTTCACGGGGTTTCGATGCAAATGGTGGCCAAGGAGGCAGGGGTGGCCGCTGGGACGATTTATCGCTACTTCGAGGACAAAGATGATCTGTTGCATCAGCTTCATGATCACATTTTGGCTCATGTCGCGAACAAAATCAGCCAGAACGTGTCAGATGAAATGCCGTTGCAGCATAGGTTTCGCACTATGTGGTTAAACATCTGGAACATGGCCACCCAAGAAGATGCCCCACTGATCAACCGTGGCCAGTTTGAGAACCTGCCCCGGCGTGAAAGCCATGAACAAAAATTATTAGAAAAGAAAATGTTCGCCAAGGTGAGTACGTTATTCGAGGAAGGAAAGGCTTCCGGCCTATTCAAACCCCTCGATAACGAAATCTTGAGCGCATTAAGCCTTGAGCCAAGTATTTGCCTGGCTCGCAAACATATAAACGGCGTTTACAAGGTCAATGATGACGCACTAGAAGCAGCCATCCAGGCCTCATGGGACGCCATAATTCAGCATTAACATTAGCTAACTTCGGAGCACACCCAACAATGAAAAAATGGATAGTGATGCTACTGATCGCATTGCTGCTATTTGGCAGCGTGATTGGTTTCAATCTCTTCAAGCAACAAAAAATCGCCGAATACATGGCCAATATGCCTGAGCCGGAGTTTCCAGTCACAGTGACCACCACCGAGCCGGGCAACTGGGTTCCAGCCATCGAAGCAATCGGCTTTATCGAGCCCAATCAGGGTGTCACCATTACCACCGAAGTTGCAGGGGTGATCAAAACCCTCGACTTTGAATCGGGTGCCGCTGTCAAAGCAGGGCAACAGCTCCTAGCACTAGACTCCAATGTCGAGGCTGCCAACCTAAAAAGTACCCAGGCTCGCCTTCCAGCCGCCAAGGCGAAGTATGAGCGCTACCGTGGCCTATTCAAAAAAGGTTCGATATCCAAAGAAGCCTATGATGATGCCGAAGCGTCGTATTTCTCTCTGGCTGCCGACATCGAAAGCCTGAAAGCGACCATTGAGCGCCGTACTATCAAGGCACCGTTCGACGGTATCGTTGGTCTACGTAATGTGTTCCTCGGTGAATATATCCAACCAGGTGACGATGTGGTGCGCCTTGAAGATACTTCTCTGATGAAACTGCGCTTTACGGTACCCCAGACCGATATCTCAGAGATTCATCTGGGTCAGGACGTTGAGATCTTTGTTGATGCCTACCCGAAAACACCGTTTAACGGTGAGATCAGTGCGATTGAGCCCGCGGTGAACTACCAGAGCGGTTTAGTACAGATCCAGGCTGATATCCCGAACAATGAAGGGCAGCTTCGTAGCGGTATGTTTGCCCGAGCCCACATTATCCTGCCGACGCTGGAAGACCAAATCATCCTGCCACAGACCGCAATTACCTATACCCTGTATGGCGATAATGTCTATCTGGCCGGTGAAGATGAAAACGGTATCCTTCGGGTTACCCAGTCTGTCGTCAAAGTCGGTGAGCGCAAAGGTAACAGTGTCCACATCCTTGAGGGTGTGAAAACTGGTGATACCGTAGTGACTTCCGGTCAAGTACGCCTGAGTAACCATGCCAAAGTTCGTGTGGTAGAAAGCAACTCGCTGGAAGCCCCAGCTGAAACCCCAATGCTGTGATCCGGAGGAGACATGCGCTTTACAGATGTTTTTATTAAACGTCCTGTGCTAGCGGTATCGATCAGCTTTTTGATCGCCCTTCTTGGCCTGCAGGCAATATTCAAAATGCAGGTCAGGGAATACCCTGACATGACCAATACCGTCGTGACGGTTACGACCAGCTACTACGGTGCCAGTGCCGATCTGATCCAAGGCTTTATTACCCAGCCATTGGAGCAGGCCATCGCACAGGCTGATAATATCGACTTCATGACCTCGTCGTCGGTGCTCGGCTCATCGACCATTACGGTCACCATGAAGCTGAATACTGACCCGAATGCGGCTCTGGCAGATATTCTTGCCAAGACCAACTCGGTCCGTTCCCAGTTACCGAAAGAAGCCGAAGATCCAACCGTGACCATGTCGACAGGCTCGACAACAGCGGTAATGTATATCGGCTTTACCAGTGATGAGTTGGCTTCGAGCCAGATCACCGACTACCTAGAGCGAGTGATCAACCCACAACTGTTCACGGTAAACGGTGTCTCCAAGGTCGACCTATACGGCGGGATGAAATATGCCCTTCGCGTGTGGTTGGACCCTGCCAAAATGGCGGCCTACAACCTAACAGCAACAGACGTGATGAACGTTCTGAACGCCAATAACTACCAGTCCGCCACAGGTCAGGCGACGGGTGAATTCGTGCTGTACAACGGTACAGCCGATACCCAGGTGAGCAATACCGACGATCTGGAAAAACTGGTCGTGTCTACCCAGGAAGGTCAAGTGATCCGCCTCGGTGATATCGCCAAGGTATCACTGGAAAAGAGTCATGATATCTATCGTGCTTCTGCCAACGGTGAAGAGGCTGTTGTCGCAGCGATCAATGCTGCGCCAAGTGCCAACCCGATCAACATTGCCGCCGATGTCTATGAGTTGTTGCCGGAACTTGAACGCAACATGCCGAGCAACATCTCGATGAACATCATGTATGACTCGACCATTGCGATTAACGAGTCTATCAATGAGGTTATCAAGACCATTGCCGAAGCAGCATTGATCGTACTGGTAGTGATCACCTTGTTCCTCGGCTCTTTCCGTGCGGTTATTATCCCGATTGTGACCATTCCGCTCTCGTTGATTGGCGTTGCCATGGTAATGCAGGCATTTGGTTTCTCGTGGAACCTGATGACTCTGCTGGCTATGGTATTGGCTATCGGCCTCGTGGTTGATGATGCAATCGTGGTACTGGAAAACGTCGACCGCCATATCAAAGAAGGGGAATCGCCGTTCCGTGCAGCGATTATCGGTACCCGTGAAATCGCCGTGCCGGTTATTGCTATGACCCTGACACTGGGTGCGGTATATGCGCCGATCGCAATGATGGGCGGGATCACCGGTTCACTGTTCAAGGAATTTGCCCTAACCCTGGCCGGTGCGGTATTCGTCTCGGGGATCATCGCCCTGACACTTTCACCGATGATGTGTTCGAAAATGCTGAAGGCCAATGAAAAGCCAAGCAAGTTCGAAACCACGGTACACCATTTCCTTGATCGCATGACCAACCGCTACGAGAAAATGCTTGGCGGGATCATGAAAATGCGCCCGGTTGTTATTGTGTTCGCACTGCTGGTATTCGGTGTCATGCCAGTGCTGTTCAAGTTCATCCCGAGTGAACTGGCACCATCGGAAGATAAAGGCGTACTGGTTATGATGGGCACCGCACCATCAAATGCCAACCTCGATTATATCGAGAACACCATGGGCGAAGTGAACCGTATGCTGGTCGAACAGCCAGAAGTAGCCTTTGCTCAGGTTTTCTCAGGGGTACCGAACTCCAACCAGGCCTTTGGTATTGCCTCGATGGTACCTTGGAGCGAACGTGAAGCGAGCCAGGCTGAAGTGGTCAAGCGAGTGACGGACTTGGTGAAGGACGTGCCGGAAATGGCCGTCACGGCATTCCAGATGCCAGAGCTACCCGGTGCGGGCTCAGGCTTGCCAATCCAGTTTGTGCTCACTACACCGAACAGCTTCGAGAGCCTATTCCAGATCAGTAGCGATATTTTGGGTAAGGTAAAAAGTAACCCAATGTTCGTCTACTCGGATCTCGATCTGAACTACGACTCGGCAACGATGAAGATCAAGATCGACAAGGACAAGGCCGGCGCCTATGGCGTGACGATGCAGGATATTGGTATCACCCTGAGTACCATGATGGCCGATGGTTATGTCAACCGTATCGACCTCAACGGTCGCTCTTACGAGGTGATCCCACAGGTAGAGCGTAAGTACCGCCTCAACCCTGAGTCACTTAAGGGCTACTATGTCCGTGCTGCTGACGGCAATGCAATTCCGCTGGGGAGCTTGGTGACGATTGACGTTGTGTCTGAACCGCGCTCACTGCCGCACTTCAACCAGCTGAACTCAGCAACAGTCGGCGCTGTCCCTGCTCCGGGTGTCGCGATGGGTGATGCGATCAACTGGTTCCAGAACGAAGCGGCCAGTACCCTTCCAGCAGGCTACCAGTATGACTTCATGGGTGAAGCCCGCCAGTTCGTGACCGAAGGTAATGCGCTGTATACTACCTTTGCCTTGGCATTAGCGATCATCTTCCTGGTTCTGGCTATCCAGTTCGAATCGCTACGCGACCCGTTAGTGATCATGGTATCGGTACCGCTGGCAATTTGTGGTGCCCTCATCGCCTTGGCGTGGGGTGCGGCCTCGATGAATATCTACTCACAGGTCGGCCTGATCACCCTGATTGGCCTTATCACCAAGCACGGTATCTTGATTTGTGAAGTCGCCAAAGAAGAGCAGCTGCACCACAAGAAAGACCGTACGGCAGCTGTGATGGAAGCGGCGAAAATTCGTCTGCGTCCAATCCTGATGACCACGGCTGCAATGATTGCCGGTCTGATCCCGCTACTGTACGCCACCGGTGCCGGTGCGGCCCAGCGCTTCAGTATCGGTATCGTTATCGTTGCCGGTCTGGCTATCGGTACGGTATTCACCTTGTTTGTACTGCCGGTTATTTATTCTTACCTTGCGAGCATTCATAAGCCGCTGCCGGTCTTTGTCGAGGACAAAGACTTGGAAAAGCTTAGGCGTGCTGATGAAGCACGCAATGCCTTGAAAGAAGCGCACGATTGCTAATCGAAGCAAGCAAACAAAGAGGCCGTTTTAACGGCCTCTTTTATTTTGTACCAACAGCAACGACAATCCTGTTATATTTGAATAAAATAACGACAACAAATGAAATGCCGTTACGGAGTTAACTAAGCTATGTTTGATCCAAAGAAACTTGAGCAAGTGGCCAAGCAGATCCAGGATTCCATGCCTCAGCCAGTCAAAGAGCTAGGCAACGATGTAGAACAGAAAGTTCGCCAAGTGATCCAAGCACAGCTTGGTAAACTGGATGTTGTCAGCCGTGAAGAGTTTGATGTACAGACCCAGGTCCTGCTGCGTACCCGCCAGAAGCTAACTGCACTTGAGCAGAAGCTTGATGAGCTAGAAGGCCGCATGGCACCAAAGGCAGATGCCGAGCAAGAGTAATCTTGCGAAATGACTAACAAAAAGCCCGGATAATCATCCGGGCTTTTTTATGTTTAGCTTTTGGGGAAAATTAACCGCCTACAGCAATGCGCTTCATATCTGTCATGTAACCACGCAGTTCTTCACCGATGTATTCAACCGGGTGGTTGCGAATAGTGTCATTCACCGTAATTAGCGTTGCGTTATCAACCTGATTAGAAGTCTCACCTAAACCCTTGCCTATCACGTCCGTGCCTACCGACGGCATGAACTTCTCACGCAGTAGCGGTGTCGCAACATTGGCAAACAGGTAGTTACCGTATTCAGCCGTATCAGAGATAACCACGTTCATCTCGTATAAGCGCTTACGGGCAATAGTGTTAGCAATCAGTGGCAACTCGTGCAGTGATTCATAGTAAGCCGACTCCTCGATAATGCCGGAAGCCGTCATTGCTTCGAACGCCAGTTCAACACCAGCACGTACCATTGCCACCATCAAGATGCCGTTATCGAAATACTCTTGTTCTGAGATCTCAATATCACTATCTGGGTAGTTCTCAAATGCGGTTTCTGCTGTCTCACCACGCCAACCCAACAGGTTCACATCGTCGTTGGCCCAGTCAGCCATCATGGTGCTAGAGAAGTGGCCAGTAATAATGTCGTCCATATGCTTGTTGTAAAGCGGACGCATTAGATCTTTCAGCTCTTCTGATAGTTCAAAGGCTTTCACTTTCGCAGGGTTAGACAAGCGATCCATCATATGAGTGATGCCACCGAATTTCAGTGCTTCGGTAATGGTTTCCCAACCGTACTGCAGCAACTTACCGGCATAGCTCGCATCCACACCATCAGCAATCATCTTCTCGTAGCAAACAATCGAACCAGCCTGAAGCATGCCACACAGGATAGTTTGCTCACCCATCAGATCAGATTTTACTTCAGCAACGAAAGAGGACTCCAACACACCTGCACGGTGACCGCCAGTTGCAGCAGCCCATGCCTTGGCAATCTCTAGGCCATCACCTTGAGGGTCGTTCTCTGGGTGAACCGCAATCAGTGTTGGAACACCAAAGCCACGCTTGAACTCTTCACGTACCTCGGTACCCGGACACTTAGGTGCAACCATGACAACAGTAATATCAGGGCGGATCTGCATACCTTCTTCAACAATGTTGAAACCGTGAGAGTAGCCCAGTGCCGCGCCTTGCTTCATCAACGGCATTACTGTCTCAACCACATTGGTGTGTTGCTTGTCCGGCGTTAGGTTTACGACCAGATCCGCTTTCGGGATCAACGTTTCGTAGCTACCTACTTCAAAACCGTTTTCTTTCGCGTTCTTGTAAGACTGGCGCTGCTCGTCGATTGCAGCCTGGCGTAGGGCGTAAGCCACATCAAGGCCAGAGTCGCGCATGTTCAGACCTTGGTTCAGGCCCTGGGCACCACAACCGACGATAACGACTTTCTTGCCTTTAAGGTAATCAGCCTCGTTGGCAAACTCGTTACGATCCATGAATCGGCAACGACCTAGTTGATCTAATTGCTGGCGAAGATTTAGGGTATTGAAATAATTAGCCATAACAGCAAACTCCGTGAATTCTATTCCTTGGGTCGACAGTACTTGTCGAATAATCCGATAGTAGATCAAGCAGTAAGTTGCGCAAAGTGATATATTCACAATAAGTTATTGCAAAAAGTGCAACATGGAAGATGAACATAAAAACCTTGCAGTTATTTCTTCACCTGTGCGAATCAAAGAATTTTAGCCAGACCGCCCAGGCCATGCATATCAGCCCATCAGCCCTCAGCCGGATCATTCAGCGTCTCGAAGAAGATTTAGGCCAAACCCTGTTTGTTCGTGATAACCGAAGTGTCGAACTAACCTCTGCAGGGCAAACCCTTTTGCCGACGGCGGCACTCATTGTCGCTAACTGGCTGGAGGTCAAAGCTGAACTTGCAGATCATCACCACAAACTACAAGGTAAACTCAAGCTATTTTGCTCCGTCACCGCCAGCTATAGCCACCTGCCCGATATCCTAAACCGTTTCCGTCAGCTCTATCCCCAGGTTGAGATCCAGCTACTTACCGGCGATCCCGCCCAAGCGATCGATAAAGTACAGCAAGATGAAGCCGATATCGCCATTGCCGCCAAGCCTGATACCTTACCGGGAAAGATGACCTACATTGAACTCGACAATGTTTCGATGTCGATCATCGCCCCTCTTCTCCCACCACCGAGCCTGCAAAAAGCATTGGCAGAACCACCGAACTGGGCCAGCCTGCCATTTATCTTACCGGAGTCGGGCACCGCAAGAGATAAGGCCGATAGATGGCTAAAAAGCAAAAAGATAAAGCCTAATATTTATGCTCAAGTCGGTGGTCACGAAGCCATTGTCAGTATGGTTGCCCTTGGCTGTGGGGTAGGTATAGCTCCGGATGTGGTGATTGAGAACAGCCCGGTAGGCAATAAAGTCAAACGGCTAGAAAAAGAAAAAGTACAGCCGATGCATTTAGGTCTGTGCTGTAAACAAAGCCGACAGAATGAGCCATTACTCTATGCACTACTGAATCTTTTTGGCTGCAATTAATTTATCAATGGAATAATAACAATGCCCCAACCAATCTTAACTCATTCGTACTACTCTGATTTTTATGCCGCCAAAGGCTACGACTTCCTAAAGCAGATTTCACAGTGCTATAAAGCACCTCAAAACCTAATTATTTTTTCAGTCATGCATTGCTACGAAGGTTCGCTGCCTTATATCAATGTCCTTGCCGAGCTGGCCCATGAATTAATTTTTATTCCCAAGGGAGCGACAACCAGTGGTAACCGCGAGATCAAGGCAACGATCGAGAAACTGCCTAGCTGTACTATAGCCAATCATGGAATAACTAAGGAACACCTCAGAGATCCCCTCGCGGCTGAAACCTTTATCCGTCAATACATCGATGCGGACAGCAAGTTTCTACTCCTAGATCACGGCGGTTACTTCTCTCATGCCATCGAGCACCTTAGCAAAGTATTTCAGGAACAACTCGTCGGTATCACCGAACTCACCGCCAATGGCTTGTACAAGTACTTAAACTGCAACCTGAATCACCCACTGGTCACAGTCTCCCACCTCAGTATCAAGGCCCCTGCTGACTACGAGGCTTCAGAGTGCATTGTCCATTATTCCGATCAGATCCTACGTGAAGAGTTTGGATTGAAACTCAATAATGATGGTTTCCTAAAAGTCGGTGTGATTGGTGCCGGTAACCTAGGTTGCGGAGTGATCCAATACCTTAAAGGGAAAGCTATTGGCAACATTCTAGTCGCAGATATCGACCCAAGAAGGCTAACTCAATTTCCCCGCAACGGTGTACAAGTAAGCTCAATAGAACGATTGGTCCACGAATGTAATTTGATTTACTGCTGTACAGGTAATGGTGCGATCCCTGAGCACCTCCTTGATTCTATCAATGACAACAGTTTTATCGCCACCGTGACCTCGGCCGATGATGAACTCAATCTGCCAAGCCTGATCGCCAATGGTGCGCTAATTGAAGTAGGCGGGAATAAATTAGTCCGTGAATATCAGACGCGGCAAGGCCATCGCCTCTACCTTCTTGCTGGCGGTGAATCAGCCAATACCCCGTTCAAAACAGGGATGGGAGATCCTACTCTGTATTTATTCGAAGCGGCGCACATGCTTGCCGGATTACAACTGCTTTGCCAACCAGAAGACTTCAAACCGGGGATCCAACCATTAAGCGAGGCTGACGAAACAGCCATTGCCGAGCATTGGTTGCGGCACTTTTATAACTACCAATAACGACGTAAACATATATACAAGAAATTCCGAGGACGCCGAATCTTGGGCTATTTGCCCGTAGGCCGAACATTGTTTACTCACACAAAAAAGCCTCAGCATTTCTCCTGAGGCTTTTGAAGAAGTGGCGGAGCGGTCGGGCTGGCGCACCAACGGGACTCGAGCCATAAGCTCGAGTGAGTCTAATCTCTAACCTATAAACGCTAAAAAGCCCCTCTGTTTCCAGCGGGGCTCATTCGACCTCAGGGCGAACAAAAATACTCAAGCGTAAAAAACCAAATCTTTCGTAGCGGACGGCCAGTCGAGGACGCCTTATACCAATCTAAGTAAAAATATGATCTAATTGAGGTTACTCTTTCAGACAGTCACATCGCTATGGATAGCCTCA
>NZ_JBNNXT010000068.1:0-13166 GCF_052873815.1 Photobacterium sp. DNB23_23_1 | reverse complement strand
TGAGCCGGATATCGACTCGCTGCTTCCTTGGAACTTCGATTATTAAAGCGCGCCACGTGGGATCGTGGGGCGCTTACTCAATTTCATATTCAGGTATTTGAATATCTTCAATCTGCTCTTTTGTTCTTTCATAAATACGACGTACTGAATCTTCTGACTTTTCATGGATTCGTCCAACAAAAGCATATGACTCATCTAAAGGTATTCCACCTAAATTTAGAGCTTTAACTATACGACTTAAGAATATATTAATTAATGCATTGTTTCCTTTTCGCTCACCTCGTTTGCGAGTGTAGTAAAACCCTTCCGGAGCTCTCCCATTAAGCATTGTATATTCAATGAAATAACTAACCAAACCGAACTGTCTTGCAGTTATATCCTTCCCTGATTCTATATTCTCAAGAAATTTGCATAGCTCTAGATAGACTTCATCAAAATCTTTAGCCAACAAACCTTTTGAAGCCAATCCATGTAAAGATGAGGACAATACTGACTTAAGAACCTCATCCGATAAATAACCATCACATTGCTTCATTTCTAACTTTTCATTTTCGGCAAGTGAAATTTTCAAACCAAACTTATTATTCATTCTCTGACACCTCTTAAAATGACCTTAAGTAGCTGATAATTGAATCAACTACGAACAAGAATGATCTTGTAACGTCCAGTTAGACGAAAAGGCCGCTATTGGAGATCCTCTAGTGATTCTTACTTCAGATGTTGTATCTGAACTATTTTTTATCATAAGGTACTTGCGGCAATAACATTGGTACCGAAAATTGAATTCTCGATGCAGATGTATTCGCTTGGTTTTCTTTTCCATTTACGCCGATTGAAAGCCCACCTACAGACACACCTAGCTTCCCTCCCGATTCAGAGCCTTCAACAACTGTTACAGCAATATCAAACTGGATGTTATGCACCTTTAACCACGTATTTTCGACGTTGATACTCCCATAGGCACTATCCTTAGTGACATCAATTACCCCTTCAGGACTTACAAGCGCTTGAGAATCTTCCAAAGTCTCATTCGCTTTCTCGATACCTCTCGCGATTTGAGATAATGACTGTGCGATAAACTCTTCTAAATTCATGTTTCTTCTCCAAAAATAACACTTTATTCAACGTTCTCAGATCGTAGTTCTTATTTCCAGAGAAATCAGAGAGATGTGTCACTTTGATCTAACATCGGTGCGCTAGGTGCCCGTCAAGGTAAATGGGTCAGAACGGGCTCATTTTGCACTTTTAGCCGCTCAGAAGCCCATAGCGACGATTTCAGACACCAGATCAAGACATTATGCTTCCTATCGCAATTGAAATTGAAATTGAAAGTGTTGTGGAAAGATGACTTTGGTCAGAAAACTAGAAGATTGTGATACTTGAACTAATCCATGCATTGCTAATTTAGCAAAATCACTGACACACTTTTGTCCAAATATGAGTTTGAAAATGATCAAGATTAATGTGATCAAGATTTATGTCGGAAAGCATTCTAGAGTTAGTTCATGCTAGGGTTAGCTTATGTGATTAAATTGATTATGCTCTGTGGTTTGGGGGAGCTGAAGAACGCCTCAATAACACTTGCCATACCTTTTCGATCGCGTAGTAATGATCACGTAAGGTCGCTGGGCTGAGGTGAGAGTTCCGGTTCCAGTAACGGTGTACGTGCGCTCGTCCAAGCTGTCGAATATCTGTAATGTTCTCATGCTGCGTAATATCAAGCATGATGGCTATCATCCTGCTTCTGACCCGTTTGCGGGCAGGGTGATTGCCGGTTTTCATTATCCCGCCGCTGAGTTGGCGGATTTGATACTCAACACGATGCAAAGGTTCACCCTATATACGAGTTGGTAATGGAAATTCGTTTGTGGCCCAGCTCCTTACTAACAACTTTCCTCGCTTTTTTATCTATTGATTTGGCCTCTTTTAAAGATACGTTTAACTTTTCTGCCAAGTATTTGTGATGGGCTTGACCATGTGGAGTCTGAGCTACAACAGGGCAATGGACTTCAGGAATACCTGTTAGGTTCTGAATTGTTTCCGAGTACAGCGTCTGGGCAAAGAACCTTCTTTCGCTGTGAGCTAGATACCCGTCGATTTTTGTAAATTGTTGGTAGCAATGCCCAGAGTACTCAGCGTAAGTTTTATTGGGTGGGATTAGGGAATGATGGGAACCTTGGAAGGGCAAAGCTTCTTCAAGCGCACTGATTTGCTCTGGGTGACGGATGGTGACTGTTCGCGGTGTTTGATTTTTTTCGCAATCTATCCGGATATAGCCATTTTTTAATGCTGATGACAGGGCCTCTTTGACGTTAAGCTTACAACTTCCTTCGAACCTAGCTCCAAAATGCCGCATTAACCCCATCTGAGCTGCAAGTATTGGTTCGACCATAGAACGTGCATTCTCATGATGCTTATCAGTGATTGTCTTGTTCTCCCTTAGAATATCATCCCTTTCCGGGTAGCCTGCTTGGCTTGCTGTAAATCGTACATTTTGATCTCCACGAGCTTGAGCCAACACTGTGTTTACTGCAGATAGGTAGTTAGCTGCTGATGTATATGATTTGAGCCTGTCAGAAGGATCTTCAACTCGGTGACGCAAGTGATCTGCATACTCCATGAGATGAGACTGAGTTATTTTTCGCAGATCACCGATACCATGCTTAGCCTTTATCCAATGAGCAAATTGTTTAAAGCGTGATATTTGATTGTGGGTAGTTGATATGCCAGTAACCTTATTTCCTTGCTTCTCTTGTAAGGCCTTTTGAGCTGCAGAGACTATATCTCTACTGCCTAAACCAAAGTTACGGGCATTGGGATGCTGGCGCTCCCAGCGGCATCTTGTGAACTTCATGCGTACCTCTATCATTTAGCAATTTTTGACGTTATGTTTGAAAGCAATGCTTACAGGATGCTGTTATTTGCCGTGGGGTCACATACTTGATGGCGGGGAAAATTGCTGTTGGTTATATATTAAGGAATCTAGGCGTTATAAATTATCGTTAACAAAATTCCGTTTAATATCAGATTTCATCGGTGATAATTCGCAGGTGTCACTTTGTGTTTCCTTTGAACTGTATACACTAGTTGCATATAGGGGGGGGGAGACTGTGGACGTTGACAAAGTGAATCAGTTGTTAAACCTGATTAAAGATCTGTGCCAAATTGGATAAGCATAAGGAAGAGAATAACAATGACAACGTTGATTATACTGGGCAAGCTCTAATGAGGTGGCCAATTATTATTGACCACTACACCTAGGCAATACGTTGAAATGTCAAAGCATTCCGCGAGAAGGTTTATCCATTTGTTGACAAACACTCGAAGCCAAATCAGCCAAGGACGGTAAGAACACTGAAACTAGGTATCCTGTTATTCAGTCTGTAATTCCTCTTAAGTGACTACTTTGCGTTTAGGGAACAGTTTTGACTTTTTTCCTCGCAGCATAGCAATTAGGTTTCATCGGCAGGGCGGTATAAAATAGCATCCACCTCAATGTCAAAGCCGACGAGGTTGGATTGAGTCAGTATTCTAGCCGGAGGTGGGGTGCCAACATATTGTGCATATAGACTATCGAACTCTTTGGCGTCAGAAACATTTCGCAAAAACACACTCACCTTTACAGCGTTTTTTAGCGAGAGGCCGGCTGCATTAGCTGCTGCCTCTAAGTTGTCTAATGTCAAACGTGCTTGGTATGCAAATGGCTTATCTCCATGACGAATATTATCCCTGTCTCGGGGAGTTTGGCCCGCCAAAAAGACAAAGTTCCCCGCCTCCAAAGCCATACTGTACGTACCTGCAGGCGATGGAGCTATATCACTGCTAAACGATTTGATGCTCATTAAATGAATTCCTTGTTGTTAAGCACGGTAACGATCAACCAAACCGGCTATCCGTTCCACGGCGTGAACCGCAGCACTGTGGTTCTGAGAAAAATTAAGGCGAATACTGTCCGTGTGATTGGGACTAAATTCTGTACCAGGGGTGACTGTTACAGCTGCTTGTGAGCGTAAAAAGGCCAAAAAATCATACAGTGGTACAGATAGCTTGGGTAATTGTGGGAAGAGATAGCTCCCCGCCTCAGGGGGTCTGACATTTATGCCGGGTACGGCAAGGAAAATACCCAAAAGGTCATCTCGAATAGACTGATGTTGACGAATGCGCTCCTCAATCCACCCATCAGGTTCAGCAAACCAGGTGTTAAATACCGCCTGGCAGTAACCCGGAGCACGTAAAGAAACGATAGCCTGTAACTTCTCCATTCTTGCAATCAGGTGTTTAGCACCAAAAGCGACCCCTAAACGATAGCCTGAAAGTGACTCAGTTTTTGAGGGCCCCATGATGGTAACCACATTGTTGGTATCAATGTCGGTTGCTCGAAGGTGTGTATAATTTACGCCTGAGTACAATAAGCGAGAATAAAGCTGATCAACGATCACAGTGCTTCCATAACGGTTTGCTAATGAGGCTATCTGAGTAATTTCTGCCGCAGAATAGACGACACCTGTCGGATTGTTTGGATTGGAGAATAAAAATGTCTTTGCACCCGCCTTAAAGGCCGCCTCAAGCTGATCAAGACAAATCCCTGAGCCTTCTTTTGTGTTGAGATAATCCATCTCCACGGGCACTATTTCCGCCCCTAGAAACTCAACCAATTTACGGTTGGCAAAGTAATCAGGTCGCATGATAGCCACCTTGTCACCGGCGACTACGCAAGAAGCAATAGCAAGAAAGAGAGCGCCTTGCGTACCTGGAGTTAAAATCAGCTCATTTTCACCATCAAGTTCTTTGCCCGTAAAGAGACTTAAGCGTTCTGATAATATGCCGCGTAATGTCCTATCACCTCGGTATTCTGTGTATGCTTGACTACCGCCACGCGCTTCGCCAGCAATAAAAGCTTCCAGAGCAGTCGGAGGTGGTGCAAAGGCTGCTGGATTGACATCGCCATGTGAGAAATCCACAGGCGTGCCTCCGAGTGTGTCACCAATACCCACTGCCATACCGCTGACTAATCGCCCTTCCTGTCCTGGCGCATGTTCGGTATCAAGTTTTGCAAATTTATCTTCAATCAAGCTCATTTTTCGCATTCCTTTTCTATGTGATATCGCTTCCTGTAACGCTTCTGTTTGTATGAATACTCAAACTTAATCTGGATCGTCAAAGCACTGTACGTAAAAGAGAGGGGTGTTAAGCGACGGTGGTCTAAATCTCAATAAGAATATTCAGGCCCAACTCAGCCTTATGTAAGTATCAATGACATATTCACCGTTAATGGCGCATATCTTGCTTTAGTTATGGAGTCGTCATTCTCACATCACACCCTGTTTATTTTTTAATCAGTCTGACTTTGTGCATTTTTTTTTGCAAGAATTATTTTTCTGAATTTTTTATTGCACGAGGTGCATATTAGGGGTATGTTCATTCCATGAGCAAAATTTAACCACACGTTTTAAAGGGGCTTTTTGATGAGTACAAGCAAAGGATTGCGTAAACTACGCTCAACACGAACACTTCTATTATCATCAATCCTAATCGCAGCATCGGGATTAACCTCTGCGGCGGAAATTAAATTAAAGTATTCCGATCATGATCCAAATAATGGCATGCGCACTAACTTTGTGCAGAATGTCTGGTTGAAAGAGATCAACAACCAGTTAGGAGATAGAGTTAGTATTCAAGAGTTCTGGGGAGGTTCGTTATTTGGCTCGAAAGAAATCCTGAAAGGTATTGGTGATAACATCACTCAGATTGGTTTCATGTATCCTGGCCACTATCCGGGTCAATTACCGGCTCATACTATCTTTAAATTACTGCCGAAAGGTCCCAAAAAATTCTCTAATATGGTTTGGTTTTATCGAACTATCTATGAAGAGGTTCCCGCTTTTGAAGCAGAGCTGAAGAAGGCAAACGTGAAACCCTTATTACTTACTGCAGGTTTGCCAGCTGCTTTTGTAGGAACCACATCATTAGAGAGTATTGATGATATTACTGGACGAAAATGGCGTGCAGGAGACAAATGGAGTCTTCGGTTCTTGGGGAATGTAGGGGCCCATCCAGTATCCATCCCTTGGAGTGATACCTATATGGCTCTGCAAACGGGCGCGATTAATGGCTGTTACACGAACCTTGATGGTGCGCATATGATGAAATTCGACGAAACGGCACCAAATGTGCTTGTGTCAAAGTCGCTATGGAATGGTATTCCTTTCATGCATATGGTTAACCGTAGAACGTTTGAGAATATGCCTGAGGATGTTCAAGACGCATTGCTTAAAGCCTCTAAAATTGCTGAAGAAAAATACTCGAAAGTATATGAGGATACCTTTGAGCAGATTATCCAAACGCAAAAGGACTCTGGAGTCAAAGTCACTTTCATGTCTGATGAAGATATCGATAAATGGGAAAATTCACCAAAATTAATAGATCTTCAAAGCCAATGGGTTAACGAAGCAAAGAAAGCCGGACTAGACAATGCTGAAGAGATATTGACTCAGGTTAAAGCGATTTATGAAAGGGCAATGGCTCGCAGTTAACATTTTATCGCTGATCATTATTTTATAAATATAATTAGTAAGCTCGTATCCGAGGATATAATTATCCTCGGAGTGAAAGATAAATAGATTTTAAATAGAGTGTTTAATGTAATTAGCCTTATCCTTCCTTACTATATTATATGATGTCAAGTAGGAATATATATGATGAAAATATCGTCTAAGTTCAATCAGATTTTATCTGAGCTATCAGGATGGCTAATGATTGTCATGATGCTATTATTAGTGTCTGACCTATTAACTCGGGCAATAGGTTTTTCTATCAACGGTTTATCTGAATTAACTGTGTTTGTCATGATTATCGTTGTTTATTTTGGGTTAGCTAGGTGCGAACAATACAATGAGCATGTGAAGCTGGAGTTGATTACTAACCGGTTACCAGCGAAGGCAAAGATTGTAATATATTACTTTTCACAAATATTATCTGTTATTACTATCTCTTTAATATTCTACGCAGTACTTCAAAACGTATTAGACTCTTACCAAAGGAATGAATCTCTGGAAGGGACCTTAAACCTACCAATATGGCCAGTTAAGGCAATGATGGTGATTGGTCTTGTGTTCTTTTTATTTCAGTCAGTCTCTAATATGTTGAGTTCAATTAATGTTGATAAAAAAGACAAACTTAAGGAAATGCCAGTAAAAAATCAAGAACTTTCGAATTAACGAGTTCTCATACATGCACATAAAATATTCAGGGATGAGTTTATTATGGACTTTTTAACCGCCGGTGTTCTCTGCATCGCGCTCTTACTTGCTTTAATGGCTGTGGGGTTACAAATTGGTTTATCATTCATATTGAGTGGGTTCATTATCTGTTCACTTTTGTTAGACTTTGACAGCTCAATATCTTTACTTGGGCAGGCCTCTTATTTTTCAATCGCAACGCCAACCTGGGCCTCTATTCCGCTCTTTATCTTAATGGGGTCATTTGCAGCATCGAGTGGGTTGGCCCAACGCGCCTATACCGCCATCTATGCAATGAGCACAGGCATTCGTGGCTCTCTTGGTATTGCAACGTGTTTTAGCTGTGCTGCTTTTGGTGCTGTTTCTGGCTCATCTCTTGCGACAACCGCGATTTTTGGAAAGATGGCGCTGCCTGAAATGAACCGCCTGAGTTACAACAAAGCTTTTTCTGCAGGCTGTATTGCATCAGCCGGGACATTTGCGTCAATGATCCCCCCCAGCATGATGATGATTGTTTATGCCCTGTTTACTCAACAGTCGGTTGCTAAATTATTTGCTGCCGGAGTCGTTCCAGGGATCCTTACTGCTGTGGGTTACGTGGTGATTATTCAGATCGTACTGAAGCGCCACCCGGACTGGGCACCAATGCCGGATACGATTAAACAGCATAAGGCCGAATTGCGTACCAAGCGTTTTAAAGAGGCAACACAGATATGGCCTGTCATTATCATCGCAACGGTTGTGCTCGGTGGCATTTACTCGGGTTGGTTTACTCCAACAGAGGCAGCGGCAGCAGGGGCTTTAATTACGCTTATTTTAGGGTGGTCCCTAGGCTCATTTCGAAATGTCAGTAATGTCATTGATGCAATGAAGGAGTCAGCTAACACTACTGCGATGCTATTTCTCATTAATATTGGCGCATTGTTCTTCAGCCGAACCTTGGCGATTACACGTCTGCCGGTTGAAATAACAATGATGTTAAATGAATTAAGCATGCCTCCTATTGTCATTTTGCTTGGAATTATGGCGATTATGTTGCTGCTAGGCATGATTATGGTTCCTGTCGGCATATATGCGCTACTTCTGCCAATTGTGTTCCCATTAATTACATCTTTGGGTTATGACCCCATATGGTTTGGCGTCATTGCACTGAAAATAACTGAAATTGGCTCCATTACACCACCAGTTGGCTTGAACGTTTTTGCAATGAAAGGGGTAATACCGAAAGAAATGAATATCTCGCTTGAAGATATCTTTAAAGGTGTATGGCCGTTCTTAATCTGCGAACTGATTGTGCTGACACTTTTGGTTGTTTTCCCTCAGCTTTCACTTTGGTTACCTAATTTACTACTAGGGTAGCCTGATATAAAAAAGGAGTTTTATATGCCGTCCTCTTCAAAAGTAGATTTACTGATTAAAGGTGATTTAGTTTTATCTGACCGCGTTGCCGCAAACACATATGTCGGTGTATGCTCGGGTTCAATTGTTGGGATCTATACAGAAGAATCATTACCAGAAGCGAAAGAGTTCATTGATGCAACAGGCAAAATAGTTTTTCCTGGCGTCGTAGATGCACACGTACATTCATACAGTAACTTGCAAGAACGCTTTGAACATTCAACTGCAGCCGCAGCTGCTGGTGGCGTTACGACTATAATCGAAATGCCTTATGATTCTTGCGGTCCAGTATTTGATACAAATGCATATACCGAAAAACAAAAATGGATCGCGGATGAAGCCAAAGTAGACGTCGCACTCTTATCAACGATTAAGAAACAAGGTGATTTGGAAAGCGTTGACGCATTGGTTGAACTTGGTACTTGTGGTTTTAAACTGAGTGCTTTCGAAACATGCCCTGAGCGATTTCCCCGCATAGACGACAACGTTCTTTGGGACATACTGCCTACTTTGGCTAAAACGGATCTTCCCGTCGGCTTCCATGCAGAGAATGACATTATCATCGAGGCATTAATAGCCCGATATAAAGCGGAAGGCATGACCTACCCAAAAGCGCATTGTGAAACCCGCCCACCAATTTCAGAAACACTGGCGGTAAGTAAACTTCTAGAGTTTGCTTATTGGACCAAGTTTTCACTGCACATTTATCATAGTTCTCACCCTCGATGCTTGGACATGATTGATTGGTATCGTGACCAAGGTGTCGATGTTTCCGTTGAGACCTGCCCGCATTATTTGCTGCTCTCTGAGGACGATATGCCAGAGAAAAAGGCGTTTGCCAAAATTAATCCGCCGATGCGAAGTCAAGAAGCGGTGTCAGGTTTATGGCAGGGACTATTTGATGGGCGTATTGATTGGATAGCTTCAGACCATGCCCCTTGGCCTCTAGAGCGAAAGAGCAATGAAGCGATCTTTAACAATGGTTCTGGTGCTCCTGGCGTTGAGTCAATGCTTCCACTCATGTTTAGCGAAGCGGTGGTCAAGCGTGATATGGATATCGTCAAATTGGGCCAGTTGCTTGCTCTCAAGCCAGCAACACGCTTTAAGTTATCTCATCGTAAAGGGTCAATTGCTGTCGGCAAAGATGCTGATTTTGCCATCATCGATCCTAACCATGAATGGTACTTTGACGCTTCAGTTACTCAATCCTCAGCAAAATGGTCGCCTTATGAGGGAAAAAAAGTGACAGGCAAAGTGACCCAAACGATACTGCGCGGCAAAACTATCTACGCAGACGATGTTGTCTTAGCCAAGGCTGGGGATGGTCAGTATGTAGCTGCCCAGAAGTAGGTTTTGTCATGTCAATGCGGAGGTAGATATTGCTACCTCCTAATAATCCCATCAGAATGAGCGAGATAGTAATGCAACAGATTAAAGTTTGTGATGATCGTTTGTGGAATGACTTAATGACGCTTGGCAATATTGGCGCAAATGAAAAAGGAGGAGTGACACGGACTGCATTGTCGGATGATGACCAAAAAGCACGTTTGTGGCTAATTAAACAAATGACCATGCTAGATATGGACGTCAACGTTGATGGTGCAATGAATGTAATTGGCCGATTTAAAGCTCAAAGCCCAACAACTGACAAAGTCCTAGCTATAGGCTCACATATTGATACTGTCCCCAATGGTGGGAAATTCGATGGAGCATATGGTGTTCTTGCCGGATTAGAATGTATCAGAACACTGAAACAGCAGCATGTTTCACTTCCTTTCGATATTGAAGTAATCAGTTTTTGTGATGAGGAGGCTGCACACAATGCAGGCACCGTCGGCAGTCGCGCGATGATGGGAAAACTGCAACCTGAAGAATTAGAAAAAGCAAAAACAGCCGGAGCCAGGCCATTTTTAGATCACTTGAAGGCCCTCGGAAAATCATTGGAGGACGTGGAGTTATCGGTACGTAATCCTGATGAATTTATTTGTTTTATGGAAGCCCACATTGAGCAAGGAAAAATATTAGAAAGTGAAATGCTTCCCATTGGTGTTGTCACTGCTATCGTTGGCGTGTATCGCTATATCGTAACCGTCAGAGGTGAAGCTGCTCATGCTGGAACCACGCCTATGAATATGAGAAGAGACGCTCTCGTAGAGGCGGCTCCAATATTCACTTTGTTACCAGAGTGGACCAATGAGCAAAACCCCGAAATGGTCGGTACAATTGGTCAGGTCACTTTACTTCCGGGGGCTAGTAATGTGGTACCTAAGGAATGCCGCTTCTTTGTTGAGCTGCGCTCTCAGCATCCCAAAGACATGAAGGCTGTTCGAGAACGTTTGATAGAGTATGCTGGTCAACGCAAAGATTGGTGTGTTGAAACGATTTATGAAAAAGATAGTGTCTTGTTGGATGATTCGATGATTGCGTTATTCAGGAAAGCAACTGAGAAAGCAAACCTGCCCTATATGTTGATGCCCAGCGGTGCAGGACATGATGCACAATCTTTCGCACCATCGATTCCAACAGGCATGATATTTATTCCATGTGAGCAGGGGATCAGCCATAACCCTAAAGAATCAATTTCTAAAGAATCTGCTGGTCAGGGCTGCCAAGTTTTACTAAATAATATTCTTCTTCTTGCCGAATCTCGATAAACTACATCTATGAACACGATTGAGTCCTATCTAATGAAAGAACACCCTAAAAATCGCTTTGTAGGAAAAATAAGTCGGGGCTTTGACTCTTTTACTCCCAGTGATAGAAAGATTGCCGATTATCTGCTAAGCGTTTACCCACTTGGCCTCTTACAAAATGCAGCGGAGATCGCTGAAGAATTGGAACTTACAGCATCCACTGTGGTTCGTTTCTTTCCAAAAATTGGCTACGACAATATCAAAGAAGCTCGAGCTGATTTCAGTGAAGACATTAGATTTTTAATTAATTCTCCTGCGGATCGAGTTCGCTCTGAAAATGGACGTTTGGATAGCAACGATACTTTTGGTTTAACCATGGAGCAAGATATTGCCAATATAAGGGAGACTATCAGCTCTATCGACATAGATGTAGTCAACCGTTTTGTCGATTTAATGAGTGAATCGAGCCGAGATGTATATATTCTAGGAACGCGAAAAGAAGCTTCTGTGTCTCGTTACTTCTCTTATCAGTTATCGAGTTTTCATAAATCAGTTAAATTGTTGGATCCTAGCAATATGGTGGATCAACTCGCTGAGTTCACACCGAATGATATTTTAGTAGTATTTGACTTTCGAAGATACTCCAGTTATCACATGAAAGCTTGTGAATATGTAACTAAACACAAGGGGAATATCGTGGTGTTTGCAGATTCACCAATCTCACCGTCTGCGCAATATACTGATTGCCTCTTTTTGATAAAAACGACGGGCTTATCAGCGTTCGATTCTTACACTCCCGCGTTCACCATCATCAATGCGCTGGGGTCAATTCTAGTCGAGAAGAATGCGGATCTGGTGGGACAAAAATACGAGACTCTTGAATCACTCTACGAACATTTTGATATATTTACCTATCAAAATCACAAAACGAGTAACTAGCCCCTCAAATAACGATCCAAGTCAAACAAGGATAGAAAGAATAATGGCCAGAGTAGGTTTTTTGATCTTAGGACAGACTCCTCGTACTGATATTGAGAAAACTTATCGACAATATCTACCAAATATTGAGTTTCATTTCGGTGGAGCCCTTGATGGCTTAACTGATGAAGAAATTACCACCTTGGTCGCAGCCCCCAAAACCTACCCACTGTTTGCAGTACTTAATGATCGAAGTAGCAGGGAGATCGATTTATACGCGCTACTGCCACTATTGGAGCTACAGTCTGAAAGACTTAAAGATGTTGGTGTTGACGTCATAGTGCTAATGTGTGCTGGTCAGTTTCCAAACCTTAACATTGACCTTCCGGTTATTTACCCGCAAAAGGTAGTTCAGGCGATAGCCTCAAGTATATCCATGACTAAAAGTGTGAGAATTATTAGCCCAAATGAAGGGCAACTTCCTGTGGCAATACAAAATTGGCAGACTGCTGGCTTTGCGGTCACAGGTATGAGTGCTTCCCCTTTGAACTCAGAAGCACTGGTCCATGCCGTGACTCAAATGGAGAATCAATCTGTCCCGGCTGATTGCCTGATACTGGATTGTATGGGGTTTACACCTGACTCTGTTGATCTTGTCAGACAATCAACGGCCTTACCAGTGCTTTGTCCTCAACGACTAGTAGCTAAGATTGTTGCTGAACTATTGAATGCATAATTAGGATCGGTTGAGTCGGTGGCTGCCAGCAATCTTTGGAGTTGGCGCAGGAGAAAGGTCTTGTGTTCCGTCTCCATCGTCGACAATACCATCCCTATCATCTGTTCCATTCCCTGAGTCACTATTAGAGCTGTCACCAGAGCCTCAACCACAACCACTGATCAACTAATACCAAACTGGAAAATTAACTGGTCAGGTTGATCCACTCTCTTGAACACATTTTTGATACCCTTTGGGGACTCG
>NZ_JBNNXT010000067.1:0-15136 GCF_052873815.1 Photobacterium sp. DNB23_23_1 | reverse complement strand
TACCTCCGTGTTGGTGAAGTAAGATCATAATTGGGGACTGAGGCTATTAGAATGCGGTGTTTATGGGGCGCTTACGAACAGACGGCAGAATTATGTTTTAAAAGTGTGAGGACTATCACGCGGTGGGATGAGGGAAAACCGATACCACCAGAGTGTCGAAGGTTAATGCGAATGTATTGTGGATTAGAACTTGGTCCATTGAACGATGATTGGCGAGGTTGGAAAGTGAAAAAAGATGTTCTAGTTACGCCTAATAATTGGACATTAACCCCAAACCAAATCATAACTGGCAATGCTTTGATTGAGATAGGAGCAGAGCAAGATCGAAGAAACTTAACTTCAATCATCAAAGTTGCAAGACTAATGAGTAAGTAAAACAAGCCCTCAATTTATGAGGGCTTGACCTAAAAAAATGATTATATGACTGGAACGCTATTTTACAGTTGCCTTAAAAGTTTCGGGAGTAAGCTCAAAATTTGAACAAATAGAGCCTCTTAAAGCGAAAAATTTATTTTTTTTGTTATTGAACTTGAAGTCAAAGAGTCGATAGACCCAAAAGTTAGTATCTAGTTCGTTTGAAACATCCACCTCATTTCTTGAAATGTAGAAAGGATTAGAGATAGAGCCCGTAGTTGTCTTAACCTCAATATAAATCTCATTACCATCTAGGTTAAAGGACTTTATATCGTAGCCAGCAGATGAATCGATCTGAGCTACATGCTCAACCTGTTCTGCTAAATTGCATAAGTTAGCTGCTATAAGCTTTTGCTTCTCATACTCAATAACGAATAATTCACCAGCCTGTCCTAATTCGCGATTTCTTTGCTCTCGTTTCGCCCAGTCTATCGATCCGCTTGGTGGCCGTTTTGCACGAGATTTAGATTTACTTTGCAATTTTGGCTTTGGTGGAGGGACCTCTGTTAACTTTGTGCTCTCGGTAATAATTGGTACATAGTTAGGGTTTAAGGCTGGCTTAATGTGTTTACTGAAATTTGCATGAATGTGCTTTGGTAATGGCCAACTGAGCATAGTCCATTGAAAGTGAACAGGTTCACTAGTCGTTGGGTCCCAATCTTTAAATGCAAGTGTTCCGAAGAAGGTGTACGGATCAGTTCTTTTCACACGCATAAACAAGTAGATAGTGTTAACCATCTCATCATGCGTGAAAAGAGATTTAATTTGGTTATGGTTTGGCGTTTGTCCGTCCTGTGACTTCCAAAAGAGAACACCATCCTCTGTTAGATAATCATCATATTTAGACTTATCTTCAAGAGTAACTATAAATGAAAAATCATTCTTTCTCGGTGTATTTGCAACGATCCCAGTACCTCCCCAGCGACCAGAGCCCGTTGTGAACTTTAAACCAGGGTCAAAAATATCACTTAATTGCTCTCGGGTGTAAGTATTATAGAGATGCAAACCATTACTAGCATTTGGTCTAGGTTTAGTCGTTATGTCATAACCTAGTTCTTGAAGTACTTTAAAACATGGGCTATCTAATCCTCCAGAAAAATGATTCGACATTACGTCGTAGTCGAGTAATCGACTCATAGCTAGACCGAAGATTGCTTTTGGAGGGTAGCGTTCACCATCTACTATGAGATCGTAACCGGTTGATTCATTATAAGTCGGTACTTGTTGATTTAATTCATTAAAAGTAGCAATAGAGGATTCTATATCCGCTGGGCTAAGATCCTTAGCAAGCGTTTTTAGGCTTCGTATTTTACCACTTCCATCTAATTGAACTGTTCTCAAGTTAAAATCTCTGCATAAAGAATACGTTATGGACAAACAACATATAGCTGTTTATATGTACAGTACCTTTTTTCAGCAGTCCAGTTCAAGAATTACATTCACACTTATTGAAAGAGTTCGACTTTCCGTGTGCCAATTTTTACGTTATTAGCATTTATAGCTGAATAAACTTGGTGACAAGGATCTAGAATGTTGATGCTTTTTTATACAGTCCGGGGCTCGTGTGTAAAAATTATATTGTTGTTTATATTCGGGATAGGAGATCAGCGAAATGAACATAGTAAACTACACCATAGCCACAACACTTTTGCTAATGAGTGCAGCCGTAACGGCTAAACCACTCTCAATTGCTACTTGGAATATGGAGCATTTGGCATCACAAAATGATAAAGGTTGTATGCCAAGAGTTTCTGCCGACTACCTGAAACTGAAGAAGTACGCGGAAAAAGTTAATGCCGATGTATTTGCTCTACAAGAGATACAAAATGTAGAAGCATTACAAAGAGTCTTTGATAAAGATGAATACACTTTAATCGTAAGTGATAGACCAGAAACTAAACCATATGATTGCAAATCATGGGATGAGAAATTAAAGAAAAAGGTCAAGACAGGAAAAAAATCAACAACTCAGAATGTTGCTTGGGCCATCAAGAAAGACGTTAAACATGAGTATTCAACTACAGCGAACATAAAGGAATTAGACTTGAATACGTATCTACGATACGGATTGGTCTTACATCTACCTGAGCATGATCTAGTGCTGGTAAACCTTCACCTTAAATCATCATGTTATGATGGAAACTTACCATCATATGATGCCGGCTGTACTGTTAAGCAGGTTCAACTAGAAAGACTCAATAAGTGGGTTAACCAGCAAGATACGAAAAACATAGCACTGCTTGGTGATTGGAATACAAAAATTTGGTCTATGCAGGACTATACAACAAAACAATTCCCTTCTTTTAACGTCAACACGCTTTCGCTGAAGAGCTGTAACCCCAACTATGTGAAAAGTGGTAAAGCACAACCTGGAGTAGACAACATTTTTACAAACTTCACTGATAAGGAAGCAGTCTTATACAATTTTGGAGAAGCAAATAGTGAAGGGGTTGAGAACAATAGAGAGCAGATGTTATCCGATCATTGTGCAATCAAGCTCAATCTAGAAATCTGACGAACTGAATAAGAAAAGGCTACTGTGCTGGTAGCCTTCCTTTGGTGACTGTATCAACATTACCGCACAGACTTTCACCCCGTATTACTAGGCGGGGTAGCTCTCGCTTCAAAATACACTAAAACGTTTGTAAGCTTTTATAACGTGACAGGGAATTTAATACCGCATGTCGTTAGCAGTACTCCTCTAGGCCGTCTCCATCAATATAGTAATGTGGTCGTTCTTCATTTGGATCGTATTCAGATGCCACGCTTCTCGCTGCATTATGTATGTTATCCATGTTTTCTAAATAGTTATCTATTGCTGATTCGCTATCATCATCAGTCTCAAAATAGTCATTCAATGTGCTAGCTAACACACGAAATACGTAACGCTCACCGTCGACTTCCCCAACGAACTCGACCGACCGAGGATTAATTTTGTATTGGTAGTCATCAGACTCAAATGTCCACTCATCCATTTTTTACTCCTTCCTAAATAAAATAAGATGTATGTAGTACCATAAATTGAAAAACTAATTCTGAGCAATTGATCACGAACTTTAAAATCAAGTACGGTAACGTCTCCATAAAAATCGAATGATTTTTTCGAGTCCATCTCAAAATGGCATTCTTTCATAGCTGTGATATGTTTATTTAAAGTACAAAAACTTGTCTATTACCATCGACAATAAGTACTTTATCAAAGCCATGTTCAATACTGTCACTTTGATAGGCCAGTTGGTAGGTTTCGGCATTTGCTACCCAATAGTCGTTGTAAAGCGCCAACCAGTATTCAGTTGTAGTTGGCCTAACAACACGCTTCTTGTTCTTCGTTTCAATCCGCTCAGTTAACATTTTCTTGACGTTTTCGACTATGTTGGATGATGAGTATTTATTTGAAATGGCAACTCCAACCTTAGACTCTCCAGTTGGCCACTCTGACAAGATTGTGATTGATATATTGTTACCAAAGAACAATTTCTCCAATTTATTGTTGCCAATATTGATCATGTCTTTTATAGCAGCGCTAACAGACGATTGAGTTTTACGAATATTAGTAACAGGAGCTGAGATAATCAAAAGTACATGCTTACCATCGGGGATACTATCCTTGATATCTAACTCAATCTTTGAAGCCAATTTTTTTGCAGGCTCATCATCTTTCAATCGAGGGTACGGTTTCCCATTTTCATCAGTCAACTTCTCTACCAACATTGAGACTTCAACCGATATTCGCATTTCACCATTAATAATGTAGCCGTCAGGAGGATCTTCACCATCAATGTACTCTCCGCCAAATTGATCTACTAGAGTACTTAAAACGTACTCTTCTTCAGGTCTCATAAATCACCATAAAAACATAACTCATGCGCTAAGGTGTGCCCTACGAACCTGTGGGGCACACTGAAATCAAGGCAAAAATTGCCGAGTGTAACATGGCCTTGTTAACCGTCTTTAGTATCCTTTTTCTTCGGACTACCATCTTTAATGACTCGGATAGGAGGCGGAGTTGGTGCCTTAGGCGGTGGCTTAGGTTTTGAAGGCTTATTCATCTTTCATCTCCTTAGCTGGAATCGGTGTTTCACTCTTAATGTTGCGTGGCTCAGGTGCTGCCGGCATCGGAGGTGGCGGTGGAGTAACATTTTTTTCATTTGACATTATACTCTCCTTTTTTATTTTCGATGTTTCCAGTTTTAGCTGTTCAATTTCTTCTGTTAACTTTACCAACAGCGTCGCTGCACTTATATCTTTAATTAGTAATTCTTTTCTAGGAGAAGAACTGTCCAGATCAGATAAAATAAAAATCCCGCTAGCAACAGCTAATGGGAACAACGCAGACAATACACACCTAAAACCATCTAGAGCGTAACCAGAACGACCATCATTCACCTCGGTGTTATGCGTTGAGCATACTTTGAAATTTTCGTACAAGTACGACTCCATAGCATCATCAACATTGTATATTTCCTGTTGATTGTCTGGGTTATCTTCATTGTAAGCTAGTAGAGCATCCCTATGCTCTACTAACTCTATACGATAAAGGTCTGTTTTTTCCGGTGACGCTATGCCCCGATAACTGCGCCAAGAAAACGAGCGAACCAGAAACCATAGAGAGAAAGTGAAAAGAACCGTTGATATGGATATGAAAACAACAAAATAAGCAACAGAATAGCTATTTGAATTGTAATCTAACATTCTCAACATATAGCTGATTACTGTAAATGCAGTAACAACAATTGCAAATGAAATCTGGGTTCTCGCGACTAACTTTTCTTTAACTTCCATTTCATGAAAGTATAATTCACGATAAAGTTTAAATAGTTCATTTTTATCCAAAAACAATATCTCCTTAATTCCGACCACAGGAAAGTTTAACGCCTATAATATATTACGTTCTTGTTTCGCACATCCCACTATGAGCTATCCGTAGACATTATATCCATTACGTTAAATAGCTGATTTTAACTAGAAAAACAGCGACTCCAACCACAAAACACGTTAATGCAATCAATTGTACATCTTGTAGCATGCAAAAACATACATCTTTGCATTGAAAGTTAGTTACAGAATCATGGGTGTTTCAGTGTGGTAAATGAAGAGATTGCTTACGGTGCAGATTTGACGACAAAGGCCCAAAATCACAAAAAAGGTAGGGGGTGTGCTACCTGAATAGAAACATCATCAGCCAGATTAATATAACAATAGTGATAGCAGCCCAAATGCAAAGGCCCGTTACTAAATCCATATAAACCCCAACAACTATCGATGAAAATTAAACATATACCAATGCGAGCGACATGCCGCCACTAGTGGTTGCCATTACTTTGATTTCTGTGTCTTCGACTATGACGTTTTTCATGTGCTGTGAGTCATAAGCAACCCATATTTTATGGCTTAGCAGGATGGGGGGTGATGTAAGAAATTTTGATTATTTGCACCTGGTCAATGATGTCGGAGATCTCCGATTCATCGAACTGGCTTAGTATGCCTTCGGCATAAACCCAACGAGCTAGTGATAACTGGGACAACATATTTTGTTCAATCATTAGCTGATTGACAGCCAAAACTTGATTATCGTACTCGTTTCGTTCAGACGAACTGACACGGTTATAGTTCGAATCTATGTCTGTCATCAGCCCTTGTAAAGCAAGGCAGGGTAAGGGGCTAAATATATTCTTGTAGAACTCAACAGGCTTTGCTTGGGCTGGCAAAGCTAAACACAATATTAAAAGAATCAATCTATGCATAAGTACCTCCAAAGGTACTATGCGCTATTTATAACAACCGAAAACGATTGGAATTAGCTAGTTGCGAGACATTTCCAAAGGCTTTATTGCTGGTTTCATAACGAAATAGCGATAAGGCGATCTATGTCCAACGAACCTAAATCTTAAATTGCCCATCATCTATCAAGCCGCTAAGAGGTGATGAATCTTGTTCCATCGCTATAGAGCTATTTTCTTGTGGTATTTCCTGATTGGTATTTGCTGGGTTACACATCAACACTTGTTTTTGATTGCCATACTCAACAAGTACAAAACACGGGTCTATTACTTGGAACTCAAAACCCAGTGGCTTTAGATGTGTACTATGAACATAGCCAGATTGGCCGCTTTTGGTGATTTGCTCAAACACGACTGTCGTAATTGCTTTCTTGCTATCCGTTAACTCCACATGCACACCTGATACGTAAAGCTGGGTAATGTCGTAAGGCCATTGTGATAGCGGAGTGTCTACATAAGGACGGTTGAGAATCGGAGCACTAACCGCAGGGCTATTGAAACGAGCACGAATATCATTAGACGGAACATTAGCCATTTCAATAGGGGTCTGAGCTTGCTGATTAGATAATGTATTGGCTTGAGTAACTGGCGAGCCATCAAGAACGGGCGAGTTTGAAGGAGCTTGGTCAGCCTGTACATCAACATTAGTATTATCACGCGTAGCGATTTCATAAACGGATTTCCCAAAGAAGAATATGCAAACAACAAAGGTCAGCAGGAGCAACAGAAACTTAGGTTGTCGCATGATGGAAGTGCCAGCCCCAGATTTAGTTACCTGACCTGTTACAGTAGATGAATACATCAGATGAACGGCAACGGGAACCTTGATAGTTTTGGTTGGATCATCCTTACTCGGTTTGGTTGCAGCAGAGCGGGGGTCATGCTCCCAAAGCCTAGGACGCCGCTTGAATAGAGCAAAGCTGTCTTTAGATTTGTGGTGTATCGCCAGCTCGGATACGCCTTTAATTTCAGAAGGTATTTGTTTGATATCCGGTGTACACAGGGTGATATCCCAGTTGTACTTACGATGGCGCATGAATGCCATGTTGAAGTTCTTGGGCAGGATAACATTGCCACTGATATCAATGATGGATTCGCCAGTATCATCAAAGGGCACTGCTTCGGGCTTGAAGTCATTAAGTTGTACCTGGTAAAACTCTTTATAGCCTTTTGGAAGCCGCTCCCTAAAAGCATCAATCCCCTGAAAGATGTTGCGGGCCATATCAAAACCCACGGTCTTGTTATAAATATCCTGCGCCTCATCAATCAAAATCATGGCACCAACCGGACACCAGTTATACCAATGTTGCCAAAGCTTGATGCCGTTCTCACTCATTGACGAGATACGGATGATACGGGCCGAGACAGGGAAGCGCTCTCCTAGACGTTTTTCAATGGTCTGAATATCTTGCATACCTTCTACATTGGTAACAACAACACGCCCTGAACGTAAAGCCGGCAGCAAGTCGAACCATACGGCACAGGCACTTTTATATGAACCCGCCGCGCCATGTCTAATAATTGTCGCCATGATTAAGCCCCCATAAAATCAAGAACGAAGCGGGTAGACATGGCCTCAACAATACGCATGATAGCGGTACCAACCCCATAAGCGCCAATAGCACCGCGAATATCAGAATCTAAAGAAGCGAAAGCACTATCAATAAACTGATAAACACTCAAATCATTTAATAACTCTTGTGCGACAGTAAATGCAAACTTCATTGTTTCAAGCTGCATGGTTAACTTTAATTTAATGGCATACTGTAAATAGTAAGAATATATTCGCTCAATGAATCCCGGAGTATACTTAAAAAATCATCAACCCTTGCCGCTATATCAATAAGAAACTGGAACATGCTAGAGCTTGACTGCTCATTTGCTAGCACTGGGAAAGCAACAATCCCTAGAATAATAATAAAGTATTTCATTACCTCCTCCTTATAAGAACAATAGAAAATGCAATTAATGATGCTAAAGCTATGACTGCTGTTTTAATTAAACTGGAGTTTTCAATCCACACATCATTAGAAATAGTAAAAGACTTGCCAGCTTTCGTTATTGTTTCTGATATTCTAGGCATAGATCCTGACTCGCTGATATTTACATTACCTAGCTCTGATTTAAACCTCTCGATTTGCTCACTTATGTCTTTTTTCAAGCTTTCTATGTCAGAGTTTATTGAACTAATATCCTCATCATCCAAAATATCCTTAAAAGGGTCCGGTCGTTCTGAAGGCTTACTACCATTCACTGATGTGCACATTAATAAATCTTTGTTTTCTGGTATTGAGCAATCCGTACCGCCTTTATTCTCATCAGGATCTAAATCAGAACCCCCGCCGCCAGATGGGTTATCTTTAATAGCTTGAACAATATCACCGACACCTAAACCTATTTGGTCTCCTATACCGTCAAGGCTAGCCATTAAATCAATCATTTTATTATCGAGAATATCATTGCCATCTTTGTTTAAATCACGAATTTGAGTAAGTAATTCATTAGACTCGTTAGTGTTATCTGCAATTATCTTAGTATTTTTAACCGTTGAATTGGTATTACCCGCAACATCAAAGGTCGTTTTGTTATGGTCGCGAACAGCTTGCTTAACCCCGTTAATAGCAGAAATAACCCCCTCCATTTCCAAGCAACTACCATCAACAGCAGGGTCACAATCTAAGCAAATATCACCTTGTGAAGGGTCACAGTCAGGCCGAACGTCACATAACCATGGAGCGTTGGGGGTAGGACAGTCCTCATAATCAAGGCATAACTCTGGAAATTCCTCACAAAAGGGTGTCTGCTCATTATCAGGAACACTGCCGCCATCGCCGTCACCACCACCGTCACCATCGCCGTCACCACCACCGTCACCATCGCCGTCACCACCACCGTCACCACCGCCGTCACCATCGCCGTCACCACCACCGTCACCATCGCCGTCACCACCACCGTCACCACCGCCGTCACCACCGCCGTCACCACCACCGTCACCACCGCCGTCACCATCGCCGCCGTCACAGCCTATACCAGTACAGTCATCAATAGGGATATAGTCACATTGAAAGTTAGATGATTGAGTTTCGGCATTACATGATGCTGAAAAATTCATATTGTGGTTTTCTGGTAACCCTGCAATACATTGTTGTTCTGCTGCTTGTTTGTCCTGATTGAATTCTTCAGAGCCGCAGTAATTTGATGGCGGGGCACACGTATTTGCATCTTGATATTCATCACATTCTGGTGCCACTCCTCCACAATACGCAGAAAATGAATACATATTCCACCCTGAAGGAGAGGAATCCCCACAATTGCTCCCCCTACAAATTCGCGTAATAAATGCAGGTGCACCTTTAGTAGTAAAATTCAACTCATGTTCAATAAATGCAAAATGATCAGACCCACCAGTTTCATAACCCTCTTTAAAACTCAGCTGCTTTTGATATGCGTATTCACTTGTCGCGCCAACACTTAAACCAACATCTTCACAATTAACATTAGCAAAAACAAAAAACGGGGATATAAGAAAAAATAACAATAACCACTTCATTTAGCCCCCCTAAAAATATCGACATAGACAGAATAAAAAAGCCATATGATGACCACTATGAAATACAATCTAAAATAAAAAGGGCAGCCTAAGCCACCCTCCAGTTAATGAGATTGCACCCCAGAAACAAAGCCGTAAATCATGGCCATGGAGTAAGCAACCCCAAGTAATATTTCTGGGGGCAATGAACCCATTATTTATTTAGCCACTTGAGGAACATGCCAACACCAAAACCAATAACAGCCAAACCAACAACAGCAGTGATAACAGCAGTTTGGTTTGCACTAGCTTCGGAACTAGCAGACGTAATCTCACTCGTATAGTCGCCAGCTTGAACAGCAATAGATGTAGCAGCAGTTCCCGCAACAACGGCTAAACGAGAACCATATTTTTTAGCAGTAGATAGGTATTTCATAACAATTTTCCTTTTGTTGATACACAAGCAGTAAATAATTAGGCTTTACCCAACCAGCGAATTAAACGACCAGCAGCGTGGCCAGTAAAGAAACTGAGTAGAATAATGCCTGAGACCTCGATAAATAATTCTTTATCGAAATTTTGATACGTGGCTACATCATCAGGTTGCAACAACACATAACCCGCACATTGATTGATTGGCGTATCGGTTATTTCACCATTTGATAAGCAACGCATTGTAATTCCATTTAATCTAAATAGTGTCAGACGCTTTATAACGAGATATGCGAAGTTTAAGATGCTGGCTTATTCACTAATGAAGGCACACCTAGTAAGTTCCAACCAGAGAATGAGACATGCTTTCCACCATCACCGGCGAAAGAACGTTCCGAATGCTGGATTTTAAAATCAACTTTCTTATCAATAAGCTTCTTGAGGTCAGCACCACCTCCAAATGAATCCCATAAATCGGGGGTTATACGACACTCAACCACCTCCGAGGGGTTAAAAAGTTGCAACCTTACTACACCAGAATCCCGTGATTCACCCGTGTTTTGATTGGTGTTGGTTTTCTTCTCAATATCATCTAAGTCATTTATGCGGGCAATTACAATCATCGTTCATTTCCTTATCAGTGACAGTTATTGACACAAGTCCAAGAAGAGCCAGAGCCAGTGCCTCCGGCTTTCGCTTTTGGCTCAGCCTTCGCCAAACCGCTCAAGCCATCAGCAAATTTATCTTCATCAACATAAAAAGCATTCATCTCATCAAGGCGGTGAAGGTATTGCTGATATTGCGCATACTCTTCATCAGCCATGCGAATATATTCCTCTTCACGTTCGAGAGCTTCGAATACATCGACAACCCCCGTCATGATGCGCTTGGTGCCGCGTAGGAACAGTTCTTTATTTTCGGTTTTCCAATTACGGGTACGAGTAGCCAAAAAGGCATCACGGAACACCAAGCCAACCACACGGGCAGCGGTGGTATCACCGTAAAGGGTTTCAACGGACTTGGTTCTTATGTGCTCTTCACCATACTCATCAATGAGCTTTTCCATTATCTTGGGTACGTGATATTGGGGTTTAATAGTTTGGTCATCACGCCGAACAAATACGCCTCCCATAGCAAGGCAAAATGCCTCCCAATCAGACGAATCAGCCGCACGGCGGATGTTCTCCAATACCAACCATTCGCCAGTTTCGAGATCCTTAAACAAGGCATCATCCTCTTTGAATTCTTCACGAACGCGACGAAGTTCTCGCCAAACAGTGACGGACGGACCGCCGATAAATTGAAACTGACGAAGGCCATTAGCTCGTGCCCAAGTAACAACACGCTCAGCGGCTGAAACACCATCGAGTGTTGTAGCTAAATCATCACCGACATGTTGACCGTCGATGTTCTTCGATAGGTACTTGGCAACGTAGCCAACAGCAGAACCTTTTGACCAATCAATAGGCTCAGAGGTAAAACGATATTTGTCAGCACCGGGTTCATCCGGCGTATCTTGCATGGCACACGCACGAAAAATAGAGGTTACAATGTCACGGTGTTGTGGGGCCATAAATAGCAATACGTGCCAATGGGGACAACCGTCAGCATGAGGTTCAACCACACGCAGACCATAAACCTTGATTTCAGCTTTATCCAAAGCCTTGCGAAAACCTGCAAACATATCGGTCATGTATGCATGAGCGTCACGAGTTGTCGGACGGCCAGCATCAAGCCATGCTTGGTTTACGTTGCCTTTGGATACAGAATGAAAGCGGCTAGGGCAGGTTGGTGTATAGAACATGGCTACATGATCTGACGCCTTAGCAATATTCTCGAAACCCTTCAAACGCACGAACATTTCTGCACGGCGAATCTCGGGATTAGATATAGACTTGTTAGCGAGCTCATAGAGTGAAAACCAGTTATCTACATTGTCTTCATCATAAGCCACAGTGTTTTTGAGCATTTCCTGATTATCATCGTTGCGCTGGCGGCGACGTTGTAACGAGTAGTTTGAGCAATACGCCTGACCGTGCTTGTGTACCATCGCCAAATCACGCGCAACGTTTTCAATTTCCAATGCAGCACGACGGCGTAAGGTTCGACGCCACCAAATTTCATTGGATGCACGATTAACCAGGCTACGAAGTTCATCTTTTTTGGCTTTGTCCTTTATAACCTCATCCTTAAATGCAATATCATAACCGACCAAAATTGACTGAACTCGCTGAAATGCTTCTTCATCATCTGGAATGGCCGCAACTTGACGCATGACAAACGCTGATTTGGCTTTGGCAAAGTCTCGAATTTCTTCATCAGTACTGCTATAGCGGAATTCCATTTTTGTCAGTCGCTCATTAGCTGACTCAAGGGCGCGCATGGCTTGGAGTTGACCAACTTTCTTTGCCATATTTATATAAGCCCTTGACATTACGGGGCCAAAGGAACGATGTAATCGCGTTAGCTTTAAGACATCCAAACATGGTGATACAAATGATGGCGCTATATCATTAGAGTTATCATATGAATGAATAGGTGTTAATGACGCTTGACGGCGAAGAAAATCAGAAGCATTGGTATGATCAACATAATCGGGTAGGCGACCACCATTTTGGATATCTGGTTTTGTGTAAGATGAGCACAACGTTTGAACTTGCATGAAATTCACATACTCAGAAATACCCGCAGCTAAATCATGTACTAGGATACGTTCCATGATTAAGCACTCCTTGCCATAACTTCAAGTATACCCAACGTCATTTTGCAGTCCGCTAAAGCACGATGAGCATTCCCATCCACAGCAACACCTTGTTGGTCGGCTGCTTTGGTAAGTTTTTGCCAGCGATAATCACCATAATGATTAATCTCACCGTAATACTCGGCGTAAGCCAGCATGGCGCAGTATGTACGCTGCTTAATCTTATGGAAGTCAGATATCGCGTCCTTTCTAGCAACACCAGAAGCAATAGATGATTGAATCATCAACCGTAAATCATAAAAGGAGTTGTAAATCACAACATTTGATTCAAATAATGTAGTAAGAACGTGGGGTAAAATATTCAACCATGTAGGAGCATTTATAACCATTTCATTAGTAATGCCATGAATAGCAGTGGCATCCGCTGGAATTGGATTGACAGGCTTAACCAGCGTATTAAGAAACACAGTGCCAGTTGAATTGATAACTGAAATCTCGCAAATTTCAGCGTCGTCACCAAGACCAGTAGTCTCTGTGTCCAAGATGAGGCAATTAGATTCAAGCCACTGTTTAGCTAAATTCTCAGGAGTCAAATCAAGAGTGGTTAGATTCATCATAAGTAATCAACTGTATATCGGTAACAGGTTGGAATTTAATCTAATTCCGAATAAACGGAATTACAAGTTACGAAAAATCGGAAATAAACGGTTATGATATGCCTCAGGAGGATTTTTCTATGTATGCCAATTATCTGTTAGACAGCTATAAAACAGCGATGAACTACGTACAAGACAAGCAGATTGCCCATGACTTGAATGTTACGCCAGCTAGAATCTCTGAAATGCGCAAAGGAAAGCGCTATATATCTGATAGTGAAGCAGTTTTTATGGCCGAGCACGCAAACATTGATCCGAAGGAGGCATTGTTAGGTTGCCATAGTGATCGTAATGATAACCCCAAGCTAAAGCAGTTGTGGGCGGACATTGCAAAAAAGCTCAATAGCCAAGGAATTCATGCGTTTAAGGTGGCTTTTTTGGCGTCTGGACTGATGGTGACATCTCTATCTGGGACTATATCCCAGTGCGCATTATGTATAGTAAGGTTAAGTTGCTAAAGAATGCCTAGCAGCAATAGTTAGGGTGTTTTCTCTTCTAAAGCATTGATGAAACGAGGGTTTTCATATATGTCTTTTAGCAATTCATGAACGACTTTTTGATCATCAATTCCAAGTAAATCAGCCATTTGGAATGCAATATCCCAATCCATGTGAGACTTCCTTTTCATCCAATTACTGACTCTGGCGGTACTAACGCCCAATTTCTTCGCAAGTTGGTAGTCTGAGCCCAGTTTGTACTTGGCTTTCACCATGTTAAGCAATTCAATTGTGTAAGTCATAAGTAGCGCTATTTTTACCCTTAGTTTGTTAAATAATAGGCGAACAGAATGTCATTTCCCACAGCAACAGCCTGTTGTCACTGACAATAAATTGCTAGTAACCTATTCCCACGAAATGCAATAACTTGCTTATAGGGATACTAGCAAATGGATACTTCAAACTTAACAACTCGCAACCCAATACATCGACCCTGTCCAGATATGGCTGGGTGCATTGACCCAAAACCTGAGCTGACAAAACGATCACTCGAAACCGTTCGCCAATTGCGTGAGAAGTTTGGTTTCAAAACCACTAAACAACGTGCCAAGGAGCACAGCCAGTACCTCAAGGAATTAGCCATTTATCAATATAACCGTGATTTGATGGCAGGAGGTGCACGATGAATGTTCATAAAGAACTATATAAATTGTTCTATCAAGCCACGCGCATTAGCAGAGCAAAACTTTTAGATAGACATCAGGGGTTTGATTGTCCTCTTGATTATTCGCTGGATGCGATACGAATGGCCTACCGTTATGGGCTTGACGGCATTGATATCGATGATTTGTTTAAAGCTCAAGCCGCTGCAGCTATTGTGATGGTTCGTCGTAAAAAGCCAGAGTTTCAGCAGTCGCAAAGATTGCTTGATGCCATTGCTAAGCGCAAGGAGGCATTAGCATGAAACCTATTAGCCTAGACAATGCCGTTATTCTGGATACCGAAACCACTGGCCTGAACGACTTTGCCGAAATCGTTGAAATATCGGTAATGGAAGCCACAACAGGTAAGCCATTATTAGATACCTTGGTGATGCCTGCACAGCTAGTGCCCGGTGAAGCAATGGCAATCCACGGGATCACTAATCGCATGTTAGTGGGTTCATCAACATTTCCAGTTATCTACAA
>NZ_JBNNXT010000066.1:0-16088 GCF_052873815.1 Photobacterium sp. DNB23_23_1 | reverse complement strand
AAAAATCGCGATCGCGGCCTACGGCCGCTCTCTAAAAAAGAACCCCACTTAAAAAGTGGGGTTCGTCAGCAATCTGAAGGAGCCATAGGCTCCTTTTTACTTACTCAAGTTTACTCACTCAAGCGATATTATTTTTTCGCAATTGGATCAACGTAAGTCACGGCCATGTCCCATGGCTGCTCGATCCACGTTTCCTGCGGGATGTCTACCACGTAGTCATCAACCAAGTGTTGGCCTGCAGGCTTCGCACATACGGTCACGAATTTTGCTTTCGGGTACATCTTACGGATCATTTCCGCTGTACCGCCAGTGTCCACCAGATCATCGATAACGATGAAGCCTTCACCATCACCTTCAGCTTGTTTCAGTACCGTCATCTCACGTTGGTGATCGTGGTCGTAGCTTGAGATACATACTGTATCAACATAACGAATACCAAGTTCACGCGCCAAGATTGCAGATGGAACCAAACCACCACGGCTAACGGCAATGATACCTTTCCACTGATCGGCAGGAAGTAGTTTCTCTGCTAGCTGGCGGGTATACATTTGCATGTTGTCCCAAGTGATGATGAACTTATTACTCATATCCGATGAACCTCTGAGTCAGCAGATAAACTGCTGTATGTATTTATTTACTGTTATAGAAAAATAATTTTAGCAACAAATAGGGCTGCGATAACCCAAACGCTAATATTTACATCACGACCTTTGCCACTCATCGTTTTGACGGCAGCGTAGGTGATAAAGCCAAGGCCAATACCTTCCGCGATGGAGTATGTTAACGGCATCAGTAGGCAAACTACAACTACTGGTGCTGCTTCTGTTAAGTCACGCCAGTCAACGCTAACCAAGCCAGACATCATCAAGATGGCTACGTAGAACAACGCACCTGCTGTCGCATAGGCAGGAACCATACCTGCTAGCGGTGCAAAGAACAATGCCAACAAGAATAATACGCCTACCGTCACAGCAGTCAGACCCGTACGGCCGCCCACGGCCACACCTGATACACTTTCGACGTAAGACGTGGTGTTTGAGGTACCCAGAACAGCACCAACAGACGTTGCCGTACTGTCGGCCAATAACGCACGGTTAAGACGCGGTAGCTTGCCATCCTTATCAATCAAATCAGCTTTCGTCGCGACACCGACCAAGGTGCCTGCAGTATCAAACAGGTCGACGAATAGGAACGCAAAAACAACTGAAATCAAGCCCACTTCTAGTGCGCCAGAGAAGTCCATCTGCATAAAGGTCGGAGCAATGCTAGGTGGCGCTGACATGATACCAGCATAGGTCACTTCGCCCACCAGTACGCTGATAGCCGTTACGGCCAAAATCGCAATCAATACCGCCGCTTTGTAACCACGGTGCACCAGCGCAATCGTCAGGAAGAAGCCCAGTGAAGCCATTGCTGCCGGGAAGCTTGTGAAATCACCCACCTGTACAAGAGTTGCAGGGTTATCAACAACGATGCCAGAACTTTGCAGTGCGATAAAGGCCAAGAACAAACCAATACCCGCCGAAATCCCGATCCGTAAGGCATGAGGGATCGAGTTAATGATCCACTCCCGAACCCGCAGCACACTCAAGGCAATAAAGCACAGGCCCGACAAGAAAACGGCTGCCAGAGCAACCTGCCAAGTATGGCCCATACCCAACACAACACCGTAAGTGAAGAAGGCATTTAGCCCCATACCTGGAGCCTGTGCAACCGGATAGTTAGCGACAAATCCCATGATAAAACAGCCAACAACAGCAGCAAGACAGGTCGCAACAAAAACGGCACCTTGGTCCATACCTGTTGCCGACAGCATAGATGGGTTTACAAAAATGATGTAAGCCATCGTCAAAAAGGTAGTCAGACCCGCTAGCAGCTCAGTACGAACATCAGTACCGTGCTCTTTGAGTTTAAAAAGTTTCTCAAGCATTGCTCTCGATTCCTTGGAGATATTAGCAATTGATATTGATTTATAGGATCTGCCGAGCCCGTATCCCGGATTCCACACATCATGAACATTAAAGAAATAGTAAACGATTGCGTCTCTATTTTAGGGGGCGATTATATGCTCGATTATTATCAATTTCCAGTAAATAACGTATTTATCATCAATGAATACAGGCAACCGAATAAAAAACCAACCATAAAAAACGACTAAAAATAAAAGCACTTAAAAACAACAACTTAATCAATTAACAGCATGGTTACATTTCATTCAATTACTATTTTTCACCTATGCGCAATCGTTAATATGAAGCGAAAGAGTTCTTTATTTAGCGGCTACCACTGTATGTAATCGAATACACCCAAAAGGTATGAGATAAGGTGATATAAAACACGTATTGGTATGATAGGGAGGCAGTGGTAGATGAAACGAAGGAATAAAAAAACGCCACTTCAACTTGAAGTGGCGTCAGAATGTAACTACAAACCGAAGTGCGGTTTTAAGATATTCTTAAACAAAGGGGGTGAACAAAAAAATTGACCACATAGATCTGCCCGGCCATGTAAAACCAGACAAACCACAGAATTAATAACCGAACGAGCTTGGGTATTTAAAGTTGCCAGTGTATACAGCGCGGCTGTTCCAAAATTTATTAACAGATTCAAATACTTTCATTTTATCACCTTGACTATTAAGTAATAAGTACACACGTTTTGTGTGTTAGGCCATCTTGACCTGACTTCAACTCGGTTCCTTGGAGGCGATATCTCGGGCTCATCCTAGAGCAAAATTTTCTATCGTTCGTCTTCGTTCAGAAGATGAGCTAACTATAACCTCGCCGTAATAAACTTTCAAGCATTTTCTTTAACTGCGTCACACTTTTGCCCATATTGAGTGATAGAACAACGCTTTCTGTAATTAAATTACATAATAAGGGTTCGCGGCCTCACCATTTAGAGACCAACGTGTAACCCTCCACCTATTAAACAACAACATGGATACAACATACCTTATTCAGGTGGACGCATCGCAATAGCAGCAAAGGAGGGATTTAGCTGTTACCGTTTAGGGCACAGTGGTATCCTTGAGGTTAACTGCGATAGTTAATTGTTCTGAATAACTTTGCAATATAGTTAATTTATAACCAATTTATCGACAATAACTAAAAGTTTATAAAGGAGACTGCTGTGTCTGAAATCAGTCAACTGTCACCACAGCCTGTGTGGCAATTCTTCGACCAAATCTGCTCAATCCCACACCCTTCTAAGCATGAAGAAGCCCTAGCCCAGCACATTATCCAGTTTGCTGAAGCTGAAGGCCTTGAAGTGCGCCGTGATGCTGTGGGTAATGTCTTCATCAAAAAGCCGGCGACACCGGGCATGGAAGACCGCAAAGGTGTTGTTCTTCAAGCTCACATTGATATGGTGCCGCAGAAGAACGAAGATACTGACCACGACTTCACAACAGATCCTATTCAGCCATATATTGATGGTGAGTGGGTGACGGCCAAAGGCACAACCTTGGGTGCCGATAACGGTATGGGCATGGCGGCTTGCCTTGCGGTACTGGCATCAAAAGATATCGAGCATGGTCCGTTAGAAGTCCTGCTGACCATTGATGAAGAAGCCGGTATGACGGGTGCCTTCGGTCTTGAAGAAGGTTGGCTGGAAGGCGATATCCTGCTAAACACCGACTCAGAGCAAGAAGGCGAAGTCTACATGGGCTGCGCCGGCGGTGTTGACGGCTCCCTTGTTGTTGATATCCAGCGCGATGAGACACCTGCTGATTACCAAGCAGTAAAACTAATAGTTAAAGGCCTTAAAGGCGGTCACTCAGGCTGTGATATCCACACCGGCCGTGGTAATGCCAACAAAATCCTTGGCCGCTTCCTATTTGGTCACGCCGAAGAGCTAGGCTTGCGCCTAACTTCTCTTACTGGTGGCAGCCTACGTAATGCTATCCCACGAGAAGCAAGCGCTGTTGTTGCTCTACCCGCAGAAAATGTTAACAAGCTTAATCAGTTGTTCGCTTACTACCAAGAGCTACTGACCGCTGAACTTGGCCGTGTCGAAACCGGCATCAACCTCTTTACCGAAGCGGCAGATCTTCCTGCTGATGTACTTGCAACCGCTGACCAACAGCGTTTCATCAACATGCTGAACGCTTGCCCTAACAGTGTGATCCGCATGAGCGATGATATCCAAGGTGTGGTTGAAACGTCACTGAACGTCGGTGTGATCACGACTGAAGCTGATAAAATCACGGTACTGTGCCTGATCCGCTCGCTGATCGACTCTGGCCGTAGCAATGTTGAAGGTATGCTGAAAGCTGTCGCAGCTCTTGCTGGCGCAAGTTGTGAGTTCTCCGGTACTTACCCTGGCTGGAAGCCTGATGCAGATTCTGAAGTCATGCACCTGTTTCGTAAAACGTACGAAGGCATCTATGGCCGCGTACCAAACATCATGGTGATCCACGCAGGTCTTGAGTGTGGTCTGTTCAAGAAGCCCTACCCGAACATGGATATGATTTCTTTCGGTCCAACTATCAAGTTCCCGCACTCACCGGACGAGAAAGTTCAGATCGACACCGTTGCCCTATTCTGGGAGCAAATGGTTGCGATCCTGAAGAACATTCCGGTAAAAGCATAATATTCACGGCTTAAGTGACTGATACGAAAAGCGAGCTCCTGTGGGCTCGCTTTTAAAACAACGACAGCTGTTGCGCCCGAGTACCAATCTCCAACCCAACACTGATCCCAATCAAGCGGATCTCCCTGTCCTGCTGGCGGGTCAAAGCCTCTTTCAACAGCCCAACAAACTGAGCCTTGTCCAACTTAGGCTGGGTATGCTCAACCGTGGTTTGCTGAAAGTCCGCAAACTTCACCTTTACGCCCTGCTTGGCAATATTGAGTTCAGGCCGGACCCGTTTGAGGCGCTTTTCCAATTCAGGAAACAACCGCTCTATCACTTCCCAGCATTGCTCATAACTACTGATATTTTGGGTGAAGGTTCGCTCTACCCCGACGGATTTACGTTCGCGCTCCACCACCACTTCCCGCTCATCAATCCCATGGGCACGGGACCATAGCGACTGGCCGAATTTGCCGAACTGCTGCAGCAGCAAATGCCTGTCGTATTGCTGCACATCTTTGCCGACATACAAACCTTTATCATGTAGCTTTTGGATGGTGACCTTGCCGACACCGGGGATTTTCTCAAGCTTCAAGTCAGCGACAAACTCGGGGATCTGATCGGGTGTCACAACATACTGACCATCGGGCTTATTGAGATCCGAGGCTATCTTGGCAATGAACTTAACCGGCGCAATCCCGGCTGATGCCGTCAGGTTCAGCTCCTCACGGATGGTGCGGCGGATATCTTCGGCAATCAAGGTTGCGGAGCCATGGCACAGCTCGCAGTCGGTCACATCAAGGTAGGCTTCATCGAGGGATAGCGGTTCTATTTTATCGGTATAACGCTGGAAGATTTCGCGGATCTGAATCGATACTTCCTTATAGACCGCCATCCGGCCAGATACCAACGTCAGGTGCGGGCAGAGCTGCATGGCCTTTCCGGTCGGCATCGCCGAGCGAACACCGTACTTGCGCGCCAGATAATTACAAGTGCTGATCACCCCTCGTTGCTCGGATCGCCCACCGATCGCAATAGGAATATCACGCAACTCAGGATTGTCTCGCATCTCGACCGCCGCGATGTGAAACTAACGGGTAAAAAATGTAGCCTTGAGTGTGTGAGTGAGTGAGTACTATTGAAAATATTGGATTTTCACCCATAAAAATCACTTACAAAAAGCCCTTACAAAAAATTCAGTATAAATTCCTCAACATACTGGCTTTCTGTTGATTCCTCACTTACGAAATTACAAGGGTAGACTCATCTGTTGAACATGCTCGATTGGTTCAACGCCTACACTCAGACCGACCAACCTAATCCCCCGCCCCTTGGATCTTGATAAAGCCTCCTCACACAAACTGACAAAAAAATCTTTTCCCAACTCATTGTGTTTGTGCTCAACAGTTGTCTGTTGGAAATCAGAAAACTTCAGTTTGACACCTAAACGAGAGATCTTTTTGTCTACAAGTACCTTTTGCAACCTCCCTTCTAGTTCCGAGTACAAGTTACAAATTGCCTCTATACACTCATCAATTGTATAAATATCATTCAGAAAAGTTCTTTCAACACCAACAGATTTACGCACCCTCTCAACAACTACAGGTCTATCATCGATACCATTACAGCGCTCCCAAAGAGTATTACCAAATTTCCCAAAGTGGCCGATCAAGGTGCTCTTATCAAGCTCTTTGACATCCTTACCTTTGAACAAACCCAAGTTGTTTAGCTTCTCTAATGTAACCTTCCCTACACCATTGATTTTGCCAAGATCTAAATCATCAATGAAACTCTGAATTTCATTAGGTGTAACAACGCATATACCGTTGGGTTTGTTAACATCAGAGGCAACCTTTGATACAAACTTTAGAGGCGATACTCCTGCTGACGCAGTAATTTTTAATTCACGTTCAATCGCTTGTCGAATGTCTTCTGCGATTAATGTCGCGGAACCCATAAAAAGTTGTGTGTCAGAGACATCTAAATAAGCCTCATCAAGAGAAAGAGGCTCAATAACTGATGTATAACGGCCAAATATCTCATGAATTTGCTTCGAAACCTGACGATATTTCTCCATGTTACCGGAAACAACTGTTAGATTGGGGCAAAGTTGTAGTGCCTTTGCTGTTGGCATAGCGGAACGAACACCAAATGCCCTCGCTTCATAATTACATGTAGATATCACTCCGCGACCATTCTTACCACCAATAGCCATAGGAATGTTTCGTAGTTCGGGATTGTCCCTTGCTTCAATAGCCGCATAGTAACAGTCGAGGTCTATATGTATGATTTTCCTTTGCATTTAATCCCACCAACGTACACAAAAATAGATGTCTGAAGTCAAATAATGCATCAAAGCTAATTGCACAAAACAAACCTTAAGAACACTTTCTTATTATACTGTTTATCCAACCAGTAATCGATAAAGAGATGAGAGATTTCTGTAGATAAAGCAAGGAGGCGACCTCGCTCCGCTAAACCACTACTCATTCTAACAACTAACTCAAAAGATTACCTTTTATGCATTTTTACGTAGTGCATCATTGTTGCTATGGAAATCCAGAGATAAAATATCTCGATTACTAGCAAGGAACTATAGGTCGACTCAGTGGCAGAAACTAAGAACATCGATGAAATAGCAGGTATTATCTCAAGTCGTGTTTTCTATGAACTAAAATGGGACATGAATGAAAAGACAGATTTGAACTGGGATTGCTGTATGCGTTCTCATTTGTCTGATAAGCAACTAGCAAGCGATGACCCCAAGAAAACACATCCAACAGATGTAGTTTTTTCATATGTTGATCCTTATACCAACGTTGTTCAGTACGTTCAGACTGATTTGAAATCATATGCGAAAGGAACAATTGAAAGTAAACATAGCAAAGGCATTTTGGCTGATGTCAAAAGTTTAGGTCAACAAGTCGAATGTGCTAAACGCAGTGGTAAATGGAAAGGAATGTACTTGAAGGATAAAACAAGTGATTTCAACGTTCATGGGATGCTGTTTATCTACAATCACGACAATGAATATGATGCAGAGCTTTTTGATCGTATACCAAATGTAGAAAAAGCAAGGTTTGGCCTACCTGATAAATCGTTGATGGCAATTTTTTCACCCCGATTGATCAGGTTCTTGCTAGATGTGAGTGAAAATATTGATAAACGTAGATGCATTAATGGACGAGCCAATCAGCAAACAGATCTGCTTTGGGAGAAAGTGCCAGATTATGATCAGTGCTCATTTTTCTATCCAGACAAGCACAATAAATTCGTTGCAAAAGATAAAAGTTTGCCTGCAACGCTAGAGATGATTACGTCAGGTATGCTGTTTTACTCGTATGAACATGACTTTGTACGTGCCGATACTGAAGAAGGCGAACGTCTGACTAAGAAGATCTTAAACATCTTTTGGCAGGAAGAGGTTGATACCGAAGAACACTTCATTTTTGTTCTGGAATATATTTTTAACTACCAGTTACTGCATCAATTTGATCGTATTTTCATCATTACACCGTTTTCTTCAGCTTCGGGGGATCACTTAGAAGAAGCTATCAAGTCGTATGCATTGTTGTATTCATTTACAGAAGCACAACTTAAACTAGTTACGGAAAAAGTGAAGTCATTACCGTTTGTAAATCAAACTCTTTCAATCTTCCCGTACCAAGTTGCTAGTAAGCAAGTTGGGCGTATTTGCAACTACTCAGAATAGGTGTCGTTAGCATGAACAAGTATCAAGCAACTTTATTCTCAAACGAAAGCGACATCTTTACAGCTTTGCACTCTAACAAACAGAAGATGTCTGAAACGGCGCTTCGAAAATTAGCTTTTAAACGTGGTCTGATACTTCCAAAAGAAATGGAAAGGGATCGTTTAATCGAACGTATTTCAGATCTACCGTTTTCCTATGAACATATTAGGGATATCCAAGATAAGTTAGCGTCTGAAACAAGCCAAGAACTGTACTCCGTTAAGCGTATCTATGAAGGGTTTGATATAGAAAAGCTATCAGACGTCATGGATAAGGTGATCGCAGGGCGTCCCAAAATGTTAGGTAGCGAAGATATTGAACACTGTGGATCAATATCGATGTATCACGTGAAGATCGCTTATACAGAATTTGACTTCAAGCGTGGAAAGTTCCAACAAAAGAAACTGTATGGTGGTGATATTTGGTTCATTGCTCATCAAGACTACACTTCTGTCAGGTATTCATACACAAAGCGGATTGAAGGTATCTTAGAAGAAATCATTGATACATATAAAGCTGATGTTAGTTCCGAAATAGTTGTAAATGAAATCGATATGTCTGCGGTTTTAGATGCAGATCTTCGTAATGTCTTTGCGCAGCACCTTTATGACTTTGACGGTATCTATAACACCTCTGGTTTCGAATACGCAGGCTTAGAAAAAGTTCGTGTTAGTCGTATAAAGGTTGAAGGCGACGTATATGGTCAAACAGAAGATGAAGTGATCGTAGATGAAGATGAATCAGAAAGTGCTGATGAACTAGAAGATGATATCGATGAAGAAACGCAACAAGACGATGGTGAAAACCTAACATTCAACATCGACAATGCTGCGTATGATGGACAGTCTCTTGTTAATACAAAACAGATTACTGAACTTTGTAAAGATGGTTTCTATCGAAGCAGCATCCGTTGGAAGTCAAAAGCTACCTTTCTTACCAACAATCCAATGATCGTTTTTGAACTTGGATTTGATGAAAAGTACTTAGCAAAGAACATCAAGTTCAAGGTTCTGCATAAGGAAATGACCAATGGGACAAAGGAAAAGCTAGAACAATCTGAATTCGATCAAATCATAATTAAGTTGGAAGAAAAAATATTCTTAGTCAATGACTTCATAATTGAGCAACTACGTGAAAGATATCCCGATGTAGATAGTGCAGAAGAAGAACTTGATGTGGACAAGCAGGAGGCTGGTTGATGCTCAAGGTTAAACTTTATGATACGGATCTCCCCATATCTAGGGAAGACATAGAAGAACGGATACTTCAAAAACGATACTCTGACGAGAAAGGTTTTGGCTTTGAAGTAGTTAAGAATGAAACTGACTTTGTAGCGCAGTTCATTGAGCGAACAATACGTAAGCAAGAATTTGAACTTCCCGATGGTGAGGTATCAGAAATAGAAACTGTTTCTTACATCAAGGTGAAGTTCGGTGTTAGGTTTGATACTAAACATGCTCTATACGTGATAAACCCACCACGTAGCATGAAGTACCCGTTTGAAATGATAAGAACGTTATTTGGTTCAGATAGTGGTTTGAGGCCAGTTGATCTTGATTTGAAGAAATTACTTGATGTGTTTAGTGTTAAGTATGATCACGTCATAAAGTCAATGTCTTTGTCTAACATCCAATGCGACCCTCACACTGTCGCTAAAACCAAGATAGCAAGTTCAAAAGATCTTAACCCGTTCTATCTGGAACATTACAGTGAAACTCCTGCTGTGATTGATACCGTTCACATGGTTGTGAATGGCATCGATACAGAATTGTCTAGAACAGGACGATTCCGTGTACACGACGTAAATTTGCAGGTTTTCATGCTTATGCTCGATCATTCATTTCAGTAAGCTGATAAACGCCGCTAGAGATGCTTTAGCGGCAGTATTTTACTCAAGACCCATGACCTTCTCAGCTTTTCAAATAGCTCTAAGCGCACCATAAACAATCCCGACAAAGTATTCACATAACCCAGCTCGAAAAAGTCTAGTTGAATTGGCTGCATTTTTGTAAATACGCCCCTTTGCATCTAACTCCATGACAGGGCATTCATTCCAGTGTTTGGCTGATTTACTGTAATCGAGTTGACCTAGTGCGTTGCCTGCGGCAACCAAATCATCACTTGAAACAACACCTTGGTTGATATGATGAAACGTCAAGCCAATAGCCTGCCAAATCTGCGGTGACAGATGATAGCCAGATCGATCAACTACGAACGCGGTTTTCTGTGCCTTAAGCCATGCACTCAAAAACATAGCGATTTGGCTTACACAATCTTCTGAAAGAGCCAAAGAAAGCTGCTGTCCACTTGGTAGTGTCACATCCTTAGACATTTTGCTGTACTCCTGAGTACCAATACCAGCAACTGCGCCAACGAGTAGCTTGAACAAAATGTACTGAGTTGTGATGTAAGTATCCGAGGTTTTTACATGCCTAGAGTCGAAATTCACACCACCGTAGGAGTCAAGGCTGGCCTGTTGAATTAGCTGTTCAACCTGAAGTTTTAGTGGAAATTGATCCTCCGGCAGAAAAACTTCACTTTCATTGATGTGAGGAAGATTAAGAGGAGCATCAAAAACACGGTTCTGTTTAAATAATTCAACGACTTGCAGTTCATCGATACCACTTTCGTCATCAAACACAACTCGAACCTCTACAGTCTCCATCGCGAATCGCTGTCGCAGCTCGCTCCTCTGGTTAGCTTCTTTAACGCTGAGCCGAGAACTGAATAGAAATGTTTTTTGCCCTAGTAACCTACAAATGGCAACCAACCCTAATGGGTTACCTACGATACAAGTACTAGCAGGGATATAGTACAAGTCTGAGCGTTGATGGCCCCTCTTTTCGATACGTGGTTTACCAACAACGGCGAACGTCAGCACTAACGGCAAACCTACCGCATTGTTGCTAACAACTGCTTCAAGCTCTACTTGGATATCTTGCACTCTTTCTAGGTTTTTTGCGTTCACTGCAACATCAGAAACCCAATTAAGACTCGGCAATAACCTTTTTGTAGAAAAAAAGTTTATTACTTCAACCATAGGCATAGTGGTTATGAGCGTCTTGTGTGTTCGCCCTTCATTGGCAACCAACACTCCACTAATTTTATTCTCTATATGATTCAAATGCTTTGATCCGTTTACCTGACAAGCACACTCTAAAACAAAAACAAAACTTGATCCGACAAGCACGTCGGATCAATAATTAGGGTTCGTTATTAAACCAATTTTTGCTATTGAGCACTATATTGCCACACGTCATTGTGAGGATTACCTTATGACAGCTAACTACACCAAAAACAAACAAAATGAGATCTCAGATGAAGATGTTGAGGCATCAATTATCGACACGCTGTTTGATCGTTTTGGTGAAAACGAGAACCTAACCACCTACCTTGCCAGCTCGCGACGCTTCATTGGTGATTCTAGCTCTATTCTGTCGTCTGAAATGGTTTCGAAGATATTCAAAGAAAAGTCGAAGTATTACTCTGGAGTTCGGGAAGTAAAAACAGATCTTCGACATATTGACCTATACATTACTCCTGAGCTTGCTCGCGATATGCTTCAATACTCTAGAAGAGGGGCGATTAATCCAGAGCATAAAAACCGGAAAATTAGTAAAGCCAGAGTAAAGAGTTATGCTGAGGCTATGAAGGAAAGCAAATGGTGTCTAACTGGAGAACCTATCATCATATCTAGTGAAGGAGAGATCCTTAATGGGCACCATCGCCTAGAGGCGTCATGCGAATCTCAATCAGGATTCATTGCTCCAGTCACCTATGGCGTTACAGATGATCTGTCATTTGCGCACATTGATGTAGGCAACAATAGAACTCGTTCTCAAGTACTCGAAATGGCGGGGGTTGAAGTTAGTCCGTCGGTATTATCACGGGTTGCCATGCTAGCCAAGGCGTTCGAATCGACCAAAAATCCATTTGCATTTCGCGGCACACAAGGTACGTCATACGCACCAGCACAAATACTTACCTTTGTAGAGCAAAACGTTGAACTAGCACTCTCTGTTGCTTTTGTCAGTGAGGTGGTAAAGCGACACAAATTAGAAAGCCAAGCATCAGAAGCTATTTATGCGTTTGCGCATTATCTAATAAAAAAGAAGTTGATCGAGCTACCGATGAAAAAGCTGCCACTAACTCCAGAGACCTATCTGACCAGAGTGATCTCATCGATTGGTCTAGAGTCCGAGGAGGACGTTGAGTACCAAGTACGTAACTACCTACAGTCACTAGTACATGAATCAACATCCTATGCGCTGTTGTGCAAACTTTCCGCCATATTCAAAGGCTGGAACATGCACTTAGGTCTTTCTGTTTCAGGCAATAAAGTCAGCGTTCGACGGGTTGCACGATACAAAAAAGATCAAGATGGCAACAATATCCCACTGCCTGCCTCTGGGAACATTAACGAACCGTTTACCGTTCCATGTGTGCCAAAAGGAAAAACGCCAAGGAACATTCAAAGACAAAGCAACATCCAAATTAGACGATAATCACTAGGGGAAGTGAATACTTTCCCCTACACTCCAACTGTTCTAGATGCCCCTCACATATAGGTCATTACCCGAGAGTTATAGCGGCTAGTTGACAATAACGTAGTTGATAGAAGGTATGACATACCAGCCAATGATTATGTAGTAGGCATTTTCAAGGCGGTATCCTTCGTGGCATTGTGGAATGAACTGCTACTTGCGTATACAAATGACTAGGTTTTAATGATTTATGATAGTTAATTCGACTCTTTACCATAAATGAGCATGGCAACCACCAGAAAGGAAACTAGTAGAGAGTCTGAAACTTTCCTATATAGGAAAATCCGAACCAGTTTAGGGCTAATTTTCCTATATAGCTAAATTTGAGGAGTGTAGACCGTGGGTACAGAAGAGCAATTAGTAGCATGGGGCGCATCGGAGCAGCAGGTTCAGTCTATTTCATCAGGAGCTGATCAGGCAGCAATTGAATACATTCGAGAAGCATTGCTAATGGCGTTTAATAACTCTGCTAATCAAGATGGATTTATGGTCAAAACTAACCACAATGCTCCGTTTAATGGCATGTCTCCACTAGCATATTTGGCGGAAGAGCCAGCAAGAGCAAGGCGCATCGCTGAACACTTGCTAACACTAGGCGCACCGTGGTGAATTTGTGAGGTAAACGTATAGTAGAGGCGACCGCAAATGACAGACACACAAAAAATGATTGCAAAGCTGTTTAGTCACTGGGGGCTTGGTGAAACACAGCAATCATCTCTGTTTGGCATAATTGCTGATGATAAATCGACAGCCATGTTAATACTACAGATACATGTCATGTTACGGCTGTCGTATCCAAACCATCCGCTACGTTATGAGTGGATAACTTGCTGCAATAGGAAGCTAAATGGGGAGAGACCAATCGATATAATGCTGAGAGGTTCTGGAGGTATTCAGCAGATTAGCAAGATGTTGAGGCACCAATTACTGCGATGACCAAGGCTTGGTCGTTCGTGCACATCCGCTGGTTAGCATGACTGTATCGACCAAGGTGACCTGTAGGTATCGTATCTCGAAGTTGGACAAAATTAACAAATAAGTAATTATTCATAATAATTGAGATGGCGTAGAAGACGATAACAAAAGACCAAACCTGCGCAAAATTTCTTACAACTAAACTGCCTTATCATACATTTTACTGGTTTTGTGATGTGTTAGTGCATTATTGCATCGAATTTAACTTTAATATGCCATTTATTTGATATTGATTGAGGTGCTTGTGAGACTTAAAAAACTAAAAATAAAGAACTTTCGCGGAATTGGCATAGGTACTGAGGGTGACGGCGTCGAAGTTGAGTTTGATAGCAATAATATCATTTTTATCTGTGGCGAAAACAATGCAGGAAAGTCTACGATCCTTGAAGCTTACGACATGCTGGTGACTGCTAATAGAAAAGCAAAGCTAAATGATTTCCATGAGAAAGACATCTCTAAGCCAATTGAAATTGAGGCATGGGTACAAGCTGAAACAGATTCCGATAGAGAGCATAAAGCTCTAGCAAAATTATGGGATAATAATGGGGTCGCAAAAGTCAGGAAAAAATGGCTGTCTGAAGACGCAGCCGGAGCCAAGGAGACCAAAGATCCATTAAAAGGCTGGAGTGCTGGTGGTGCTGGCGGTATGGATACCTTATTGCAAAACGCCTGTCCGACACCTGTTTGGATTAGAGGTAGTACCGCTCCTGAAGAAATATTGGCTCTTCTCCAAAGCCTCGTTCAAGAAACCATATTAAAAGCTCTATCAAGCGAGTCTGTTTACTTGAATGCTATAGAAGCTGTTGAAAAACTTGAGAAAGAAATAACAGAAAGTAAATACTCGAAGCAAATACAGAAAAATCTAAACTTAGCGCTATCAGAGGTCTTTCCTTCGTTGAAGTTCTTGTTAGGGAGTGAGGGGAATACAAACATCTCTGAGCTATTCAAAAAAAGCACCGTAGTCAGCATTGAGCAAGATGGTAAACCAGCAATGGACTTTATGACTCATGGTCACGGAGTAAGAAGACAGTTCATCGTTAGCGCACTTAGGGGTTTGGCAAAGCAGCTAGAAGAAATAAAAAAGACAGCTAAGCAGAGAAAAGCGCATAACTTTGACTTTGATACTGAAATTGGCAACGACCAAAGCAAAAGAGAAGTAAAGTCCAGAATTCTTCTTATAGAAGAACCTGAACTATACCTTCATCCTGAAGCTATCCGCTGTATCAGAGATCTGATTTATGCATTAGGTAATGACTCTGAGTTCCAAATTTTAGCGGCTACACATGCCCCTATAATGGTAGACCTCTCTAAACCTCACACCACTTTGGTCAGAGCCTGTATAAATGAAAATAAAGTCAATGAATTACATCAAGTTTCCCATGACTTATTTACATCTGATGAAAGAGATTGCATGAAGATGCTTAACTACTTTAACCCCCACGTGTGTGAAGCGTTTTTTAACGATAAGGTCGTCCTAGTTGAAGGGGATACCGAAGCTGTAGCAATACGAGCTATTATGACAAGGATGATTTCTGCGGGGTTAGCTGACGAGTCTATCCATGTTGTAAATTGTGGCACAAAAAACAATATACCATTTTTCCAGAAAGTCCTCACACACTTCAAGATATCTCACTGGATACTACACGATGTTGATTCAAGAACAGATACGAATGGAGATAAGAACAGCGCGTGGACACTTAATGAAAAAATTTGGGAAGCCATCGAGTACTCAAAAAGTAAAAATGTCAACGCTACTAGATTTACATTTGAATCTGAATTTGAAACAGGTAACGGCTATAAGTATAAAAGCGGTCTAGGTAAGCCATATAGCGCTTTCCTTGAGTGTCAAGAATGGGAATTAGATGACCTGACTAAGCAGTCTATTAAATATTTACGCTTTATTCTTAGCATAGATTCAATTGATGACGAACTGCATAGCCAAGACTATCTAGAAACGCTTGTGCAAATGAGATAATTTGTACTCTTTCAGACTTAATCTGACAGTTTCCCAGTTTTCGACTCGGTGAGCCTGTTAGATTTATCTGGGCTAAGTTCTTTTCAGCCCAGAATTTCCCGTCCTCTAATGTTTCGACAGGTGTTCTGTCGTAGCACGTTTTTCTTAATGAATATGATGATTGTTGTAGTCCCTGTGCTCACCATACGATTGTAAGCGCGTCATAAACCCCACATTCAATTAAGCTTTCCCGAAACGTATGATTTTGTTTTCATTCAAATGGAGACAG
>NZ_JBNNXT010000065.1:0-19509 GCF_052873815.1 Photobacterium sp. DNB23_23_1 | reverse complement strand
TCAGCGATCAGCGATCAGCGATCAGCGATCAGCGATCAGCGATCAGCGATCAGCGATCAGCGATCAGCGATCAGCGAAATATTTGAAAAAACAAAATTATTGGTCAACATACAAAGATAAGAAAGTTACTCGGTCTTAACTGACGCTGACAGCTTAAAGCAGATCACTCCGCAATGTAGCCTTTTTCTACCAAGTAACTCACCACTTGCTCCGCACACTCTTCAATCGTCAACTCTGCCGTTTTGACATGAACTTCAGCAGAGACTGGTGCTTCGTAGGTCGAGTCAATACCTGTGAAGTTCTTGATCTCTCCTGCTCGGGCTTTTTTGTACAAACCCTTCGGATCACGAGACTCACAAACCTCTAACGGGGTGTCAATATAAACTTCAACAAACTCATCATCGTTCACCAGCTCACGGACTAACTGACGGTCGCCAATGAAAGGAGAAATAAAGGCGGTTAACACAATTAAGCCTGAATCTACGAACAGTTTGCTCACTTCACCTATACGACGAATATTTTCTATGCGATCAAGATCACTAAATGATAAGTCTTTATTTAAGCCATGGCGTATATTGTCGCCATCTAATAAGTAGCTATGGCAATTTTTATCGAACAGTTTTTTTTCAACTGCATTGGCGATGGTTGATTTGCCAGAGCCACTTAAGCCGGTGAACCAAAGAATAACAGATTTTTGTTTTTTCTGCGCTGAGCGCGCTTCATGGCTGATGACTTGATCATGCCAAACAATGTTTTCATTCATAAGAGAGTCTATGGGAAATTGAAAATTTAAAGCTAGAAAGCTAGAAAGCTAGAAAGCTAGAAAGCTAGAAAGCTAGAAAGCTAGAAAGCTAGAAAGCTAGAATTATAGCGTTGTGAGTTAAAAGTCAATACTTTTGACAGATAGCTGATAGCAAAAATATCAGTAAGCGTTTTTATCAATGAAGCCTTTGAAAATGGTCAGGAAAACAATTTTAGCGTCAAGGAAAACAGACCAGTTACGAATGTAGTCTAAATCGAACTCGATACGCTTTTCCATCTTATCCAAAGTGTCTGTCTCACCGCGCCAGCCATTGATTTGTGCCCAACCAGTGATACCTGGTTTAACAAGGTGACGCAGCATGTAACCATTGATAAGTTTACGATACTCCTCATTATGAGCTACTGCATGAGGACGAGGGCCAACAATCGACATACTACCTTGAATAACATTAATAAACTGAGGTAGCTCATCTAACGAGGTTCGTCGTAAAAAACCACCAATAGGAGTAAGGCGATTATCACCTTTTTTAGCTTGGGTAACCTTATCACCATTTTCCATCACATTCATCGAACGGAATTTCCAGACCTTAATCGGCCTTCCATCAATACCGTAACGATGCTGCTTAAAGAATACGGGGCCTGGTGAGGTCAATTTAACCGCACAAGAAATTAGCAGCATTGGTATTGAGATTAACGATAAGATTAAGCTACCAACAACAACGTCAAAGACACGCTTTAAGATACGGTTTGAGCCATCCATTGGTGAAGAATAAATACTGATCACAGGTAACCCCCCCAAATTATCACTTCTTGCGTGTAACAACTCAAAAGTGAAAACATCAGGTAGATACATTACTGAGCAAGTCGTGTCCGCTAACTCGTTAATGAGGGAAGCAATATGTGACTGCTTAGAAACTGGTAGCGCAATATAAACCCTATCAATAATACCGGCTTTAGCAATGGAAACCAGTTGTTCAAGATCACCCAATACTCGTGCAATTGGTTCCGGGTGCTCAGACTCTACATACTCAGTTGTATCATAATGCCCCACAACGTTGAACCCCATCCAAGGCGAGCGATTTATTCGTTTCGCAAGCTCTTGACCTAAACGACCGGCGCCAACAATAGCTACATTCCTTGTATTATAACCGTGACCACGTGCGACACGCAGTATCACTTTTAGGATCAAACGGTACAACAATAAGACAACCCAGGTAACGCCGAACCACATTAGCTGGTGCGAAATGGACGAAAACATGTTGAAGTCCAACATAGAATCCGCACTACCGGCCACCAAAAAAGCAAACAGCCAGTTAACACTTAACCGCCATGCCTCCATTCGAAATGGCGTGGTACGCCACGACACATAAAAGTGTTGAATTTCACAAATTGCGTAGAATGACATCATCGCAATAAGTGCTGATAAATAGTTAGCGGCATCGGATAATTCAACAAAATAATAGGCCACCCCAACAGAGCTAACTAAGATTACCAACGAGTCCGCAAATCGGGTAAACATGGCAACCGTTGTTTGGCGACTTTGTAAAACTCCTTTTTGATATTTCATATAACCCCTTGTCAAATCTTTTGAAAAATATTCAAAGTATTAAAACCTAATTGTTTTTTCACTTGATAAACTGAAAGAACGTTTTGGGTAGCAACAGACAAAGCTGTTATGACAGCTGCACCATAAACACCATAAAGAGGTATAAATACAGGCCCACCAAAGAATAAAACAGCGGATGAAAAAAACACATTATTTCTAAGTTTCTTTTCATTGCCAGTCATTTGCAACAAATAGCCAACAGAACCAGTTATTAAGTTAACAAACTGCCCTATTGCTAATATCCTTAAAATATTTGCTCCACTTACAAATTCAGGCCCAAATAAACTCATTAACCATTCTGCAAAAAACAAAATAAAAAACAAAATAAAAAAGGCAGCAATCATTAAAAATCGACTTGACATTACTGCAATTTTTTTTATTTCATTATCTTTTCCTTTTTTATGCGCCTCAGCATACTTAGGTGCTGCAATAGCATTCAAAGCAATAAGAAAGAAGCTTGCCAATAAAGCTGTCCTTTGTGCTGTAGCAAAAATAGCAACTTCTGATGCTTCACTCCATACACCCAGCATAAGTTGACCTATCCACTGGGTTAGTTGTCCAAATAGAAGGATTAAAAATAGTGAAGATGCAACTTTTGAAGCATTTAATCGTTCAACACTATTAAATTTAAAGCTTATAGTTAGATCATTACGAAACCAAGAATAAAAAGACAATATACAAATAAACAAGGACACGATGAAATATATTTTAATTGCTTCTGTGGCTGTTGCTGGAACTATAAAATAAAACGCTATTGATGTGATAATTGTTAAGGCCGCATTTTGAAAAAACATTGCTTCGGGTACTTTTTTTAAGCCTTGCAAACAAAATCCATTAAATTGGCTGAGAGATAACGGTAACAGCATTAAAGCACCAATGACTAACAGCGGTGAGATTGAATTGTTATTAAAAAGCAATAAACATATTTCATCTGAATATACTAGCATTATAGTTGTCATAAACAATAACACTGGTATTATCCTTAATAAAACATACCCATACAATTGACTAATATTATTTTTTTCTCCTGAGATATAATATCCAGCAATCAGCCTCACCATTGCATTGTCAAAACCTTGACGACAAATAGCAGCCAAAATGAAAACGACAGCTTGAGCTAGAAAGAAATAACCAGCTTCTTCAGGTCCTAAAGCTCGAGCAAGTAAAATATTAAGGAAAAAAGTACCTAGCGCGGCCAAGATTTTTAAAATTAAAGCAAATAGAGAACCTTTAACAATATCATTTTTAAGTAATTTTTTTAAAACCAACAAAATAAACCTACACTTCTTGACCGCTGATAATCATTTCAGGATACTAATCAATTCTGACGTTTTATCTTTCATTAGTTTAATGTCATTTTTTGACTCAACATTTAATCTAACGACGGGTTCAGTATTTGACGTTCTTAGATTAAACCGCCAGTCTGAAAACTCAATACTTATACCATCGGTATAATCAATATTTACAGCTTCGCCCTTATATTTATTAAATACAGTATCAATAGCCTTCTTCGGGTCTTTTAACTTACTATTTATTTCACCTGAAGATGGGTATGCCGCAATACGTGACGCCACCATATCAGATAAACGCAAGCCTGAGCGAGACATCAACTCTGTCACTAGTAGCCAAGGGATCATACCACTGTCACAGTAAGCAAAATCGCGGAAGTAATGGTGCGCACTCATCTCACCACCGTAAACAGCATCTTCCTTACGCATCCGCTCTTTGATAAAGGCGTGGCCTGTCTTCGACATAATTGGCGTACCACACGCCTTTGTCACGACATCAATCGTATTCCAAGATAAACGAGGGTCATGAATAATCTTAGCGCCCTTGTCTTTCGCAAGGAATGCTTCAGCCAACAAGCCGACAATGTAATAGCCCTCAATGAAATTGCCTTTCTCATCAAACAAGAAACAACGGTCAAAATCACCATCAAAAGCGATCCCCATATCAGCTTGATGTTCACGCACTGCTGCAGCGGTATCTTCACGACACTCAGGTAATAATGGGTTAGGGATACCGTGTGGGAAATTACCATTTGCCTCGTTATATACCTTGATAAGCTCCAGAGGTATATTCAACTCGGCAAATTTCGCTTCTAGGGCATCAATCACATGACCGGCGGCCCCATTGCCAGAGTTAATCACAAGCTTCAGCGGCTTGATATAATCTGGTTGAATATAGCCAAGCAAGTGTTCTACATAGGCATCAAGAATAGAGATCTTCTCAAAGGTACCACGTTTATCCGCAACCGCACCAAATTGATTGAGTTCAGCAGCCTCCTTGATATCAAGTAAGCCCGTATCGCCACTGATTGGCTTAGCTTGTTCACGGACTAACTTCATGCCATTGTAATCCATCGGATTATGGCTAGCCGTCACTTCAATACCACCATCAACCTCAAGATGGAAAGTTGCAAAGTACACCTCTTCAGTACCCGTCAAGCCAATGTCCATAACATTAACCCCTGAGTCTTGCAGACCATTCGCCAGTGATTGTTTCAGACCCTCGCTAGTCAAACGTACATCGGCACCCAATACAACCGTCTTTTCAGATGAACCATCATTCAGATGTTCGCCGTAAGCACGGCCAATACGGTAAGCAATATCTTCGTTGAGTTCATCACCCAACTTACCGCGAATATCATAAGCTTTAAAACAAGTTAACTTATCCATTATTAGTATCCAACACCATATTCTTCAATTCTAACAACGTCATCTTCACCTAAATATGAGCCTGAGCGAACCTCAATCAGCTCCAAAGGAACAGTACCTGGATTTTCTATTGCATGGGCGACACCAATAGGAATAAAAATTGACTCATTTTCACTGATTAAAAAGTACTTATCTTTTTTTAGAACTCTAGCAGTGCCAGCCACCACTACCCAATGCTCAGCTCGATGGTAATGCATCTGCGTCGCCGTCTTCTGGCCTGGTTTCACCATCAAACGCTTAACATGAAAACGCTCACCATCGGCAATCGCATCATGTGAACCCCATGGACGATAGACCTCACGATGCTGCAAGTACTCAGGCCGGTTTGCAACTTTAAGCTGACCGACGATGCCTTTAACATCTTGAACTTTGTCTTTGTGAGCGACCAAAACTGCATCTTTGGTTTCCACTACCACCAGATTATCGACACCCACCGTCGCGACCAATTTATTTTGAGAATAAACATAGCTGTTAGTCGTTGACTCCATCAGCACATCACCACGGATCGCATTACCCTGCTTATCCTTGTCGTTGACCTCCCACAATGCTGACCATGACCCTACATCACTCCACTGCGCATCCATCGGCACAACGACCGCGTCCAAAGTCTTTTCCATCACCGCATAATCAATGGAGTCATCAGGACAAGAAGCAAAAGCGTCAGCGTTCAGGCGAATAAAATCAAGATCTAACTGAGAGCCTGCTAATGCCTGACGGCAAACCGCCAGCATATCCGGACAGTGGGCATCTAACTCAGCCAAATAACGCGAAGCGCGAAATAGGAACATACCACTGTTCCAGTAATATTCACCGGTACTCAAGTACGCTTGCGCTGTCTGTAAATCGGGTTTCTCGACAAAAGCGGCCACTTCAAAAGCAGATTCGGAGACAGGTGCCCCTTGCTGAATATAGCCGTAACCTGTTTCAGGTGCAGTCGGTACGATCCCAAAGGTCACCAACTTACCTTCTTCTGCGTGGGGAACGGCTTGGGTTACGGCATCAGAAAATGCTTGATTGTCCTGAATGACATGGTCTGCCGCCAACACGAGTAAAAGAGGATCATCGCCATTTAGTGTGGCTTGCAAGGCAGCCAACGCAATTGCCGGCGCGGTGTTACGTCCAACGGGCTCTAGAATAATCCCACTGTGAGCCATATTGGCTTGGCGAAGCTGCTCAGCCACAATAAACCGGTGTTCTTCATTGCAGATAAACAACGGAGATTGATGCGGAAGCGCAGACAGACGACTGACGGTGGCCTGCAGCATAGTTTCCTGACTAGTCAAAGCAAGAAACTGTTTGGGATAGTGGGTACGAGATAACGGCCAAAGACGGCTACCTGAGCCGCCTGCCATAATTACTGGTAATAGCATATCATCAACAAATTCAGGTTATTGAAAGTACAGCTTCGTATTGTCATGGACATCATCGGCCTGGAGTAGCTCGTCGATGTCAAACCACCGGTAGTGGCCGTGCTGCTCTTTGGGTAATTCGGTTAATGCAATCTCGGTCTCTAAACGATAGCCAAGAACAACATAATGAGTGGTAAAATCGGTGCCGGAAAAATTATCGGAATAAAAGTGCTCGTAGGGACCGAGGCACTTTGCCTGCGTAAGGTCTCTTTCTATCCCTAACTCTTCATTTACAAGACGAGAAAATGCTAAGGCCATGGTCTCGTCTTTGCAAATACGTCCGCCGGGTACAAACCAATACCCTTTAGCTGGTCGGTTCAGGCGCTGCCCCAGCAGCACCTGACCGTGTTGATTGCGAACAATCAAATCGAGAGAGACCAGCGGGGTATGGGCAACAACCTGTTTGAATAACTCCCTCTCCAAACGTTGTACCATACTGCCTCCCTAAGCTCTAAAACTATCCTGGTTAGCCAAGAACCACTGATAAGTGTGTGATAGACCCTGTTCCAGCTCAACGTTGTAATGCCACCCCAAATCAGCAAGGCGGCTTACATCCATTAACTTACGAGGTGTTCCGTCCGGCTTCGTGCTATCAAACACAATATTGCCCTTAAAACCGACGACACGAGACATCGTTTCCGCCATTTCACGGATAGAACAATCCACACCGGTTCCCACATTGATGTGAGACAACCTCGGCTCTGTATTGGCTTTATAAACATCGGTTGTTAATTCCATCACGTGGATAGATGCAGCGGCCATATCATCAACAAACAAAAACTCACGCATCGGCGTGCCCGTTCCCCACACCACGACTTCCTTGTCACCACGTAGTTTGGCTTCATGGAATCGACGCATCAATGCAGGGATAACGTGCGAATTATCAGGGTGGAAATTATCATTCTCACCATAAAGGTTTGTCGGCATGACACTGCGGTAATCACGGCCGTACTGACGGTTGTATGATTCACACAGCTTAATACCGGCAATTTTAGCAATAGCATACGGTTCGTTGGTCGCTTCAAGCGTCCCGGTCAGAAGTGCAGCCTCTATCATTGGCTGTTCAGCCAGTTTCGGATAGATGCAAGATGAACCCAGGAACAACAAATTCTGTACACCTGACTGATGTGCTGCATGGATAATATTACACTCCATCATCAGGTTTTCATAAATGAACTCTGCCGGATAAGTATTGTTGGCATGAATACCACCGACTTTAGCTGCAGCCAAATAGACTTGGTCAATATTGGCTTCAGCAAAGAAAGCGGAGACCGCCTGTTGATTAGTCAGATCTAACTCAGCACGGTTTCCTACAACCAGTTCAATATCATCACGCAGTAACAACTGACGAACAATAGCTGAGCCCACCATGCCTTTGTGGCCGGCAACAAATACACGTTTCTTAGACACGCTAGCCACCTTAGTTTTCCAGCGAAATCGCAACATCAAAGCCGTTGGCTTTCAATAGTGCATGCTGTTTTGCTTTGCTGATATCAGTCTGAACCATCTCGGCACACATCTGCTCTACGGTAATTTCTGGTACCCAACCGAGTTTTTCTTTTGCCTTAGTTGGGTCACCTAGTAGTGTTTCAACTTCAGCAGGACGGAAGAATTTAGGATTAACACGAACAATGACGTCACCGACGTTCACACTCGGCGCTTTGTCATTATCAACAGCAACAACAGTAGCGCTCTCATCAACACCTTCGCCAGTGAATTCAAGTTCAATACCGGCTTCTTTAGCCGACATACGAACAAATTCACGCACTGAAATTTGCTTGCCCGTTGCAATCACGAAATCATCGGCTAGATCTTGCTGCAACATCATCCACTGCATACGCACATAATCTTTCGCATGCCCCCAATCACGCAGCGCATCCATATTACCTAACTGTAGACAAGACTCTAAGCCCTGAGATATGTTCGAGATAGTACGAGTGATTTTACGGGTCACGAAGGTTTCGCCACGGCGAGGTGATTCGTGGTTGAACAGAATACCGTTACAGGCATACATACCGTACGATTCACGGTAGTTCACCGTGATCCAGTATGCATACATTTTGGCAACCGCGTAGGGTGATCGTGGATGGAAAGGCGTCGTTTCACGCTGAGGAATTTCCTGAACCTCACCGTACAACTCAGACGTCGATGCCTGATAGAAACGGGTCTTCTTCTCAAGGCCATTAATGCGTATAGCTTCAAGCAGACGAATCGTACCCATAGCATCAACATCAGCAGCATATTCTGGCGACTCAAAAGACACAGCAACATGAGACATCGCACCCAGGTTGTAAATCTCATCCGGTTGAATTTCTTTAACCAAGCGGATTAAATTTGATGAATCCGTCAAGTCACCGTAATGCAAGTGGATGTTATCATTCGTGTTACACACCACATCAACACGCTCAGTGTTCAAAGAGGATGCACGGCGAATAAGCCCATGTACTTTATATCCCTTTTCAAGAAGAAGCTCTGCAAGATAAGAGCCATCCTGTCCGGTGATCCCTGTGATAAATGCAACTTTAGTCATAATTAATTCTCGTTTGACTATGATAAATAAAAGTAATTACACCTGAAAAAAACCAATAAAAGAAAGCCATCTTCCATTGATTAATTACTGGATTAACAGACATCAGTAAAATAAATGACGTAATATACCCAATTAATACAAAACATGATTTATATTCTGATGATATTTCAAATCTCAACAAATAAAGAATGGAGCAAAGGAAACCATACAGTGATAGGATTAGTCCAATCGAGCCGCCAAAAGCCAACAAATCCAGTATATCAGAATGGCTAGGAACATATATACTACCGTCTATTGTTGGTAATTCAAAAATATAGTCACCATAAAAAAAGGTACCCCAAAATGGTGATTCTGAAAACTGAAATAGACGATATAAATATGTCTGAACACGTACCTCAGGACTACCTGAAGGTAAGAACTCAGGCGGATACATAATAATATAGGCGATTGAAAAAGCCACTGATGCTATAAGAAATAAAAACAACCCCCAAACAAGAACTCTTAAATAGGGTGACCGAAAAGTTTTCATTCTGTAAAAACAAACTAAAACACTAAAAATAACGACAATTAAATACCCTGTATTTTTAAATGTTAGAATCATTGGCAGCAAGCAAATTATCGTAAAAAAGTACTTTTTTATATTTTTAAAATTCAAAGATGAATATAGAGCTCCAATAATACAAAAAACTATTTGCTCATGGAAAATGTGTGGCAAATCGACAAATCGAAGACCTGACCACCAAATCACCTGCATGACAATCAGGAATATACTAAATACAATTGATAATATAGATATAAATCTGACATATTTAACTATGTCAAAACGACCAGTCATAGATAAAGGTGCAAGAGCGAACAGTACAAGTAAAGACCTACTTAAAGCGGTTCTTGATAACTCAACCCCATCCTTAATAGAAAATAACGACCCTAATATAAATAATATAAAAAATAAAACATAAGGAAAAAAATAGAGGGAGGATGAATATACAACCCCCCTGGAACTTATTACTTTCAATAAGATATAATAAGTAAAGAAGATGAGGAAAATTAATATTGGAATTGATTTTAAAAAAGAATTAGATTCAAAACCAAAAGAGTTATCAGCTGGATCCAAAAGAAAAATCGCAGCAATAAAAGACATTACATAATAAATTAATGTATTATTAGAGGGAACTAAAAACTTCATTTTCAATTGCCATTAAGAGTTCATTATTTCCTGTTTCCGTAACTTTTACCAAAGAAGAGTTAACCTCAGATAAAGTTATATTTTTTAACACTTCACTTAAATCTTCTTCTAACATGCAAATTTTGACATTTGAATACACATTAAGAAAAGCTTTAGCTGAACTGATTTGATGATCATTCCTATGCTCACCAAACTTAGCTAACCGTGGCAAGGAAATTAAATACTTACTTTTTTTAACAGCCGTAATTATTGTACCCATACCTACGTGAGAAATTATAAAATTTGAGTTATTAAAATAATAATTATAATCATCTTTATTTAACTGTTCGTAGTGTTCTACATCTAATAAATTGAAACGACCAATTAACAAGCTATCATTAATACTAGCTTGGATTATTATTTTCAAACCACACAATTCTTTATTTTTTTTTATTGCACTCAATGAAGCTTCAATCAACCTATCAAATCCAAATTGAGTCCCGACCGTTATAAAAATCAAAATACCCTACCTTTAAAAATCAACTTATCATCTTTCAAACCTTCCCATTGGACAAAGAAAACATCGGTAAAATGCTTAACTATTCGCCCAGACAATGAAACTTTATCTACATTAGCAACACTATCAACCCATATTGTTTTTACACGAAACAATTTAGCCACAAATATGAAAATAGCCCCTGGTGCTGCGCCTGTACTAATTACGACTGAAGGTTTTTCATTAAAAAAATATAAGAAAACATTAAATAGTAAAATTAAAACACGAATGGGGGTATTTATATTACAGTCAATAAAATTATACCTTCTCCCCTCTCCTGATTTATAAAATCCATTTGAAATAATAATATCTTTATTGATCTTGCTTGATAAACTGTCGTAAATTAATTTAGCCTGAATGCTGTGTCCTCCAGGAGAAGAAATCACAATAACTTTTTTTGTCATTTTTTCGCTCTAATTCTGTCCATTATTGAAGGGAACTTTTTTTTCAAAAAATAGTGTGCAATATGTAAAACATATAAAATCATGGCATATAAATGATTCATCCCATATGTATTAACTCTAATATGATAGTTTTCTTTAATACCTAATAATCTTTGCGAGCTGGAAATACCTGTATTATCAAAATATGCAATAGGGTGTTCCAACTTTAATGTTTCATTATCACTAAGAAATAGTAAAAACTTTAGGGTGAAATCGTAATCAGATGCCAATTTATAATCTATATTATAAAACAATTTATTTTTTTTAATTACATCTAATCGGTATATCATGGATTGATGGCTCGTAAACATACCATTTTTGGCCCAAGAACATTTTCTTGAACTAATATAATTAACTTCATCACCAACTCTATAATAATCACCATAAATAAATTTAACCTTTTCAAGGTTATCTATCTCTGCGAATTTATATAAAATATTTGATGACAACCAATCCCCTGAATTCAAAAACAATATATATTCACCAGATGCTACCTGAAGTCCTTTATTCATAGCATCATATATACCATCATCTTTTTCGATAATAGTTTTAACTTTATTTGCAAACCTTACTTTTTTATCATCAATATATTCTTTACTACCATCATTTGATAACCCATCTACAATTATCCACTCATACACACTATCGAACTGGTCAAGAACACTTCGACCTGTTTTTACAAGCCCATCGTAATTATTGTAATTTATCGTAACAATACTTAACTTAAACATTTTGTCTGACTTTTTCTTCATAAAATTCAATTGATTTATGGAAATGCTCTTTTAAAAGAGGTGAATTATATTTTTCAGGAATTATAATATGCTTTTTTGAAGATGTATTTTTAACCCAGGAAACCATCTTATTATTTCGTAAGTAATCTTTAATCACTTTAGGAAATAAAGATGCTATTGACTTATATATTTTACTTCTCTCACTTACAATCAATATTGTATTTGAGCTGCTTTTTTTGTTTTCATGAATGATATCTGGAATATAGGTCACACTAAAAAATTTTTGTAGCGTTTTTTTATATTTGCCATTTTTTATGCTGTCAAAGGTAAGGTAATTAATATCACTATATAGGTTAGATAAATATTCATTCAAATACACATAGTCAAATACCCTTGACTCATTTGCATTTAAAACATAGTCAGTGTATGTTTTATATTTATCTTTAATATTTATCTTATGAAACTCACAATACTGAGAGTAACTTAGCGATAATGGTTCTCTCAAAGTTACCAAAATCTTATATTTATCTTCAGGCAAAATACTTGATAAACGCTTTAATTTATCTTGCCAACTTATATTTTCATATTTACAAAACTCAGAGTAGTCTGAAGTTAACCACTCATCACTTAATATTAAATCTTTCTCTGATTTATTAAGTAACTCCTTCAGCCTTATTGCAGTTTCTTCTATATGTTTTTCCGAATGACAGAAACTCATTATCTCCTTATATAGAATATCCGATTGGCTAACTCCTTCACGATTTCTACCTATAAACTTTTTATGCTCAATTGCATTAAACACTGAAGACTGTAAAGAGGTAGTAGCAGTTTTATGTAACCCAATGTGAACATATATCATTAAATCACCTTACATCCCCAATCAGGATAGTAGTCGCGAATGTATTTATTTAATGCAATTTCAGCTTCACTGTATGTACGAGTTGCAAAAGAAAATTTATCAGCTACATATAATGTATTAGTAATCATGCCTGCACCGACTGTTACATTTGTCAAGCGATCAACAACAATCAATGAACCAGTACCATGAATATCTTGGTATTTATCAATGACAACAGGGCCTGCTGTTTCGATAACACAGCTTGCAATTTCATTGAGTTGTATCTCTGTCGCATCGTGTTGCTCTAATGTATTAACATCGATACGGTGCTGGATTTTCTCGATATGGCCAAAGGTGTTCTTTGAACCTACTTTAATCTCATACTCTTTGCCTGGTTGTAGCTCTGCTTCGTTCATCCAGACAATAGTGGCTTCAAAACTATTTGTTGTTGTTGGCAGCTTAATGGTATCTTCTGTTGCCTTCACAATCACATCACCACGTGAAATATCAATCTCATCTTCTAGTGTTAGGGTAATGGCTTGGCCTGCAAAAGCACTTTCTAGGTCACCGTCAGCAGTTACGATACGTGCAACCGATGAGGTTTTACCTGAAGGGTAAGCAACGACATTATCTCCGACATTAATTACGCCGCCCGCAATGGTGCCGCAAAAACCACGGAAATCAAGATTTGGACGGTTTACATACTGTACCGGCAGACGGAAAACATCAAGATTCTTATCTTCGTTAACCTTCACTGTATCTAGCAGTTGCATCAATGTAGCGCCAGGGTACCAATCCATTTGTGCAGAGCGATCGACTACGTTATCACCACGTAGTGCAGAAATTGGCACAAAACGGACATCTGGAATATTCAACTGCTCAGCAAACGCTTTGTAGTCAGCTTTAATTTGACGGTAAGTGTCTTGGCTGTAATCCACCAAGTCCATTTTATTTACCGCGACAATAATGTGCTTAATACCAAGAAGTGAAGCAATGTAAGAATGACGCTTGGTCTGGGTTTGCACCCCTTTACGGGCATCAATCATTACAATGGCCAAGTCACAGTTAGATGCACCGGTAGCCATATTACGAGTGTACTGCTCATGCCCTGGGCAGTCTGCGATAATGAACTTGCGCTTATCCGTTGAGAAGTAACGGTAAGCGACATCGATAGTAATACCCTGTTCACGCTCAGACTGAAGACCGTCTACCAACAGTGCTAGGTCAAACTCACCATCTGTGGTATTAAACTTTTTCGAGTCATTCTTAATCGCTGTCATATGATCTTCAAAGATCATTTTTGAGTCATGCAACAAACGGCCAATAAGGGTAGATTTACCGTCATCTACGTTACCGCAGGTTAGGAAGCGTAGAAGATCTTTGTTTTCGTGTTGTTTTAGGTACGCTTCGATGTCAGAAGCGATTAGGGAGGATTGGTTACTCATCGTAGATCCTTTTTAACCAGCTATCAGCTATCAGCTATCAGCTATCAGCTATCAGAAGACGCTAGTTATTTAATTCTTTGATTCAATTCTTTTCATTAGTCCTGAAATCATTGCTGATATTTCCTTTGTCTCATTAAGCCACTGCTGAGCTTTTTGAGGCGGTAAATAATTAATTTCAAGGCCAATATATATTTGAGTTCTAGCTTCAGCGATTGAAGAGCGAGCAATTTCTAAGAATCGACATTTCTCTTTCGGGCTTTTTCTTGTCATTCCTTCAGCAATATTGCTTGGAACAGACAATCCCGATCGAGTTAGCTGATCTCTATAACTGAAATCTCTCAATTGATTTGTTGTTTTATATAGCTCAGCAGATAAGCGAGCTGAACGTTGCCAAACCTCTAGTTTTTCAAAATTCATCATCTATTCCATTTAAAAATATTAATGATCAATAGAGACAATTATGATTGATAGCTTGTGCGTATCTGTTTTTGACGCACCATACTATCTTTTCTGAAAAGCTGATCGCTGATAACTAAAAACTTAAAGCTATCTCTAATCCCTCCGGGATTAGAAGTAACCTTCCATCTTCTTCTTCTCCATGGAACCTGCGGAGTCGTGGTCGATGACTCGGCCTTGGCGTTCGGAGGTTTTGGTAAGAAGCATTTCTTGAATAATTTCTGGAAGGGTTGTTGCTTCAGATTCTACAGCGCCGGTTAGTGGGTAACAACCAAGAGTACGGAAACGGACTTTCTTCATCATTGGTTGCTCGCCTTCCGCTAATGGCAGGCGTTCATCGTCAACCATGATAAGCGTACCATCACGTTCTACCACTGGGCGTTCATCCGCTAGGTATAGTGGCACAATGTCGATATTTTCAAGGTAGATGTACTGCCAAATATCTAACTCAGTCCAGTTAGACAGTGGGAAGACACGAATGCTTTCACCTTTATTAACCTTACCGTTAAAAATATTCCAAAGCTCTGGACGCTGACTTTTCGGATCCCAACGGTGGTTTTTATCACGGAATGAATAGACTCGTTCTTTAGCACGAGATTTTTCTTCATCTCGACGAGCACCGCCGAAAGCAGCATCAAATTGGTGTTTGTCGAGCGCTTGTTTCAAACCCTGTGTTTTCATTACGTCAGTGTATTTCGCACTACCATGATCAAATGGATTGATGTTAGCATCGATGCCCTCTTGGTTTTTATGAACAATTAAGTCCATACCCACTTTTTTAGCCATTTTATCGCGAAATTCAATCATCTCTTTAAATTTAAATGTCGTATCCACATGCATTAAAGGGAATGGCGGTTTTGCAGGGAAAAACGCTTTCATGGTTAAGTGAAGCATTACAGCTGAGTCTTTACCAACAGAATAGAGCATTACGGGGTTATCAAATTCTGCTGCGACTTCACGAATAATGTGAATAGATTCAGCCTCAAGTTGTTTGAGATGGGTCATTCTTGCTTGAGAGATTTCCATAAGTTTAATTATCTTCTAACTTGGATGAATAATTAGAGCTGCGAGCTATAAGCTGCAAGCTATAAGCTGCAAGCTATAAGTTAAGGGCTACGAGCTGATTCAATTATGATTTGGAGATAGAATTGAAGTAAAGCTATCAGCTATCAGCTATCAGCTATCAGCTATCAGCTATCAGCTATCAGCTATCAGCTATCAGGGATTCTGACAGCTGAAAGCTAATTGCTTGCAACTTAATTGTTATTTTTCGCTGCTGTAGCTGTAATTGTAGTAACCATAGTTACCACCGTAGTAACTGCTTGCCTTGCGTACAACGGCGTTAAGAATAAAGCCTTTTACTTCAATACCGTTTTGCTCAAAGCGTTGTTTGGTGACTTCGATCTCTTTCACTGCATTTTGACCGAAGCGACCCACTAGCAGTGTAGTACCCGCGTGGGCACCAACAATAGCGGGGTCAGTCACCGCCAAAATTGGCGGTGTATCAACAATAACGATATCGTAATTTTCCGATGCCCAGTCCATCAACTGTTTAAAGCGTGGGTGCATTAATAGCTCAGATGGGTTTGGTGGAACTTCACCACGGCCGATAAAATCCATTCCCTCAACACCAGGTTGTTTGAGTAGACTTTCAATGCTGTTTTGGCCACTTAGGAAATCAGACAAACCCGGCTTAGGGTTCACCGCCATCTGTTTTTCCATTCGGCCTTTGCGCATATCAGCATCAATCACCAATACCTTTTGGCCTGATTTGGCAACGACTGCCGCCATGTTGGCAGACACAAATGACTTACCGATACCCGGGCTTGGGCCAGAAATCATCAGGATATTGTTTTTGGCTTCCATCATGGCAAAATGCAAGCTGGTTCGCAGACTGCGCAACGCTTCAATAGACAAGTCCGCAGGGTTTGACACCGCCAACAAAGTATCTTGCACCGATAACTGCTTTTTGCCCTTTTGCTTCTTCTCCAGCTCAATCTGCCAATCTGACATAGGCACACTTGCGTATACCGGAAGGCCAATAGCTTCGATTTCATCAGGGTTTTCAACGCCACGATGGAAAGCTTGTTTCACTAATGTAAACGACAAAGATAAAATGCCGCCAAGCATTGTGGCAATAATAACGATAACCGCCTTCTTAGGCTTTACTGCCTCTTCTAAGACCTCGGCATTATCAAGAATACGAACATTACCAACCGCACTGGCCTTCATCACATTCAGCTCTTGCACCTTATTCACTAGCTGAAGGTAAATCACCTGATTCACTTCGACATCTCTACTTAAGCGAATCACTTCTTGCTGTGTTTTTGGCATACGTGAGACCATACGGTCAATCCGAGCCTTTTCACCTTCTAATGTGTTGCGTTTCTCAAGTAAAGAGACATAAGCAGGGTGACTTTTGGTAAATCGCTGAGCAATGTCGGACTCTTTAAACGTCAATTCATTAAGTTGCGCTTCAACCGTTACCATGGTCTCGAGCACTGATTTTGCTTCAAGCGCCAAATCAACCGAATCATTCTCAAGCTTATAGGCATTGAGCTTCGCCTCTGATTGATCCAGTTGCTGTTTAATATCTGGTAAATGTCCACGCAAAAACTGTAGGCTTTTTTCTGCCTCTGCAGAGGTGCGGTCAATATTTTGCATCAGGTATTCTTCCGTGATGCTATTTAAGATAGCCTGGATCTCCCTCGGTTTTTCACCTTCGAGGGACAGCCTCAAAATACCAGTTTTCTTACCTTGTTCAGCAACTTTGACGTTTTCTTGCAACTCGCTAATTGTCACTAAACGGGCACTCTTAACAAGAGTAAATTCAGCGCCAGGTGTTGCAATAATATCTGAGACTAAAGCTGTAACTTCTCCGGATTGCGCTAACTCTCCTTTGCGGCCATCAAGCAGTCTCACACCATCAAATGAAAGACTGTAACTTTCATTATCATTGACGATTAAAGTCAGCTTCTCCCCTATCAACTCAAGGGGAAGATTCAGCTTCGAGATAACCGCTACCGGTTTCTCATCACCTTTGAGTCTTGCAATCCCTTTACCGATAACAGGCAAATATTTCGGCTCAACACTTACTGTCAAGTTAAGCTTATCAACCGTGCTACCAAGCACCATTCGAGATTTAATGATTTGGATCTCAGTATCAGCAGATGACTCAGAAGCAAACATTTCAGAAATGTCTGACAGGCCCGGAACCCCACCACTTTTCTCTTCGACCTGAACTAAAGCATCTGCTTTGTAGATAGGTGTAGCTAATAACGCATAAGCCACCCCGAGGGTAGCAAATAATAACGTGGTTAAAATAATGATCCAGCGGTGGTCAAGCAACACACCGAATAGCTTACCCAAATCGATTTCATCTGAATCATTTTGAGTATTGTTTATGTTGTTAGCAGTCATAAATTTATTTCTAGGGTCAGGGGCCAAGAACGAGAGTCTAGGTCTAAAGTTCGGGCTTCGGGCTTCGGGCTTCGGGCTTCGGGCTTCGGAAAAGCTTATGGCCAATTTCTTACGCGAAGTGCACCTTCGGTTAACTCATTAAACCCGGTGATAGTCGGCAGCAATTGACGAACAACACGGTTCCAACGGCTGATTGGTGCAGCGGTAACATAGACAATGTCATAAGGCTGCAGTTCAAACTCAGTACCAATAACCAAGGCAGATGCATCTCTGATGTTTAGCTGGTAAATATTGGCCAATGGCTGGCTTTGATCGCTGGTTGATAGTTCGTTACCACGGATGACAAAAATACCGGTTGCATCAGCTTCCAGTTCGTTAATACCGCCAACATGGCTAAGCGCTTCAGTTAGGCTCATACCACTGCGGTCAATTTTCAACAGTTGAGGATTGTTCACTTCTCCCATCACAAACACTTTCTGCGCATCATTGCGTGGTACGTGAACAATATCACCCGGTCGTAGCAAGCGATTCTGAGTTAAATCACCGCGCTGCATCAAAGCATAAAGCGACAAGCTCTCTTCAATACCATTGCGGGTCAAAGTCACATTGCGCCAATCAGCGTTTTCTGCCAAACCACCAGCGCGATTGATGGCATCAAGCATAGTCAGCGGCACGTTAGTAATCGGTTGCTGACCTGGTTGATTGATTTCACCTGTAATGTAAGTTTTCTGAGAGCGGAATGAAGCGACATTAACGTCGACTTGCGGACTTTCGATATATTTTGCTAACCGAGCAGCTATTTCATTACGCACTTGGGTAACCGTTTTGCCCTCGACATACACGGATCCAATATATGGGTAAAAAATTGAGCCGTCTGAGTGTACCCAGTTACCTGCCTCTGTTGAACTTCGGTAAGAGCCCGCTGGAATGGTCAATTCAGGGTGGTCCCAAATAGTGACATTCAATATATCCCCGGGGCCAATACGGTACTGATACTGGGTAATTTCAGCATCCAAAGCCGGGTTTGCCTTTGAGTAAACAGCTGGTGCTTTAAACAGCCTAACCGCGCTGGCTGTTAGAGGGTAAACATTCACCTGTTCGGAAATATCACTGTCCCTTTCTTGTTGAGAAGCAACGATATTTTTATCATCTATTGTTAAATTTGAGCCGGGCACTGTACAACCCGCCAGCATGGCTGTTGCCATTGCAGGAATTAGAAGCTTCTTTGTGAAATGCATATTTGTTTTCGAAAAGGTTAAAAGAAGAAACAAAAAATCAGCGATCAGCGATCAGCGATCAGCGATCAGCGAAGAAAAAATGATTAAAACAAAAAGTGAAACTACCGTTGGTTGGCTCAGCTATCAGCTATCAGCTATCAGCTATCAGCTATCAGCTATCAGCTATCAGCTATCAGCTATCAGCTATCAGCTA
>NZ_JBNNXT010000064.1:0-19690 GCF_052873815.1 Photobacterium sp. DNB23_23_1 | reverse complement strand
AGGAGAGACTTGAACTCTCACACCTTGCGGCGCCAGAACCTAAATCTGGTGCGTCTACCAATTTCGCCACTTCCGCACATTGTATTTCGCTTCCTGAGGAAGAGAAATGGTGGCTACGACGGGATTCGAACCTGTGACCCCATCATTATGAGTGATGTGCTCTAACCAGCTGAGCTACGTAGCCATTTTGTTGTTTTCCAAGCCGTCTGCCTATCTGGCCGCCGTCTCGGGAACGGGGCGCATTATGCTCATACCAGCCAAAAGCGTCAACAGTTTTTTTGATTATCTTGAAAAAACCCGCTTGTTCGTTGGTTATTTGGACGAACTGGGCGTTTGCCGTGCTAAACAACTGCTTTTATGCGTTTTAGCCCGTCTGAAAGCGATAAAACAACATTGGCCATGTAAAACAATATTGCCATACCGAGCGAAGCGAAGGCTAGTACGCCGACAAAAAAGAAAACCAGCGCTAAGGCTGGCTTTCTGAGAGGTTAAAAAAGCGTTGAGCTTAATTACACATTGAAACGGAAGTGGACAACATCACCGTCTTTAACGATGTAGTCTTTACCTTCCAGACGCCACTTGCCTGCTTCTTTCGCGCCGCTTTCACCGTTGAACTCGATAAAGTTGTCGTAACCGACCACTTCTGCACGGATAAAGCCTTTTTCGAAGTCGGTGTGGATCTTACCTGCTGCTTGAGGTGCGGTTGCACCAACAGGGATTGTCCATGCACGCACTTCCTTCACACCCGCTGTGAAGTAAGTTTGTAGTTCCAATAGCTCGTAACCCGAGCGGATCACACGGTTTAGGCCCGGTTCTTCGATACCCATGTCAGACAGGAACTCTTCACGGTCAGCATCGTCAAGCTCTGCAATTTCAGATTCGATAGCGGCACATACAGCAACCACAACCGCATTTTCTTTCTCTGCAAGCTCGCGCACCATATCTAGGTATTCGTTATCTTCGAAACCGTCTTCGCTTACGTTGGCAATGTACATGGTTGGCTTAAGCGTCAGGAAGTTCAGGTAGCTGATTGCAGCAAACTCTTCTTTGCTTAGCTCGATTGAGCGTGCCATACCACCTTCGGTTAGGGTTGGCAGCATTTTTTCCAGTACAGCGATTTCGAATTTGGCATCTTTATCACCGCCTTTGGCGCGCTTGGCCTGGCGTTGGATTGCACGCTCACAGGTATCAAGATCCGACAGAGCAAGCTCTAGGTTGATCACTTCGATATCGTCGATCGGGTTGATCTTACCTGCGACGTGAATGATGTTGTCATTTTCGAAGCAACGAACAACGTGGCCGATTGCATCCGTTTCGCGGATGTTGGCCAGGAATTTGTTACCCAGGCCTTCACCTTTGGATGCACCAGCAACTAGGCCGGCGATATCAACGAATTCCATCGTTGTCGGCAGGATGCGCTCAGGGTTAACGATAGCTGCCAGGGCATCAAGACGCAGATCCGGCACCGGCACAACGCCTGTGTTTGGTTCGATAGTACAGAACGGGAAGTTCGCTGCCTCGATCCCTGCTTTTGTCAGGGCGTTGAAAAGAGTGGACTTACCTACGTTAGGCAGGCCGACGATTCCGCATTTAAAACCCATGGTGTGAAACCCTTTTGGTAGTTGTTCGGTAAAACAGTCCGGCAGACTTGCTGCCGAAAAATAAATTCAGTATTGACTACAGTATCCGGCTTATACAGCTTTGAATGAATGTAGTCGATTTTGGGCCTTGTTTAAGCCATCTTTGAGCAAAATATCCATACAGCGTACCGCTTCATCAACGGCGGCATCGATATTTTCCTGCTCTTTAGCTGGTGCCTTGCCAAGAACAAAACCCGCGACCTTGTTCTTATCACCTGGGTGGCCGATACCCACACGTAGGCGGTAAAAATCTTTGTTGTTACCCATTTTGCTGATGATGTCACGCAAGCCGTTATGGCCACCGTGACCACCACCTTTCTTGAACTTGGCCACACCCGGTGGGAGATCAAGCTCATCGTGGGCAACCAGGATTTCTTCTGGTTTTATTTGGAAAAACTTCGCCAGAGCAGCAACCGATTTACCCGAGAGGTTCATGTAGGTCGACGGGATCAACAAGCGAAGATCCTGCCCATTGGTCTGGATCCGGGCTGTTTGGCCAAAATACTTGGCTTCTTCTCGTAGGCTGACATTGTGTACACGGGCCAGCTCTTCTACGATCCAGGCACCGGCATTGTGACGGGTCCTGGCATATTCGGCTCCGGGGTTTGCTAGGCCAACAAGTAAGCGAATATTGTTACTCACACTGATCTCTCAAGTCTAGGGGCTGTAAAATCGCGCGCCATATTATATCAAATTAGGCAAAATTGATATCTTAACGAAAAACGCCCCGCACAAGGCGAGGCGTTGGATCTCTTTGGCGGTCCAGAATTAGTGCTGGAACATCGCTGAGATTGACTCTTCGTTGCTGATGCGACGGATTGCTTCAGCAAGCATACCTGATAGCGTCAGAACCGATACACGGCCAGTGTCAACGATTTCCTGAGTCAAAGGAATTGAGTCAGTTACGATCACTTCGTCAATCACAGACTCACGAATGTTCTGTGGCGCGCTGCCAGAGAAGACAGGGTGCGTTGCGTAAGCGAATACGCGCTTAGCACCACGATCTTTTAGGGCTTCAGCTGCTTTACACAGTGTACCGCCAGTATCGATCATGTCATCAACGATGATGCAGTCGCGGCCTTCAACGTCACCGATCAGGTGCATTACCTGAGAAACGTTAGCGCGTGGACGACGCTTGTCGATGATAGCGATATCTGTGTCGTCAAGTAGCTTCGCGATAGCGCGGGCACGGACAACACCACCGATATCTGGAGAAACAACAACTGGATCTTCCAGGTTCTTCGCCAGAATGTCTTCTAGTAGTACAGGGCTACCGAACACGTTATCTACAGGAACATCGAAGAAGCCCTGGATTTGCTCAGCGTGTAGGTCAACAGTCAGAACGCGGTCAACACCCACGTTAGACAGGAAGTCGGCAACGACTTTAGCCGTGATTGGCACACGGGCAGAACGGACGCGGCGGTCTTGGCGAGCATAACCGAAGTAAGGGATTACAGCGGTGATACGGCCTGCAGAAGCACGGCGTAGCGCATCGATCATAACAACCAGTTCCATTAGGTTGTCATTGGTTGGCGCACAAGTAGATTGAATGATAAATACGTCGCTACCACGAACGTTTTCATTAATCTGAACACAGACTTCACCGTCGGAAAAACGGTTAACTGTTGCGTCTCCTAGAGAAATGTAAAGACGATCAGCAATGCGTTGGGCTAGTTCTGGTGTCGCGTTACCAGCAAACAGCTTCATATCAGGCACGGTGGAAACCTCAGGTTGCGTCCAAGTTGTAGTTACTGACAATCCATAGAATGTGCGTTCAAGGCTGTCAAAAGGGGAGATGTGTTGACACCTTTTGCGACAAATCCTTGGAGCCAGTCAGGTAAATTTTTCAGGGCTGCAGTGGCCGCTTCGGGAGTGCTAAATTCAGCAAACACGCAAGCGCCAGTGCCGGTCAATCTCGACGGCGCGTATTCTAACAGCCACGAAAGCGCCTTATCAACCTCAGGGTGCAGTGATCTGACGATTTTTTCGCAATCGTTTTCGTAAACCCCTGCTAACAGTGCATTTAAAGACCGTTTTTTACTGTCCCTTTTTAGCCCGGGGTGGGTGAAAATATCAACTGTAGCAATATTTACCTCTGGTTTGACAACCAGATACCACATTTCTTTCGGTTCTGCCGGTTGCAATTCTTCGCCCACACCCTCAGCAAAAGCACTCAGGCCTCGGACAAATACTGGGACATCGGCTCCCAATGTCAAGCCGAGTTTGGCCAGTTCGTCAATGCTTAGGTTGGTTTGCCATAAGTAATTGAGAGCGACCAGGGTGGTAGCAGCATCGGAGGAGCCGCCGCCGAGGCCACCGCCCATCGGTAAAATTTTGTCGATATGGATGTCGGCCCCAGCCTGGATCCCTGCCCGTTGGCGCAGTGCATCCGCGGCACGGTAGATCAGGTTATCCTCGGTTTTCACACCATCAATTGCCGGAGATAGGGTGATTTCATTGCCGTCCTTGGCAGTAATGGTCAAGGTATCGCTATGATCGAGAAACTGGAACAGGGTCTGCAGTTCATGGTAGCCATCCGCGCGGCGGCCGGTGATATAGAGAAATAAGTTCAGCTTGGCCGGTGCCGGCCATTGGGTGGTGCGGGTGATCATAGCGTACTCTAGTTAATGGACCATTGATGGATAATAAGGGTAATGCTCGCGCCAGTCGTGCTCAAGACCATACGCTTGGGCAGTGCCGGGCTGACAGAGTAGTCGTACTCGTTGTAGTCGAGTTGCCACAGTTTACCGTCAACACGCTTAGCCAGGTAGCCAACGCGATTTTCATCATTGAGTTGGTAGGTATCGGCTGCAGTCGGTAAGCCGATGAGCCAGTCGCGCATCTGCTCAATCGGCAAGTTAATACCTGTCAGGCTGGAAACCAGCTCACTGGCATTGGTACCCTGATGGGTTTTTCCTGAATTGTCGACTAAGGTCACGCGACTTGGAGTAGCATCAAGTTTTAACAGGGTCGAACCCAAGAAGTTCGTCAGTAATAGGTGGTCTTGTGCCGGCGCGGTTTCCCAAACCAAATTGGCGCCGAAACGCTGCTTACCTTTGTAGCCGAGCTTTCCTTTAGCCTGATAGCTGGAGAGTGCCTGAAGAGCCTGTTCATGGTTATCCCAGTCGGTTTGGCTTGTCTGCGGTGCTTGGGTGGCACAGCCAGCCAGTAGTGACAGAATAAGGGCTAACCATGGTGCTTTACGGGGAATGCGGGCAAAAGGATGTCGGGCATGTCGCAATAATGACATCATCGTTATCACTTTTTTATTGAGTATTGTTGGCAAACAATAGCGGTTAAAACTTAATATTTCCAACTCCTTCTCTCGGAAAAAGGCAGGTGGCTATCACTCTTTTTTCCTATCCTTTGAATAATTGAATGCTAATTTATGTGGGTTATTGCCATGTAGATTCGATATGCGTTCTTTAATTAAGCGGGGGCATCAAGTAAAATCCGCCCTTAAATCATATTTCATCGGCGAAGTGGTACACCGTCTCCATGACATTGCTTGCACTAGGAATAAACCATAAAACAGCCTCGGTAGACTTGCGTGAGCGGGTTGCGTTTTCGCCTGAAAAGATGAAACAGGCCTTGAACCAGCTGGGAAACCATCCAGAGGTCCATAGTGGGGTGATTGTCTCAACTTGCAACCGTACAGAGCTATATTGTGATGTGACGCAGCAAGGCCCCGGGCTTATGATTGATTGGTTGAGTAAGTTTCACCAGATCAATACCGAAGAGCTGATGACAAGCCTGTACTTTCATGAGGAGCAGGCCGCTGTCCGGCATTTGATGCGGGTATCTTGCGGGCTCGATTCGCTGGTATTGGGCGAACCTCAGATCCTCGGCCAGGTTAAACAGTCTTATTCTGATTCCCGAGAAAGCCAAGTTATTCAGGGGATGCTGGAAAAACTGTTTCATAAAACGTTCACCGTGGCAAAGCGGGTTCGTACTGAAACTGATATTGGCGGCAACGCGGTATCGGTGGCTTTTGCTGCCTGTACACTGGCGAAACAGATTTTCGAATCGCTTGAAGAGGCCACCGTGTTGTTGGTCGGTGCGGGCGAGACGATTGAGCTTGTTTCCCGACATTTAGTCGAACAAGGCTGCAACCGCTTGATAGTAGCCAACCGAACCAAGGAGCGGGCAGAAAACCTTGCGCGCGAATTCGGTGCTGAGGTGATCAGTTTGCCGGAGATCCCAGAGCACTTACACCGGGCTGATATCGTGATTAGCTCAACGGCCAGTCCGCTGCCGATCATTGGTAAGGGGATGGTCGAGAAAGCCATCAAGGCTCGCCGTCATCAACCTATGCTGTTGGTGGATATTGCTGTTCCCCGCGATATTGAGCAAGAAGTGGGTGAGCTTAGCGACGCATACCTTTACTCGGTTGATGATTTGCACAGTATTGTTGAGAAAAACCGTGAACAGCGTAAAGTGGCGGCCATACAGGCTGAAGCAATCGTCAGTGAAGAAAGCGCGGCGTTCATGAGTTGGATCCGTTCGCTCGAAGCGGTTGACAGTATTCGCCAGTACCGTTGTCAGGCCGAAGAGCTCAAGTCAGATCTGCTAACTCGCAGTTTGCAGGCACTGTCCAATGGCGGGGACCCTGAGAAAGTGTTGGTGGAATTCAGTAACAAGTTGACCAACAAACTTATCCACGCGCCTACCCGTGCTATGCAGCAGGCGGCCAAAGAGGGTGAGCCAGAAAAGCTGGCCGTGATCCGTGAAACGCTCGGTTTAGATATCGGCAAGAATTAATTCGGGCAGGGAACCTTCCCTGCCTTTAATGGAATACAGTAGAAATCTATATGAAACCTTCAATTTTAGTGAAATTAGAAACGCTGGTTGAGCGTTATGAAGAAGTCCAGCACTTACTCAGTGATCCAGAGGTCATTGGTAACCAGGACAAGTTCCGTGCGCTTTCCCGTGAATATTCACAGCTGGAGGAAGTCACCAAGTGCTTCCAGGCTTACCAGCAAGCCAAAGAAGATTTGGAAACTGCTGAAGAGATGGCCAACGAAGACGATCCTGAAATGCGTGAAATGGCGCAAGAGGAAGTCAAGGAAGCTAAAGCGGTGATCATCCGCCTTGAAGACGAACTTCAAGTTCTACTGATCCCTAAAGATCCAAACGATGAACGTAACTGTTTTGTTGAAATCCGTGCCGGTGCTGGTGGTGATGAGGCTGGTATCTTCGCCGGTGATCTATTCCGTATGTACAGCAAATTCGCTGAATCACGCGGCTGGCGCATCGAAGTGATGAGTGCCAACGCTTCTGAGCAAGGTGGTTACAAGGAAATGATCGCTAAAATCAGTGGCGAAGCCGTATACGGTACGATGAAGTTTGAATCAGGTGGTCACCGTGTTCAGCGTGTACCTGCGACTGAATCTCAGGGCCGTGTTCATACTTCAGCTTGTACGGTTGCGGTACTGCCGGAAATTCCTGAGGCGGAAATCCCTGAAATCAATACCGGCGATTTGAAAATCGATACCTTCCGTGCTTCTGGTGCTGGTGGTCAGCACGTTAACACCACCGATTCCGCGATCCGTATTACTCACTTGCCAACCGGTATTGTTGTTGAGTGCCAGGATGAGCGTTCCCAGCACAAGAACAAAGCCAAGGCGATGTCAGTGCTGGCGGCCCGCATCATCAAGGCTGAGGAAGAGAAGCGCCATGCTGAAGAAGCGAGCACCCGCCGTAACCTGCTAGGCTCGGGCGATCGCTCTGACCGTATCCGTACCTACAACTACCCGCAGGGGCGTGTATCTGACCACCGTATCAACCTGACTATCTACCGCCTGAACGAAGTGATGGAAGGGGACATGAACAGCCTGATTCAGCCGGTACTGCAAGAGCATCAGGCCGATCAGCTAGCCGCAATGGCTGAGCAAAACTAATGACCGTGTCGATAGACGCCCAGCTCAAGCTGGCGGTGAAGACATTGATGGACGCGGGCTGTGACAGCCCGCATATCGATGCCGCCGTATTGCTGTGCCATGTGCTTGATAAGCCACGCAGCTATTTGCTGACTTGGCCTGAAAAAGAATTAGACGCCGCCCAGCTGGCAGCGTTTGAGGCTGTCATGGCCAGACGCCAGATCGGGGAGCCGGTCGCCTATATTGTCGGTGAACGTGAATTCTGGTCATTGCCATTGAAAGTCGCACCCCATACCTTGATCCCGCGCCCGGATACCGAAAGGTTGGTTGAGTTGGCACTGGAGAAGCTGCCAACGAGCGCTTGTGATGTGCTGGACTTAGGAACGGGAACCGGTGCCATTGCTTTAGCGCTGGCCTCAGAGCGGCGTGACATTGCGGTTACAGGTATTGACCTGCGGCCGGAAGCGGCAGCACTGGCCGAAGAAAACCGCGTCAACCTGCACATTACCAACGCCCGCTTTCTTTCAGGCAGCTGGTATAGCCCGCTGACAGAGCAAGAGCGCTTCTCTGTCATAGTCAGTAATCCGCCATACATTGACGGAGCAGACCCGCACCTTGAGCAGGGTGATGTCCGCTTTGAGCCCAAGAGTGCCTTGGTGGCAGAGGATCATGGCTTGGCTGATATCCAAGTGATCAGTGAGCAGGGGCGCCAACATCTTAAAAGAGGTGGTTGGTTACTGATGGAGCACGGTTACGAGCAAGGTGTGGCGGTACGTGAAATTTTAGAGGCGCTGGGGTACCAGCAGGTATCCACAGCACAGGACTATGCAGGCCTGGATCGTGTAACCATGGGCTGCTGGCAAGGATAGAGAGATAATAACTTATGTATACCGCTGTTAAACATCTACATATGCTGGCTATCGCCTTGAGTGTGACATTGTTTATTTTGCGTTACTGCTTGATGATGGCCAACTCGACCCTGAGCGATAAAAAGTTCATTAAAATTACCCCACATGTTGTTGATACGGTGTTGTTGCTGACCGGGGTAACGTTGATTTTCATTACCGGTTTCGTGCCGTTTACCGAAGCTGGTGGCTGGATGACGCAAAAGATTAGTTGCGTCTTGGCCTATATTGCACTTGGCTACTTCACCCTGAAGGTGGGGTCGAACAAGGTCTTTAAGACCTTTGCTTTTTTCGGCTCGCTGGGCTGGGTAATGGCAGCCGCTCAGATTGCAATGACCAAAACCTCTTTCCTAGGATAACCATGTTACGCTTTACCGAACAAGAACTGGAGCAGATGCCGCTGGTGGATGGCGCGGTTGCGATGACAGAAGCGGTGGATCCGCATTTCCCCGCAGGCTGGGTCAATATCCAGTTGGCACGCCTTGCCCAGGAGGCAGAGCATGCCTTGATGGATGAGCCGGACAGCTACTTACGTCTTGAAGGCTTGTTACGATTGTTTTACCGCGAGTGGGGCTTTATTGGCGATCACGAGCAGTATTTTTCATCAGAGAACGTGTTTCTCGACAAGGTGCTCGAGCGTAAGAAAGGGATCCCGGTTACCTTGGGTGCCCTATTCCTATTCCTGGCGCATCGTCTGGACTTGCCGGTAAGTGCTGTGGGTTTTCCGACCCAGTTTATCCTGAAGGTCGAGTGGTACGGCAGCGAACCTCAGTACATTAACCCGTTTGATGGTGAGTACCTGAGCAAGCATATGATGGCTGCTTGGCTGAAAGGGCACAAGGGGCCCTTTAGCGAGTTGCGTAGTGAACACTTCGTCACGGCCGGTAATGGCGATATTTTGGCTCGCTGGCTAACCGTGATGAAAAGTGCCCTGCTGCGCGAGGGGCTGTTTGCCGAAGCGCTGCGCTGCAGTGATGTGGCTATTGGCGCTTTCCGTCCGGGAGACCCGCACGAAATCCGAGATCGCGGCTATATTTACCAGCAGCTGGAATGCAGCCATGCGGCAGTGTCGGATTACGAATATTTTATCGAGCAATGCCCTGAAGACCCAGCTGCTGAGCTGTTGAAAATTCAGGTTAAAGAACTCAACAAAGAGCCGCTGACCCTGCATTGATCCTTGCAGGCATAGGTTCAAAAATTAAGAGAGAAGATGATGGAACAGAAAGTTGTTCGCGTTGGCGATATTGATGTTGCCAATGATAAGCCGTTTGTCCTATTCGGCGGTATGAACGTATTGGAATCACGTGATTTAGCGATGCAGATCTGTGAAAAGTACGTTGAAGTGACAGACAAGCTAGGCATTCCTTATGTCTTCAAGGCTTCTTTCGACAAGGCAAACCGTTCTTCTGTGCATTCATACCGTGGTCCGGGTATGGAAGAAGGATTGAAGATCTTCCAAGAGCTGAAAGACACCTTTGGCGTGAAAATCATTACTGATATCCACGAGCAGTACCAGGCCCAGCCTGTTGCCGAAGTGGTTGACGTGATCCAACTTCCTGCCTTCTTAGCACGCCAGACTGACCTGGTTCAGGTGATGGCTAAGACTGGCGCTGTGATCAACGTGAAGAAGCCTCAGTTTATGAGTCCTGGTCAAGTGGGAAATATCGTTGAAAAATTCGCCGAGTGCGACAACGAAAATATCATCCTGTGTGAGCGTGGTGTGCTGCACGGTTATGACAACCTAGTGGTTGATATGCTAGGTTTTGACGTGATGAAGAAGGCTTCTAAAGGTAGCCCAATTATCTTTGACGTCACTCACGCCCTGCAGTGTCGCGATCCAAACGGTGCAGCCTCAGGTGGTCGTCGTGAGCAGACGGTTGATTTGGCTCGTTCTGGTTTGGCGACTAAGATTGCAGGCCTGTTCATGGAAGCGCACCCGACGCCGGATCAAGCGCGTTGCGATGGCCCGTCAGCGTTCCCGCTGGATAAGCTTGAGCCGTTATTGAGTCAGCTGAAGCAGCTTGATGACCTGGTGAAAGGCTTCGAAGAGATTGAAATTAAATAAGGCTTAGCGGCTTTATTTATAAAAAAGGCGATACCTAGGTATCGCCTTTTTTGTTGCTGTTGGCTTGTCGCTTACAGCTTGAAGCGGCTGATTTCCTGCTGGAGTTGGAAGGATAGCTCCGACAGCTCTGCGGCTTGCTTGGCGGCCTCGTTGGCTTCTACTGCTAGCTCGTTGGAGACATCGCGGATCCCTTCGGTATTACGGGTAATTTCCGATGTCACAGATGATTGCTCTTCTGCCGCCGAGGCAATTTGAGTCGCCATATCATTGATGTTGGTAACGGCGCTGTTGATCTGCGACAGGCTAGCTGATGCGGAGTTGGCATCATCAACACTGGTCTCAGCCAGTTTGCGGCTGTCTTCCATGATCCCAACCGCTTTACCTGTGGTCTGCTGCAGGGTTTCGATCATCTGCTGGATTTCCTGTGTCGACGCATGTGTACGCTGACTCAGTACTCGTACTTCATCGGCAACCACGGCAAAGCCTCGCCCCTGCTCGCCGGCGCGGGCAGCCTCGATGGCGGCATTCAGTGCCAGCAGGTTGGTTTGCTCGGCAATCCCCTGAATGGTCGACAAAATAGTGTTGATGCTCTGGGCATGAGTATTCAGCTCGCTGATCACGCCGGTAGCCGTATCGACCTCGGTTGCAAGGCTGGTAATGGAGTGCTGGCTCTGACCCACTTGGGTCGCACCATGATCAGACACATTCACCGTTTCACCTGCGGTGCGTGCCGTGTTGTCGGCGTTACCGGCAATTTCCTGCGTCGCTGCGGCCATTTCATTGATGGCTGTGGCCACCATATTGATTTCATCCTGTTGATGCTGGATGCGGGTGCTGCGCTCTTCTGCTTGCGAGGCGGTAATGTGTGCCTGCTGGGTCAGCGAGTTCGACACATCGTTAAGCTTGCAGACCATGGCATGCATGTTGCCGACGAAGCGGTTGAAGTTATGGGCAAGTTGACCTACCTCATCATCGCTGCGCGGCTCTAGGCGTTGGGTTAAGTCGCCTTCACCCGTCGCAATTTCAGCAAGTGCATCAGATACTCGCGCCAAGTCGCGGAATAGGTAGCCGACGAGGGTGGCGGTTATCGCAACGACTATCAGGGTGATCACTATGGCTGTGATAATAAGCTGGCGAAGCAGGGTTGTCTGGTTGGCTTGTTCCGTAGCGCGATCCATCTCTAGGCCCAGCACCCAGTCGGTACCCGGAACAGGTGCAAAGTAGAATAGTTTCTCTTCACCTTTAATGGTCGCGATTTCAATGCGGCCGTTACGGGCTGCATCGTCAATAAGCGCCATGTTCAGCTCGCTGCTGAAACGGTTGATAGGCTGGAGGATAAAAGACTCATCAGGATGGGCAAGAAAGGTGTTGTCTTGTTTGTTGATCAGCATGGCGTAGGCATTTTTACCGACATCCAAGTTGATCACATCACTTACCAGCTGGTCGATTAGTACATCGGCACCGACGACGCCCTGAAGACTACCGTTTTTTCGTACCGGTTCGGCAATGGTGATCAGCAACGCATTAGTAATGGCATCACGGTATGCGGTAGTCACAATTTGGCGGTTGGCACTGACCGCATCGCCATACCATGGGCGGGTACGGGGATCGTAGTCAGCACGGTTACGCTCTGGGTGGGAGCGGAACATCTCTCCGGCCGGTGTGCCAAAGAAGATATCATCGAATCCGCCAGCTTTTCGGGCTAGCTGGAGATACGGCACCATGTTTTCTTCGGAGCTGTAATCATTGAACGAACTGGCAATATCACGGCGGATTTGTACCCAATCGCCAATTCCTTCATTAGCTGCATGGGCGATACTCTCGGCACGGGCGTAAATGCCCTGACGGGTCTGGTCAAAAAGTTGGTCGGCAGCAAGCCAAGTAAGTGCTGTTGCCATAATCACAACAGCAAAAAGGCTGGCGCCGATGAATTTCTGTTTCAAGGTTAGTGTCATTGTATTTATCTCAATAACAGAGGGTGGGTAGGGGTCTGCGTGGCGGATTCTATAGCGATTTATTGCCTGTTGCACGGAAAAGTAGCTTTGGTCGAAAATTTTTCAAATTGATGATTTATTGTGACTTATGGTTGACGAATACACCTAACAAGGCGTCAATAAATTGTCGATTTATCGGTAGGTGATATGTGTGTTGTCACAGTAATACCTGATGAGTTTACTATTCTGTTATTGGTGGTTTTTTTGGATGTTTAGACGTCTAGATGTTGACGCGGCCATTAACAACACTTAGTCTAAGCGCAATTTCTAAAATAGATGTCCTGTAGCCATCATGTCGAATACAACACAACATAACTCTAGTGAGCCAACTCCTTCAGCGTTGGCATTACTCCCTCTTGGGATCTTCTTGGCCTTGTTCATCGGTGTCGGTACGTATCTGACATTACAAGGTGTGGATTTTGCCTTCTACCAACTGCCAGCGCCGGTAGCTGCGTTACCTGCTGTTATGGTGGCTATCTTGTTGAGTAAGGAAAAGCTTAACAAGGCGATTGAGCAGTTCCTACGCGGGGTAGGCCATAGCGATATTATTGCTATGTGCATGATTTACCTTCTTGCTGGTGCGTTTGCTTCTGTCGCTAAAGCAACGGGCGGCGTGGACGCAACGGTAAACCTTGGCCTTTCAATGCTGCCAGCCAGCATGATTCTGCCGGGAATTTTTGTGATTTCAGCCTTTATCGCGACGGCAATGGGGACCTCTATGGGGACAATTGCTGCTGTTGCACCTGTTGCTTTGGGTATCGCACAAACGGCGGGTATGGATGTCGCCCTGACGGCTGGTGTGGTACTGAGCGGTGCAATGTTCGGTGACAACCTGTCGATTATTTCGGATACCACGATTGCCTCAACCCGTTCGCAGGGCTGTCAGATGAAAGACAAGTTCCGTGAGAACATCCGTATTGCACTGCCAGCCGCTATCGCTGCCATTCTACTGTTCATGTTCAGCAGTACGCCGACTGACTTACCTGCGACAACTGACATTGAGTGGCTGAAAGTGCTGCCGTATATCACCATCTTGGTTTTGGCGGTGTCGGGCTTGAACGTCTTTGTCGTACTGAGTATCGGTATTTTGCTCGCGGGTGGTATTGGCCTGTTTGGTACCCCGGACTACAGCCTGTCGACTTACGGTCAGGACATCTATGCTGGTTTCGGCAACATGCAAGAGATCTTCCTGCTATCGATGCTTATTGGTGGTATGGGTGAGCTGATGCGCCGCCAGGGTGGCTTGGCTTACCTGACTCAGCTGATCAGCAAAGTGATCCGTGTCTTTAGCAAGCAGCATTCGCAAGCCCAGAACCTGCGTGCCAGCGAAATGGGTATTGCTGGTTTGGTCGGTTTGACCAACTGCTGTACCGCGAACAATACCGTGGCGATTATTGTCTCTGGTGGGGTAGCGCGCGAGTTGGCAGAAGAGAATGGTGTGACGCCTCGCCGCTCGGCAAGCTTGCTAGATATTTTCTCGTGTGTGGTACAGGGTGTTTTGCCGTATGGCGCACAGGCGCTATTGCTGGGATCGGTATTTGGTCTGTCACCGCTAGAAGTTGTCAGTCACTCTTACTACTGTTTCTTCCTTGCTTTTGCAGCGATCACGGCGATCTTTATCAAGCATCCGACGCGCAAGACTGCAGTTGCTTGATGGTCGATCAGCTAGGTTAGGAAAACCAGAAATGATATCAGAAGCCTCACACCAGTGAGGCTTTTTTTTGCTTGTTATTTCGGCGTTATAAAATTGCGGTGTTCGTATAGTGATCTGGTCAACAGATTGATGAAAACCACACAACAGCGTGCAGCAAATAACTTAAACTGACGCTGTCAAATCAATCATATAATGAGATTAAGGTGACCCCCCATGAAGGAACGCTTTTTCACCAAGGCAGCGCTAACGGCTGCGATTCTGGCCTCACTGACAGGCTGTGCGAGTCAATCTGAAACAACCGTGCCATCTTGGCAGGCTGATCAAACGTACAAGATCACCATTCTCCATACCAACGATCACCATGGTCGTTTTTGGCAGAACTCTTACGGTGAGTACGGTATGGCGGCACGTAAGACACTCTTGGATCAGATCCGTGCAGAAGTGGCGGCTGAAGGTGGTACCACCCTGTTGCTTTCTGGGGGCGACATTAACACTGGTGTGCCTGAATCAGATTTGCAAGATGCCGAGCCGGATTTCAAAGGTATGAATATGCTGGGTTACGATGCGATGGCACTGGGTAACCATGAATTCGATAACCCACTGGAAGTACTGCGCAAACAGGAAGAGTGGGCTGAGTTTCCGATGCTGTCTGCCAACATTTACGGCAAGGAAACCGGCGAGCGCCTGTTCCAGCCTTACCAGATCTTCGAACAGCAAGGTATTAAGATCGCGGTTGTAGGGCTGACAACCGAAGATACCGCCAAAATCGGTAACCCGGAATATATCGGTGGTGTGGATTTCCGCGACCCTAAAGCGGAAGCGCAGAAGGTAATCGAAGAGCTGAAGGAAACCGAGAATCCGGATGTGATCATTGCGGCGACCCATATGGGCCACTACGCCAATGGTAACAATGGCATTAACGCGCCGGGTGATGTTGCGCTTGCGCGTTACCTGCCAGCCGGTGAGCTGGATATGATTGTTGGCGGCCACTCCCAAGAGCCTGTGTGCATGGAAGGCCCTAACATGTACAACAAGAACTTCAATCCGGGTGATGAGTGTCAGCCGGATCAACAAAATGGTACGTGGATTGTCCAGGCTCATGAGTGGGGCAAATATGTCGGTCGTGCTGATTTTGAGTTCCAGAATGGCGAGCTACAGATGGTTAGCTACGACTTGATCCCGGTTAACCTGAAGAAGAAAGTGAAGTTGGCTGATGGATCCAAACAGCGTGTCTTTATTCAGGATGAGATTGCCCAGGATACTGAAGTAAAAGCGTTCCTGCAGCCATTCCAGGAGCGTGGCCAAGATCAGCTCAATATCAAGATCGCCGAATCCAACGGTAAACTTGAAGGCGACCGTAATGTGGTTCGTTTCCAGCAGACTAATTTAGGACGTTTGATTGCGGCTTCTCACATGCAGCGCGCTAAGGCGGACTTTGCCGTGATGAACTCTGGCGGTGTGCGTGACTCGATTGCCGCTGGCGACATCACCTATAAGGATGTGCTGACTGTTCAGCCGTTCGGCAACATTGTTACCTATACCGACATGTTGGGTAGCGAAGTGATGGACTACCTTAACGTAGTCGCCACTAAGCCGGTTGACTCAGGCGCCTATGCCCAGTTCTACGGTATTTCAATGAAGGTTGCCAATGGCAAGGTCAGCAACGTGTCGATCGGTGGTAAACCGCTGAGCCTGACTGAAACATACCGTTTCACGGTGCCGAGTTTCAATGCGGCGGGCGGTGATGGTTATCCTAAGCTGACCGATCACTTAGGCTATGTAAACACCGGTTTTGTGGATGCAGAAGTCCTGAAGGAATTCCTACAGACCAATAGTCCTATTGACGTGAATGCTTTCGCGGACAAGGGTGAGATGGTTTACCGCTAACGCTTACGGTCAATTGTTTAGATAGAACGAAGCCCTGTTAATGCAGGGCTTTTTTGTTTGGATTTCCCCCTGAAGCGCTCCCTTTTTTCTTTTTGCATCAATCGCATTGGTCTATAGTGGCTATCTGTTATTGGAATCGGAGTGGTTATGACCCCTGCTATTAACCTTGCCAAGAAAAAGAAAATCCCTCATACCATCCATCAGTATAAGCACGATCCGACCAACACCAATTTTGGTCTGGAAGCGGCAGAGGTATTGGGACAGGATCCGAATCAAGTTTTCAAAACTTTGCTGTTCTCTCTTAATGGCGACCCAAAAAAGTTGGCGGTTGCGATTGTGCCGGTGGCTGGGTTGCTCGATCTGAAAGCGGCCGCAAAGGCGGCTGGTGTTAAGAAGGCAGACATGGCCGATCCCCAAATAGCGGAAAAGACCACTGGATATATTGTCGGCGGGATCAGTCCGCTGGGGCAAAAAAAACGTCTGCCGACCTTTCTTGATACCTCGGCCCAGCAGTTCGAGACTATTTGCGTCAGTGCCGGACGGCGGGGGCTGGAAATCGAGTTGGCACCCAGTGATTTGCTGGCTCTGACGGGCGGACAGTTTGCCCCGCTGGCAAAACTATAATAGGGCCAAGATACAACACTTCAATAATGAAAGGTTGGCAATGCAGAACGTGAATTTGAACTTGCTGCGAACCCTGCAGGTACTGCTGGAAGAGTCTCATGTCAGTCGTACGGCTGAGCGCCTATGCGTGACCCAGTCAGCTGTTAGTCGCCAGCTGACTCAGCTACGTGAGTTGTTCGGTGACCCTTTGCTGATAAGAGAGGGCAACCGCTTGTTGCCTACACCCAAGGCGCTGCAATTAAAGGGCAAGGTCGATAAAATCTTGGCCAGTTGCCAAGGGCTACTTGAAGAACCTGCATTCTCACCGCAGTACTGGAATGGGCCAATGATCTTGGCCTCCTCTGATTATGTGGCTCAATATATCCTGCCAGAGATTGTCGAGCGGGTTCAGGTGCAGGCCCCGCGGGTCAATATCAGTTACCGGTTATGGTCGCCTGAATATTTGTCTAATTTGGCTGAGTTGGATATCCAGTTGGTATCGACCATGCTGCCGAAAATCCCTGAAGGGCTGTGCGGAGCCCGTATTGGCTCGGATTTTCCAGTATGCGTGATGCGTGGGCAACATCCTCTGGCCAATGAACCAGAGCTGTCATTGGTACATCTTGCTGGCTACCCGCATATGCGGGTGTCGGCGGGTGGGGATAAAGATAGCTTTGTCGAGCGGGAGCTCAAAGCACGGGGGCTGCATCGAGATGTTCAGTTTTCTGTTCCTTTCTTCAGTGCTGCCTTTCAAACCTTAGTACGCACCGATATGTTAATGGTGTTGCCCGAGCACATAGCCCGCAATATGCAGGCTTGGTTTGAAATTACTTATAAACCCCTGCCTATCCCGAAACCAGAACATAGCTATTGGCTGATCTGGCATCCTCGCTATGAAAATGACCCTGCCCACCGCTGGTTCCGTGAGCAAGTACTTATGGTGATGAAAAGCTCGATGTATTCGATTTAGGTGGGGGTTTATACGGTTATGATTTCAAATCATAGCCATGATGATTTCTTTTGATTTCCAAGCATGACCTTCACTTAGATATATTACAGACAGAAATCAGCCCTAATGGATAGGAAATAACAATGACACTCAGTATTTGGCTTTCGTTACTCATGGTATGCATGCTAGGCGCAATGTCGCCGGGACCAAGCTTGGCTGTTGTTGCCAAGCACAGTTTGGCAGGTGGTCGCCTACATGGGGTCGTGACGTCCTGGGCACATGCTGCAGGCGTTGGGGTTTATGCACTGGTAACCTTGTTGGGTCTAGCAGTTGTACTCAAGCAGTCACCGATGCTGTTTAGTGTTATCACTTATGCGGGGGCAGGTTACTTAGCTTACCTTGGGGTAAATGCTTTGCGCTCTAAAGGTGGAGTCGCAGCGAAATTGGCTGCGGGTCAATCAACGAGCCTAGTGGAAGCTGCCCGTGATGGTGCGATGATTTCACTGCTTAATCCTAAGCTTGCTCTGTTTTTCCTAGCGTTGTTCAGCCAGTTTGTTGCCGTTGGAACAGAGCTCAGCAGCCGCGCGATTATTGTTGCAACACCACTGCTGGTGGATGGCTTGTGGTACACGCTTATTGCCTTTGTATTATCGAACCCTAAGGTGCTGGAAAAACTGCGCACCAAAGCGCAGATGATCGACCGGCTATCAGGTATCGTGCTGATCCTGCTGGCGATGCGGGTTGTTGTTCAGGCTTAGTGCTTTAATATCCAGACTGGTATTCGAATGATAAAAAGGAGCTTCGGCTCCTTTTTTAGTTGGAGGATGTGTACCCTGGGTTTAACTTTGTCGCTTGCTATGACGCTCACGGTTTTCCTGCTTGCGCTCAGCGCTTTTTTTCAGCATGACATAGAGTGCACCGTTACCACCATGCTGGCGCAAGGCTGAGTGGAAACACATCACATCAGATATTTGTTCCAGCCAAGTGGCCACATAACTTTTCATCAGTGCTGGTGGGTTGGATTTCTCTCCTTTACCGTGAACAATCATCACAGTACGGATATCCATTCTTTGGCACTGGCGAAGAAAGTTGAGTACTTCATCACGCGCTTCTTTTAGGGTCTTGCGATGTAGATCCAGTCGGGCATTGATATCGTATTTACCCAGACGAAGCTTACGGAATACGCCTTCTTGAACACCATCACGTTTAAACGCCAACATATCGTCAGGCTTGACCATTTTTGCGTAGTCTAAAGAAAGGTATTCAGGATCGCTGTCAGACAAGGTCTGTGCCGCAAGACGCCTTGCGAGGTGGGCTTCGGTGACTTGGTGCTTGTGGGCGACTTCGACTTTGTCCTGCTTGATAGGAGCGACATCAGCCATCATCTCTCGGAAGAGATCTAATTCATCGTTTTTAGACATGGTGTTCGTGGGTTGAAGGCATATAACTCGATTATATACCCAGCGACTTCTATACCCAAGTGACTTCAGTTGCTAAGGATTGCAATATGTTACAGGTGAGGGGGGGGGAGAAATACGGATAGAAGAAAATAAATCCAGGGCCAAAACCGACAAGTTGGACCCTGGCGCAAGCAGATGACATTGCGAAATGGCTCTAGTGAGGAGAAGGTGCAGACAGTACCTTGTAAACAAAGTAACCGCCAAAAAAGAGCATTAATCCCAGCGTGATAAAGATAACGATCATTGACGACAGGCCGACGGCATTGCCAAAGAGGAGATCTAACCAAAAATCCATGTGTAATCCTTTAGGTCACGGGATAGTGGTCATAAGATAAACAATGCAGCGAAAATGTTGTGATGATCTGGATCAATGGTTTACAGGTTGTGTTAAGTTTGTGTTGGTGGGTGTGGTTGCGATCACTTTTTCGCCAGGATTGGTAGTTCTGTGAGCAGTTGGTAGTGGTTTTTTTTAAAAATGTGCTTTTCTACTTGCGTAAAATCTTTTGCTGAGTAATATAAGCCACCTCAGCAACGAAGCTGATTCAAGTAGAGAGTTTACAAGACTTTTTATTTGTACTTGTCGGTGAATAGCGCAGCTTGGTAGCGCATCTGGTTTGGGACCAGAGGGTCGGGGGTTCGAATCCCTCTTCACCG
>NZ_JBNNXT010000063.1:0-20543 GCF_052873815.1 Photobacterium sp. DNB23_23_1 | reverse complement strand
GGCGATGGGCGATGGGCGATGGGCGATGGGCGATGGGCGATGGGCGATGGGCGATGGGCGATGGGCGATGGGCGATGCAAATTTTTTGCAAGAGCCTGACCATGTCAAGCTCTTGCTTCTACTCTTTGCTCTAGCCTCTCAACTTCGCCAACAGGCTTTTCGCCTCTTGCTGCAACTCACCGTTGTCACCTTGGTCAACGTCTTCGAGTAACCCGCGCGCACCTTCGCTATCATTCATCTCAAGGTACGCTTTGGCCAAATCAAGCTTACTGGCAAACTCACCTTGGCTGTCGATATCCAAACTACCAATATCGGCCAGCACATCAGGGAACTCATCCAAACCGACATCAAGGTTCAGCGGTGCTTCATCCAATTCACTATTAGGCTCCTCACCATCAAGATCCTTCATCAGCTCATCAATACTGATGTAAGACGCGTCAGGTGCTTGGCGATGAACAGGCTCAGCAACCGGAGACTCATCGACCAACTCACTGGCCGCTTCTTCCATCGCAGGCTGAGGCTCGTTGACCTCACCCACAAACAACATTTCAGAATCGGCACCGTTATCAACCATAAGATCATCTTCGTCGAAGGCTGGCACGTCTTCGACATTCATCTCTGGTTGATCCTCCCAGTCCTCACCTTCAAGTTCGGGTTCAGGGTTACTCGCCGCCCAAATTTCACTCTCTTCTGCTGACAAGTCGTCGTCTACAGCGCTATCGCCAGTCACATTTTCCGAACGGCCCACCAACTGCTCACGCTCCCAATCTGCTTGCAGTTCGGGGTCGTTTAGCAGTGCATCCATATCCAGCCCTGCCGAGTCGACAAACTCATCGCTCAGTTGCGCGGCTGGAGCCAAAGCTTCTGCCATTGCAGGCTCTGGCGTGACAGACTCAAGGGCTTGTGGCTCAGGAGCTTGCGGTTTGAAGCCTTGCTCGACTTCATATTGCTCTAGCTCATGCTGCTCATCGAATGAAGCCTGTAGGGCTTCATCCTCATTAAACTCAGGCAAACTAGCCGGGTCCAGAGTTTCAAACTCAATATCCGGGTGGCCATGAAGTGAATAAGGGCTAGCGGGTGCTTGTTGCTCGGGCTGAACGTATTGTTCTGCCACTACAGCATCCAAAGGCTCTTCATTTACTTGAGGTTTCTCTGCCGCTTCTGCTGCCTGCTGTAACTGACGAACGATATTATCAAGCATTGCTTGCTCATCGTCTTCGCTCAGTACTTGTTCTTGTTGCAGCTCTACATCCGGATCGTTAAATGCGGCCTCTTCATCGAACTCTGGCAGATCATCGAGTGTCAACGGTGCATCATCGAACTCGTGCTTCACCGGCTCTTCAGAGGCTTGCTGAGCAACGCTCTCAATTCGAGGAGCCTCATCAAGCTCTGCTAGCAGAGTTTCCTCATCAAAAATAGGGAACTCTTCGCTGTTGTGCTCACTGTGCTCTGAGGTCTTATTCTCTTGCTCGTCTGGGCTTTCTAGCTCTTGGACGTCAGGTTCACCTTGTGACACTTCGTGAACTTGTGACTGCTGAGTGTCCGCTGCAAAGTCGAAAGCAGGCTCATCAAGGATGATCTCTTCGCTATCGACCTGCAGCTCTTTGCTACCAGCCTGTTCGTCAGCCTCTAGACTCTCAAGCAACTGTTCAACCGTTTGACCGATAGCATCAATTTCAGCGCTGTCGTCCGGCTCTCCAGCATCCTGCATGGCGGCATCAGCCGAAGCAAGAAGCTGTTCAATTTCGTCAATTTCTGGCTCTTGAGCTAAAGTTTCTGGCTCTTTGGCTAGTACTTCCGGCTCAACAGCGACACGCCGCTCGACCTCAGTCGCATCAGCATCAGCATCAGCATCAGCATCAGCATCAGCAGGTTGGTCGGTTTCGGTATGTTGGTCCAGAATGTCATCAAGTCGCTCAGTGCTCTCCTCTTCAATGCTGATGTCATCCAGCACCAATGGCTCTTCTACACCGTCGCTAAGCTCGGGTGTATCAAGCTTAGATGTATCAAGTTCGAGAGTATCGGACCCTGTTTCCTCGACCCCTGCTTCATCAAAATCCTCAGCATCGGCCAACAACTCATCCAATAGCTCAGTGCTATTTTCATCGATTTCAATACCATGACTGGCCAACAAGCTGTCCGTATCAGGCTCATCGAGCAGTTCATCAAGCAATGCTGTACTGTCTTCTTCCAATTCAATTTCGGAAGTGAGGCTGTCTTCATCATCAAGCAGTTCATCGAGAAGCGCCGTCGGATCGCTGACCGACACATCCGCTGCATTGACGACAGCGTCATCAAGCATTGATGAAAAATCACCATCCAATGCAGGCGAGGCCATCAACTCGATATCGGCTAAAGCCTGATCAACCGCAGCCTGCTCGGATTGTGCGCTATTGACTGCATTAGCATCGATAACGGCGTTATTTACATCAAGGTCATCTGCATCAAGGGCATCTACAGCAGAGCTATTTACATCAATGCTATCAAATAAGGTATCCAGCTCATCTTGACCGACCATCTGCTCCGGCTGCGAGTCTAACGCTTGCACCTCATCACTGGCTGCAGAAGAGAACAATTCATCCAGCATGGCCTGATCAACAATCTGATCTCCATCAGCCGACGATTCCAGCGATGCGTCCAGATCACCACTGTCATAAGACAAGTCATCACCATCATAAGACAGGTCAAAGCTATCTTCGTCGTCATCATCAGCCTGCAGTGACTGCTCCCACATTGCCGCCAACTCTTCATCAGGGCTCGGCTCAGGCTTCTTGTCCATTTCATCCAGTGCCCGCTCCATATCTTCCAGACCAATAGCATCATCATCACTATTGACTGAAATACTGCTCGCACCAAGATTACCACCGATATCGCCAGCAATATCAAAGCCATTACTGTCTTCCTTCGAAGCCAGAGAGGACTCTTGGCCAAACAAGCTACTTTCAGGATCATCGAACAGGGAGTCATCATCACCGAACAGATCATCAAGTTCTTCGTCGTCACCCAGAGTCAGGCTCGGCACATCTTCGTCATCGGCCGGCGTAGGTGACAGCGGAGGCATCATTGCGGCTTCGTTTTGGCTTTGCGGGGCATCCAATGACTTCACATCATCTTCAACTTCGCGCTTGCGGCCAAGCAGGAAGTAAGCCAGTAAACCCGCTATCAAGGCGCCAGGGATCAATGCCATTGCCGCTAACATCAATGGGCTGGAAATCATACGGTCAAACAAGCTAGGTTGCGGCTCAACCACTTGTGTTTGCATCGCACGCTGTTGGTCAATAAAACCTTTGATCTGCTCCCGCAACACTTCATCGTCGGTCAGTTGTTGCTTCAATGCCGACACTTCGTGCTGCATCTCGGCAAGACGCACACGCAGCAAATGATTGCTCTCGAGAAGTTTGGTCATCTGCTCGTCAGAGGCATCCAACTGGACTTGCAAGGCTGTCGGTTTAGGTGGGATCAGTGGCGCTTTTGGCGCAGCCTCTGGCGCTTTAACTACGGTTTCAACCACAAGCTCCGGCTTATCCTGCACCTGCGCGACAACTGCTGGCTCAGTTTTCGGTGAAGCGTCCTGAGTTGCTTTAGGAGCAGGTTTCGGAGCCGCAGCAACCTCTTTCACTTGAGGTTCAGGTGCTTGCACTACAGGCTTAGGTGCTTGAGCAACGGGCTCAGGCCTAGGCTCAGGCTTCGCCGCAGTCGGTTGCGGCGTCGTTACCGGTGGTGGCGTGGCCGCCGTTCGAGTCTGGCTCCGAGAAGGGGTGCGCTGATCGGCTTCCAAACGCTGCTTAACCACATCGATACTTTCACGACGCATTTGCGCTTCTGTCGGGATAGCCAACATGCTACCCGGAACCAAGCCGTGAATATTGCTACTTTCAAATGCCTGTGGGTTCTGGCGGAAGATAGCGCCGATAACCTGATAAATAGAAACTTGATTATTCGGCCGATAGCGAGTTGCAATCGACCACAAGGTTTCAGTGTTGGTAGTAGGCCCATAGCGCAAAGCATTAGCAGACGACTGTGTAGACGATCCGGTATTAGCTGGCAATGAAGAAGCTGTAGGCTGTACGCCTTGGGTTGGCCCAGTAATACGAACGGTATTCGCGTGGACCGGAGAATATATCACAGCGGTGGAAAATATTACCGGCAGGAAAAAACGTTTTATCATCGTCGAAAGATCAGACACTGCCTGTCATCCTCTTTGGCAGGAAAATAGCTAAGAATGCATAGCACACGGCATCAATATAAAATGCATGTGCACAGCAATATGATACAAGATTATTTAATTTCGGCCTATTCACAATAATCTTGAGCGTGACATCTCCACCTAATCATGAAGTCGGGAGCAAGGTCGCACTATTGGTGACCTACGTAGATTCAGCAAGTTGAAAATACAACAGCAGCGATGGGCGATTGATTACAAGAGCCTGACCATGTCAAACTCTTGCTTCTTCTTTGGCTCTTCCTCTAGCCTCTAGCCTCTAGCCTCTAGCCTCTAGCCTCTAGCCTCTAGCCTCTAGCCTCTAGCCTGATTATAAATACTCTTCAATCAGCTTTTCTGCGATCTGTACACTGTTGGTCGCCGCACCTTTACGGACATTATCGGCAACCACCCACATGTTCAGGCCACAAGGGTGGCTGATATCTTCACGGATACGGGCAACCATCACGTGGTCTTTGCCGGTCGCATCACTAACCTGAGTCGGGTAGTCATTACCATGGAAGACTTCAATACCTTCGGCACTTTCCAACAAGCTAATCGCTTCTTCGATATGTACCGGCTGGCAAGTTTCGACGTGAACCGCTTCGGCATGGCCGTAGAATACAGGCACACGAACACAAGTCGGGTTAACACGGATATTGTCATCACCCAAAATTTTCTGGGTTTCCCACACCATTTTCATTTCTTCTTTGGTGTAGCCGTTATCCATGAACTCATCGATATGTGGCAAGCAGTTAAACGCAATCTGCTTGTCGTAAACCTTGGTTTCCGCTGGCAGGCCGTTTAACAACTTAGCCGTTTGACCCGCAAGCTCATCAACACCTTTTTTACCCGTGCCCGATACCGACTGGTATGTCGCCACATTAATACGCTCGATACCGTATGCTTCGTGGATCGGCTTCAGCGCGACCAGCATCTGGATCGTTGAACAATTCGGGTTAGCAATAATATTGCGGTTACGGTACTCCGCAATCGCGTGCGGGTTTACCTCAGGGATCACCAAAGGTACATCGTAGTCGTAGCGGAAGCGGGACGTGTTGTCGATAACAACCACACCGTAATCGGCAGCGGCTGGCGCCCAGCGCTCAGACGCTTCTGCACCGGCAGAGAAGATAGCAAGCTGGACTTGGCTCCAGTCGAAATCTTCAACGTTTTTGACCCGTACAGACTTACCTTTGAAGCGCAAGACTTTGCCCGCACTACGCTCAGAAGCTAGTAAATAGAGATTGCGAACAGGAAAATTGCGTTCCTCAAGAACTTCCACAATGGCTTCGCCGACAGCGCCGGTCGCACCGAGTACTGCAATATCAAATTCCTGGCTCATGGCCTTTCCTCTACTGTAAAACCTAATTTAGCCAGCGACTCTACCCCAAAATGGGCCTCGCCCGCTACTGTAATCGCGCTATATTCACGGCGATCCCAGTAATTTTTGCGCATCCGGTCGAAAGCAGTCGCCATTTCCGGGCTCCCCTCTGCCATTTGACCCATTTCACGGCGGAACAAGCCATCATCACGGCGCACATCATAGACAATCTGGGTCAGGCTAAATAGCGTCGACTCATCCCACTCTTGGCTCAGGCTGACCTGTGGTACTGGAGCGATCGGCAACAAGCTAGCAGCGGTAACCTGCTGCTCTAAGCCAAGGAATTGGCAATAGCTGTTATAAACCATAGTGGTGCCGCGTGCCTTGCCCTCTAAACCATAGCCAGCAACATGCGGAGTAGCAAAAGCCAACAGTGGCAATAGTTCGAGATCAACCTGCGGCTCGTGTTCGAATACATCCAAAACAGCCGTCAGCTTCTTGCCCTCTCCTGATTGGCTCTGCTGCAGAGCGCGTTTGAGGGCGAGGTTATCCACTACCGGGCCACGGGCCGCATTGATCAGTATTGCACCTGATTGTAAATCTGCGAGGAAAGTATCATCGACCAAATGATGGGTCGGGTACTCGCCATCACGGGTGATCGGTGTATGCATGGTGATGACATCACATTGCAAGCGAATGTCGTCTAGCGAATGGAAAGTCCTGCTATCACCTTGTTGCTGTTTGATTGGATCATTAAGCAAATACGGGATCCCGAGCGCATCCAAACATTGGGCAAGGTAGCTACCGACATTGCCGGCACCTATGATCCCTACCTTTTTGTCAAAAATAGAAAAACCCTGCTGCTGGCCAAGCACCATCAGGCTACTCAATACATATTCAGCCACACCCACCTTGTTACAGCCCGGCGCAGCGGTAAAGGCGATACCTTTGGCAGCCAATGTCGCTTCATTAACATGATCTTGGCCGGCTGTTGCGGTGCCGACAAACTTGAGCTTATTCGCCTTGGTCAACAAGGCTTCATTGACCTTGGTCACCGAGCGGATCATCAGCGCATCAATATCCACCAAATCCTCAGCGGTCATTGTTCTGCCCGGTTTGCTGATCACTTCGCCCAACTGGCTAAATAGCGCCTCGGCATAAGGCATGTTCTCGTCAATGAGGATTTTCATGGGTCGGTTTCCTTATAAAGCGGTTCTGTTTAGAGGAATGCTATTAGATTGGGAGGTGATGGGCAATGGGCGATGGGCGAACCATGTCAAGCTTATGCTCTTGCTTTTCCTCTAGCCTCTGGCCGCTTTAGCCTATCAGCCAAGTTCTTTCCCATAAAAAAGCCCAGCAGAAAAAGTCTGCTGGGCGAACGTCCAGGAAATAAAACACCGACTGGGATCATAGACAGCTCCCGCAAAAGAAAATACTATTCACACAGCCGATGTCGCGTCTGTTTTTTTAGGCACTGACTCAAGGTCATATAACAGTTAGAGCAGTCCCCGCAAAAGGCTTTCTAGCTGAGTACCTTAGTCAGTGCCACCCCTGGAAAATGACAAAAGTCGGTTAAGCTTCGTACTTCTTGATAACCAGTGTGGCGTTGGTGCCACCGAAACCGAAGCTGTTGGACATCACCGTCTTCAACTCTTGGTCACGCTTTTCAGTCACGATATCAAGACCCGCAGCCGCTTCGTCTAAGTTATCAATGTTGATGCTTGGTGCTACAAAGCTGTTTTCTAACATCAAGGTTGAGTAAATCGCTTCGTGAACACCCGCCGCACCCAATGCGTGGCCGGTCATCGCCTTGGTGGCTGAAATCGCTGGGCTGTTATCACCAAATAGCTCTTGGATAGCGCCAAGCTCTTTCACATCACCGACTGGCGTTGATGTACCGTGGGTATTGATGTAATCGATGCTGTCAACATTTTGCATCGCCATCTTCATACAACGCACCGCGCCTTCGCCCGATGGCGCTACCATGTCGTAGCCGTCAGAGGTTGCGCCATAGCCGACGATCTCGCCGTAGATTTTCGCGCCGCGAGCCAATGCATGCTCCAGCTCTTCGACAACCAACATGCCGCCACCACCAGAGATAACGAAACCGTCACGGTCTGCGTCATATGTGCGTGATGCTTTCGATGGATCATCGTTGTATTTGGTAGAGAGTGCGCCCATGGCATCGAACATCATGGTCAAAGACCAATCGAGCTCTTCACCACCACCCGCAAACACGACGTCTTGCTTGCCGAGTTGAATCAGTTCAAGTGCATGGCCGATACAGTGAGCAGACGTTGCACACGCAGAGCTCATGGTGTAGTTCACACCACGGATTTTAAACGGTGTCGCCAAACAAGCAGAAACCGTTGAAGACATCGTACGCGGTACCATATAAGGCCCCACACGCTTCACGCCCTTCTCGCGCAGAATATCGACGGCTGCAACCTGGTTATAAGAAGACGCACCACCAGAACCCGCCACAAGGCCGGTACGGTCATTTGATACCTGATCTTCCGTTAGGCCAGAGTCTTCAATGGCTTGTTCCATAGAAAGATAAGCAAAAGCGGCAGCATCGCCCATGAAACGCATCTTCTTACGATCGATATATTCTGAAGGGGTCATTTTCAAATCGCCCCAAACATTACTGCGCAGCTTCATTTCTGCAAATTGTTCAGAGAAGTTGATACCGGATTTACCCGTTTTCAATGACTCCAGCACTTCTTTAACGTTGTTACCAATGCTGGACACAATACCCATGCCTGTAATTACGGCTCGTTTCATGATGAATTCCTACTGTCATTTATACCCAAATAACCTCTGTATAAACAATCAACAACCTGAGGTAACTTGGGTATAACGCTGACGATAATAACGGGTTTATCTGTCAAAAGTGGTCAGCTTTCCTGTTGATCGGGTACAATCCTCGGAAAAATACCCGTTACACCAACTATGAGGCTTCCCCCTTGTCTGATAAAGCCCAAATGCCGTCTGATACAGATAAACCGTCCCAGAACGAAAAAAACTCGGCAAAAATCGAACATGCCGTACTGGACTGGAATGAATCAGGCACGCCTGTGTCTAATGACTTTGACGATGTGTACTTCTCCAACGCCAATGGATTAGAAGAAACACGCTACGTGTTCCTGCACCAAAATGGCTTGCCTTCGCGTTGGGAATCTTTCGACCGCCGCCGCTTTGTGGTTGCTGAAACAGGGTTCGGAACCGGCCTCAATTTCCTTGCCGTCTGGCAGTGGTTCAAAGCCTTCCGTCAAGCACATCCGGATGCCACCACCAAAGAGCTGCATTTCATCAGCTTTGAAAAGTTCCCGGTGACCAAGGACGACCTGATCAAGGCTCACCAGTCATGGCCTGAGCTGGCTGACTTAGCGAGCCAACTTCACGCCCATTACCCACCGGCTGTGGCTGATTGCCACCGTATTGTGTTGGAAGACGGTATGATCACCCTCGACCTGTGGTTTGGTGATATCAAAGACTGTATGCCACAAGTATGGACGAATAATGACGGTATCGTCGATGCGTGGTTCCTTGACGGCTTTGCCCCTAGCAAAAACCCTGAAATGTGGAATCAAGATCTGTTCAACGGGATGGCAAAACTGGCCCGTGTCGGCTGCAGCACAGCAACGTTCACGGCTGCAGGTTTTGTTCGCCGCGGCCTCATTGAAGCCGGTTTTGACATGAAAAAAGTCAAAGGCTTTGGCACCAAGCGAGATATGCTGGCTGGCTGCGTGACCGAGCGCAAATACGGCAGTAACGTTAAACCTTGGTACTGTCGCAAATCGGCCAATAATAAGAACAAACAAGCAACTGAGGTCGCCATTATCGGCGGCGGCGTTGGCTCGGCGACAACGGCAATAGCACTGGCACGGCGCGGGATTAAAACCACCCTATATTGTGCCGACGCACTACCCGCCGAAGGTGCATCCGGTAACCGCCAAGGCGCAGTGTACCCATTACTCAATGGCTCTAATGATGCATTGTCGCGCTTTTTTGCCCCTGCATTTCTCTATGCCCGCCAATTTGTGGAACAAGCAGCCAAGCAAAAAGAGTTCGCCCATGACTGGTGCGGAGTGACCCAGCTAGCTTGGGATGACAATGCCACCAGCAAGCTAGGAAAAATGATGACCGGCGGCTTTCCTGAGGCGCTTATCCGCCAGCTTGATGTCGAACAAACCGAGCAAGTCACTGGTGTTGTATCCGGCCATGGTAGCGTCAACTACCCACTAGGCGGCTGGCTATGCCCGCAGGATCTTACCCGTGCATTGATTGAGCAAGCACAAGAGATGAGCTTGCTTGAGGTTAAAGCTCACACCGACATCCAGCAACTCACCCAACAAGACGCTCACCAAAACAGCGATCAAAGTGAGCAATGCTGGCTGCTGACAGACCAGCACGGCCAGCGTTACCAGCATAACACTGTGATTGTGGCAAACGGCCATCGTTTTGCCGAGTTCCCACAGACTCAAGATATTCCGGCCTATTCCGTGCGCGGTCAGGTTAGCCATATTCCAACCAACCCGACACTGAACCCGCTGAAAACCGTGCTTTGCTATGATGGTTACCTCACTCCGGTTAATGCCACCGGTGAAAGCCACTGCATCGGTGCCAGTTACCGCCGCGGCAGCACTGATTTAACCTTCAGCCCTGAAGAGCATACAGAGAACAAACAGCGCTTGGTTGACTGCCTGCCTGAAGCAAGCTGGCCGCAAAACATTGATATGACTGACGCGCAAGCACGTGTTGGCGTGCGCTGTGCCAGCCGCGACCATCTGCCATTTGTTGGTGATGTTTGCCAATATGACAACCTGCTAACGCAATATGCTGATTTGATAAACCAGCAAGACAACGCAGAAGAGGTACCGGTTTACCACAACCTGTATGCAATGATTGGTTTGGGCTCTCGCGGCCTGAGCTCAGCCCCACTGCTTGGTGAACTACTCGCTTCGCAAATCTGCGGCGATCCGCTACCGCTACCTAACACTGTACTGGAAGCATTGCATCCGGGACGGATGTGGGTGAGGAAGTTGGTGAAAGGGAAGAAGGTTTAAGGACCTAGAAAAGCTTGGCTCACTGGTGATGTGAGTCAAACTTTTTCGTTTTTGCGATTTACTGACCAGCTTGAACGGTTACCGGAGGAGCTGGGTCATCACCACCGCCAGAGTCAGAAAGTGCAACACCAATCACAACCGCGGCGGCACCGACTGCCAAGACCGTTGCGGTTATACCGCCAGCAGAAGCAGCAAATGCGGTATCGATACCCGCTGCTTTACCGGTTTCTTGGCTCGCCGCTTCAACAGATGACTTTGCCTGCTGCTGATTGACAGTGGACTGAGTCGCTGTAGATTGAGACGTTGGTGCCTGCCTTACCTGAGTACTGGTTGATGCATTGTCTGCCGCGAACGCAGACAGGCTTATAAAGCCCGAGATGAAAATTGCCGCCAGTGAAAACTTCATCATTACTATCCCCAAAGCGCAACATATAGTTATTGATATGACTATAAGTATAGATGGAGATAAAAAAGACAAAGGGAGTCTTGAGAGCAGTCTTGAGAATGAGAAATGGGCGATAGGCGTAGCCTATCGCCCCTAGCCAATAGCCAATAGCCTGCTTTATCAATCCGCCCCAAACAGATCGCGGGTGTAAACCTTGTCAGCAACATCCGCCAACTCTTCGGCCATGCGGTTAGAGACAATGACATCAGAGAGTTGTTTGAACTCATCAAGATCGGTGATCACTTTAGACTGGAAGAATTCTTCTTCTTGCAGCACTGGCTCATAGACAACAACCTGGATCCCTTTGGCCTTGATACGTTTCATGATGCCCTGAATAGAAGACGCGCGGAAGTTATCAGAACCCGCTTTCATGATCAGGCGGTACACGCCAACGACCTGTGGTTTCTTCGCAATGATAGAATCAGCAATGAAGTCTTTACGAGTGCGGTTCGCATCCACAATCGCGCCAATAATATTGTTAGGCACCGATTGGTAATTAGCCAATAACTGCTTGGTATCTTTCGGTAGGCAGTAACCACCGTAGCCAAACGACGGGTTGTTATAGTGATTACCGATACGAGGGTCTAGACCGACACCTTCGATGATCTGGCGGCTATCTAATCCGTGAGCTTCTGCGTAAGAGTCCAACTCGTTAAAGTAAGCCACACGCATCGCAAGATAAGTGTTAGAAAAAAGTTTAACCGCTTCAGCTTCGGTGCTATCGGTGTAAAGCACAGAAATGTTTTCTTTCACTGCACCTTGCACCAACAAGTTAGCAAACACTTCTGCCCGCTCAGACTTTTCACCGACAATGATGCGTGATGGGTGCAGGTTATCAAACAGTGCCCGGCCTTCGCGCAAAAATTCCGGCGAGAAAATCACATTTTCACAGCCCAATTCATCTTTAATACTCTGAGTGTATCCAACAGGCACGGTCGACTTAATGATCATGACAGCCTTTGGATTAATCGCTATCACATCTTTGATCACAGCTTCAACAGAAGAAGTATTAAAGTAGTTGGTCTGTGGGTCATAGTCGGTCGGGGTAGCGATAATAACAAATTCCGCATTTTGATAAGCCAACTCTTTATCCGTCGTCGCTTTCAAGTTCAGCGTTTTTTCTGCCAAATACTGGGATATTTCCCTGTCTTCAATCGGTGAGATCGCTTGATTAATCAAGTCAACTTTGTCTTGAATAATATCCAGTGCTACGACTTCATTATGCTGTGCCAACAATACGGCATTGGACAGGCCTACATACCCTGTACCTGCTACGGTAACTTTCATTACTCAACCTCAATAAATTCAGAAGAAGTCGCAATAACAGCCCTTGTCCTGATATCGCGTCCTACTTACTGATCTGTACATTCTAGTAGAAAAGATAGTACCTCAGTAACATAACAGAACATAGTGATGGTTTTGCTTACATTACATAATAATGTGCAGAATCAGACAATGGTGGTTTTCTGCTCAGCCGCTATTACCATCTCGCAATCCGGACGCACAACCTGCAGAGCTTGAGCGAGTTCAGTTTGAGCACGATGATCACCATGTACAAGGTGAATCCTGTTTGGTCCTCGCTCGATATTCGCAACAAATTGCACCAAATCTGATTGATCGGCATGTGCCGAATACCCAGATAAGTTATGGATTTTTGCCTTTACCTCTATTGTCTTGCCATTGATTTCAACCTTTTTCTCTCCACGAGAAAGAGCGTACCCCAGTGTACCGGAAGCCTGATATCCCACCATAACCACATCCGTACAAGATTCGGGTAGCAGCGCTTCGAGATAATTCAAAATGCGCCCTCCGCTGCACATGCCACTGGCAGCCACTACAACAGCTGGCTCTTTCGTCGACAGCAGGCGGTTAACAATAGACAGATGCTGCGAGTGAGAATCCACGGTAATACATTGCTCGAATGACAGTGGGTGGCGTCCGGTATTTTGCCGGCCCATAGCCTCTTTCTCCCACAAACGATTAAACATCTCGTATTGCTTGGTGACTTTATCTGCCAAGGGCGAATCGAGAATAATAGGTAGCTCCTGCCACCTCATATGGCCAGAGTTGACTTGTAAGTTGGATGAGAATGTCTCAGCAATCAAACTTTCAATATCAAACAGCAGCTCTTGCGTGCGTCCAACACTAAAAGCCGGGATCAGTATCGCCCCGCCATCAAGTAATGATTGTTCAATGATATGTTTAAGGTTTTCACTTCTTTCAGTCTGTCGCTGGTGTTGACGATTCCCATAAGTACTCTCCAAAACTAATACATCAGCCCGCTTGGGAGAGTTCGGATCCACCAGCAAAGGTGTGTTTGAAGGGCCGAGATCGCCAGAAAACACCACAACTTGATCATCAGGCAGCACTACCTCAACATAGGCGGATCCCAAGATATGCCCCGCTTGGCGAAAATAGAGTGCGAGCCGCTCACCAGTAGGTAACGTCACAGGCGCTTGGCAATCGAACGGTACCGACCGTAGCAGGCTTTTGATCAGGGAAAGAAACTGACTGCGCTGCTCTTTATTAAGGTTAAGCTGAATTTTCAAACCGTCATCAAGCATCAACGGCAGCAACGCCGCCGTCGCTTCTGTGGCATAAATTGGTCCTCGAAAACCGGCGGCCAAAAGCCAAGGAATACGCCCAATATGATCAATATGGCAATGGGTCAGTACCAAGGCCTGAATATGTTCCACGGGAAAATCAATATTTAATGAACGAGGAGCTTCACTGCCCTGAAACAAACCGCAGTCAATCAACATGCCGTACTCCCCCCACTGCAGTTCATGACAGGAGCCAGTCACCCCCTGATATGCGCCGTGATGGATAATTTGCATAAGCTTGTCCTTAAAAATTCAGTAATACTGATCTTCGCCAAATAAGTTGGGGACGACATCACTAACCAAAATATGCTCGGCACATATCACAAAAAAAGTCGTTAATAGTTAGCACAAATACATTATTGCTAAGGTGACTTCAAACGACCTCGCACAACGCTACCCATAGCAAAACAGTCTTGGATAAAATCACACATGGAAAGTGTCAAAAAAGTGACTAAACTAAAATGTAAAGATTCAGCTCTCCCCCCTACAATCTGTGAGATACGTTCAAATCAGGAAGACAGGAAGACAGGAAGACAGGAAGAATAACGCATAAATGAATCCAAATATCTCATGAAAGAGATTTTAACCTTATCTTGAATAGCTCAGAAATTTCCAATTTCATCTAAGGCTTGCTGCTCATTAACTCACGCTTGACCTCAATGATAACCTCTTCGAGATACACGATCTCGTTTCTATTGCTAGCACAGACGGCTTGACGATATTGCCGCTGAAGATCCATCAGGTGCTCTATGTAACAGTACCTTTTGATCCTGTGTTCAATTCCATCAAACTCTGCCATTGGCATCACTCCGTAGGCTCATAGCTCTCCTCACCTCGTTTGATGACAATCGTGACCTGCTTTGCCATGTGAGATAAAAACACCGACGAACAACACGCACACTGGTATTTGCCATAATGATGCCTGAAGATACGTTCTATGGTATTCCTTTTGATCCGATAAACATGTTCTACACGCTGACATTCCGGGCAATGTAAATAATGCATAGCGACTCCTTGCTATATTTAAGACTGTATTACAAGGTCGTTAATATATTCCTTGAATGAATATCACCATACCTCAACGACCCCATATGCACAAGCATGCAAAGAGTAGTATCTCGGGTGATTTTTTATATTTCACTAAGTTTTCACAAAATAAAAAATTAAAATTCTTAAGGTTGATTTTTATTCAGCAACATGACATGAATGAATTCAATATTTAGGAAAGTAATACCAATCTGGATAAGTAGTTGTTCAAGAATTTATGTAGGTTGGTATAATATGAATGGCATTTTTCTTCTGGCGCTGATAATAAAGACGACCAGCACCAGAAGGGGGATTATCATTTAAAGCATGTTCACCTTAAAAGCATTCGAACCGCTAAAACGGCAGTTCAGCCTTTTACAGCTTCTTCGCCCACGCTTTGGCTGATTCATCAATCAGCTCATAGGCAAAGTCGAACGCTTCACGGCTTTGACGGTATGGGTCGGGAATATCTTTCTGACCAATCCACTGACCAAATAGCATGGTTTTGCCACGGGCTTCCGGTGCAATTTTGGTCACCGCTTCAATATGGCCTTTTTCCATTACCAAAATTAAATCGTACTCACGGCAAAGCTCACTGGTGACCTGCTGGGCCACATGCCCTTCCAGGCTAACACCGTGCTCAAGTGCGACTGCTGCTGCCGTTTTATCAGCAGGTTTGCCAACCAATGCACCGACGCCTGCGGAGGCAATGTGCTTATTAGGTAAATGGTGCTTTAACAGGTATTCACCTGATGGAGAACGGCAGATGTTACCAACGCAAACCACCAGAATTTTATTAAACATACTGTTCCTTCAAAGTATTGGCTATAGGCTAATTATGTTGGCTGAAAGTTTACAGTAAGACGAGTTCTATTTCAGCTTTCTAGGTATGACAATCTGATACCCTTCCACCACAGACAGGCTATCATTTTGGGTTGGTCTAAAACGCAAAAAGGGCAACTCCCCAGAAGAGAATCGCCCTCGATACCAAGATTTTATAATTAGAGCCACTAGTTACTGCAATCTCCGCCTTGATAACATCTTTTTCCTAGTAATACATCAGGTAAAGACTCATCCAGATTGGTATTAACACTACTTTTGATTAAGCCTCTTTCACTGCCTCGGTAATGTGCTCAGCCCATTGCTGCAGCATATGGCTCAACATCAGATCAAACCTTAAATCTAGATTTCTGTTGCTATTCTTGTTTTTTCATAATCTAGCATTTTCTGCACCTAAGTAGTATTCACTCCTGTTTCAAATAACGTTTATTTTATATCGTTACAAATCTGATGTAATCTCGCCGGATAAATACCAAAACAATAATGCTCCCAATAAAAACTCCAAACGAATTAGCGAGCAAATCAAAAAATGAACACTCACGCCCAAAGAAAGGTTGAATTAACTCTATCACGCCACTGAAGAGCACGATGACAGCGCAACACTTGTAGAACGATCGTTTCGTTGAAGTCGCGTATGCTGCAAAGATGGCAAACCCAGCATAGGCCATGAAATGTTGAATTTTATCGATATGAGGGATCGAGAGTAACTCTGGCCCAGTAGGTTTAAGTGATAGGAACAGAATTAATACTGCATAAAGCAAGAGAGGAAGTCGTTTTAACATGGATTCTAAATTCTGGGCTCTAGGCTCTAGGCTGAATATAGGGAAAGAGTCAAGTTGGAGTGATTACTCCATCGACTCAAACCAAGCAAATAAATTGAAGATAGGCCTTCTTAATTAGAAAATTTTAATCTGCCCCAAATAAGTCTCGGGTATATACTTTATCAGCAACATCAGCAAGTTCTTCAGCCATACGATTTGATACAATCACATCAGACATCGCTTTGAACTGCTCAAGATCTTCAATTACAGCTGAGTGAAAAAACTCTTTCTCTTCCAGCACTGGCTCATAAACCACTACATCAATACCTTTAGCCTTGATACGCTTCATAATCCCTTGAATACTGGACGCTCGGAAGTTATCTGAGCCAGATTTCATGATGAGACGATAAATGCCTACCGTTTTAGGTTGGCGGCTAAGGATAGAATCTGCAACAAAGTCTTTACGAGTGGTATTAGCATCAACAATCGCACCAATCAAACAGTTAGGCACTTCATTGTAATTCGCACGTAATTGCTTGGTATCTTTTGGTAAACAGTAACCACCGTAACCAAATGATGGGTTATTGTAGTGGCTACCGATACGTGGATCTAGACCAACACCTTCGATTATTTGGCGAGCATCAAGGCCGTGGGACTCTGCGTAGGAGTCCAGTTCATTGAAATAGGCAACGCGCATAGCGAGATAAGTGTTAGAGAATAGCTTAACCGCTTCTGCTTCCGTAGAGTCGGTAAACAGTACTTCGATACCTTCCTTGAGCGCGCCTTCAACTAATAAATTAGCAAAAATATGTGCTCGCTCACTTTGTTCACCGACGATAATGCGTGATGGATAAAGGTTGTCATAAAGTGCCCGGCCTTCACGTAAGAACTCTGGTGAGAAAATAATATTTTCACAGCCAAGTTGCTCTTTAATCTGCTTGGTGTAACCGACTGGAATGGTTGACTTAATGATCATAACCGCATTTGGGTTAATTGCCATTACATCGTTTATTACCGCTTCAACCGAAGAAGTATTGAAGTAATGATTAACTGCATCATAATCGGTAGGTGTTGCGATGATAACAAAGTCAGCCTCTTTATAAGCAAGCTGCTTATCTAAAGTCGCTGTGAGATGAAGTGTTTTATTAGCAAGAAAATCTTCAATTTCTGCATCAACAATCGGTGATACACGATCATTAAGCATATTGACCTTTTCTTCGATGATATCAACAGCAAGAACTTCATGATGCTGAGCTAATAGCACAGCATTTGACAAGCCTACATAACCTGTACCTGCAACTGCGATTTTCATGTTTATCCTAAATCAATTAATAAAGTATCTAAAATGGGAAAACGAAGGGTGTGGTGAGAATAACCACTGTTGAGTAGGTCAGCGAAACTTTCCACCCTGTTTTAATAAAATCGATGACTCTGTAATCACCGGCATTCATCACCATCAAATTGGTTTGATAACCAAATGGGCTAATAAAACTAGCGCTGGCACCATAAGCAACGGCCATGACAAAAGGCATATAGTTCACACCATAGGATTGGGCAACTCCCAAAGCAATAGGTAATGCCAAAGCTGCAGCCGCATTGTTGGTGACAATTTCCGTAGTCACCATAGTCATGAAAAATATCACAGCCAAAGCAAACCAGGGGCCGCTATTACCCGCTACGCTCGTTACCATATCCGCTATTTGCTGCGCCAAACCACTGGTGGTGAATACCTCGGCAATACAAAGCGCGCTGGCAATCATTAGCCAAATTTCAAACGGAAAACGTCGACGAATATTTGCTCCCGTCAGTACCTTCGATAACACCATAACAGCGACATAAATGAGCAAGCCTGAAAAGAGGCTCATAATGCCAGTAGCCGCAGAAGTAATCATGGCTACGAAACCACCAATCGCAAGCACTTCTTGCCACGACTGTAGGCGCGATTTGACTTTCAACCCGGAGATGATAAAAAAATTTCGGTCAACATTTCGATGTTTTTCAAAGTCTGGCCCAACAGCCAACACCAATTTATCACCAGCATAAATCAACTGCTCGCCAAGTTTACCGCTGACCTTCTGACCATTTCGGTTTATTGCTACCACCGCCGCATCGAATCGTGAGCGGAATTGGGTATCTTTTAACGTTCTACCGATAATGCTCGATTCGGTACTGACAATCACTTCGATCAAATTGCTGATCAGCAAACCATTACTATTGGCAAACAAAGACAAACCATCAAACTGTTCAAGCTGCGATATGTGTTTTACATCACCGCAGAAAACCAACTTATCGTTTTCTTTGATTGCCATTTGCGGATTAACAGGAGAAATTAACTGTCCATCGCGAACAATATCAACCAAAAACAATCCATCCAAAGCACGTAAGCCATTCTGCTGAATAGTTTTACCAATTAACGCACTACCTGACTGCACTTCAGCATCGATAAAGTAGTCGCCACGTTGGCCTTCAGTCACCACGATTTCTGGTAAACGATAAGCACAAAAAAAGACAGCAAGCCCTGCTACCAGTAAAATCATCAAACCGACAGGAAGAAAATCAAAGAACCGAAGTGATGCATACCCCTGTTCAATCAATAAGCCATTCACAATTAAGTTGGTAGACGTACCTATCAAGGTTAACGTGCCACCAATAATGGCAAAATAGGAAAGGGGTAACAATAAGCGAGATGGAGAGTAATCTTGGCTTCGGGTTAAACCGGCCATTAACGACGCAACAACTGCCGTGTTGTTGAGAAAAGCCGAACTGATAGAGGCTAATAAACCTAATCGGGCTAACGTCATTTTAAAGGTTGGACGGAAAACAAGCTTAGTCACCCAAACTAAAATACGAGTGCGTTCAAGCGCAAGCGAAGCAACTAACAAAAGAAGTAGTGTGATTACCGCTTGGTTGACACCAAAGCTGAGCATTCTGGCTTGCGGTATAAAACCAAGAAAATAAAAGAATAAAACTACCGCACTGAACAGGATTGAAGGCCGAACCCTAGTAAAGATAAGAGCAGAGAATAACGAGACAATCGTCAGTGCAACAATAAATGAAGAGGTCATCATAACTCAAAATAGGCGCCCAAAGGCGCCATACATATTAGCTCACCGCTTTTAATGATGAGGCAGAATTAAATCGCGAGTTTAGGTAAACTTTAAACTCTTCACCGAGGCTTTCGTGACGCAGGCCGTACTCAACAAACGCACGAAGGTAACCTTGTTTATCACCACAATCATGGGATTTACCTGTCATGTGAAAGGCTTCGACGTCTTCTTCTGCCATTAGCATATCAATCGCATCAGTAAGCTGAATTTCATCACCAGCACCAGGAGGGGTAATTGCCAGCTTCTGCCAAATGTTTGAAGACAGTACATAACGGCCAACAACCGCCAGATTCGAAGGCGCCTCTTCAACAACCGGTTTTTCAACCATTGCCGTCATCGCATATGAGTCACCTGCCTGTAGTACTGCACCACCACAATCAACCACACCGTATTTTGACACTTCAGACATAGGCACAGGCTCAACCATGATCTGGCTAGCATTTGAAGTCTCAAAACGTTTCAGCATAGCAGCAAGGTTTTCTGTTGACTGATCGGCAGTGTACTCATCCAAAATAACATCTGGTAGCACCACAGCAAATGGCGCATCACCAACCAAAGGCTTCGCGCAAAGTACTGCGTGGCCCAGTCCTTTAGCGTGGCCTTGGCGCACATGCATAATGGTTACATCTGGTGGACAAATAGATTGCACCTCATCCAACAGCTGACGCTTTACACGCTTTTCTAATGTAGCTTCAAGCTCATAAGAAGTATCGAAATGATTTTCGATGGCATTTTTTGAAGAATGCGTCACAAGAACAATTTCTTTAATACCTGCAGATACACACTCATTCACAATATACTGAATAAGCGGCTTATCTACGATTGGCAACATTTCTTTTGGAATCGCTTTTGTTGCCGGAAGCATACGCGTGCCTAACCCTGCTACTGGGATGACAGCTTTTTTTACTGTACTCATTGTTGTTCCTTTATTCGGGGGATTAGGGAACCTAGAACCAAGAACCAAGAACCTAGAACCTAGAACCTAGAACCTAGAACCTAGAACCTAGAACCTAGAACCTAGAACCTAGAACCTAGAACCTAGAAAATTATGATTATAAAAAATAAAAGCCCTGGATATACCAGAGCTGTAAGCTGTAAGCTGTAAGCTGTAAGCTGTAAGCTGTAAGCTGTAAGCTGTAAGCTGTAAGCTGTAAGCTGTAAGCTGTA
>NZ_JBNNXT010000062.1:0-23618 GCF_052873815.1 Photobacterium sp. DNB23_23_1 | reverse complement strand
TCTGTCGTCTTTAAAACGATGGTTATGGCTGCTTGATATTAGAGGGTGTCGCACTTCGGAGTTGAATTCGGGAGTACTTAAACTGAAGATTAAATCACTAATCGTATCTTTCCTTTTATTATGAAAAAAAGGGATAGTTTTATTTTATCTTTGGTCTTGGGGGTATGTCTATATTTATTTTATTGAAGGTCAAAGTTTGCAATGTTATATATCGCTAAAAAACTCAGTAAATTAGACGGTTGTTATATTAATCTTTCGAGTGTATGTAGTTGAGTTAATGATAAATAATGACGTTTAGCCTAAATAATAGTCTTGATTTGACAGTATTATAGTGTATTTTCTTCTTGGGATAACACTAAGTTATAACAATATTTTTTAGTTCATTAACTAACTACGTATTCCCTCAACTAGTGATACCCGACCTTGTTAGAAGGTGTTTATGTATTCGTAATGCGTTTGTTATTACACAAGTTACTTTTAATAAAAATATGTTTCATTTAGTTTGATTGGTGTTTTATCTTTTTGGATTTGTCAATTGTGATATTTTGTATTGCAGGCTTGTTATGAGATTTTGCGAGCTTCTTTGTGATATTTATGAGAGATAAAGCAAAAATCTACTCAAAAGGAAATTAAGTTTGCGAATATTCGTGCAGTTTTATTAGATTGAGAAAAATCATCTTGCTAATAATGTGACCTGAACTAGGGTTAGGTTGAAAGCAAACAAAACAGAGGAGAAGTGAAGATGAGATTATTAGTGGGTTGTATCGCTGCAGCGATGTCTTTGAGCGCATTTGCGATGACTGACCAAGAAGTGTGTGAGGCTTATGGTGTGGCTTTGGCTTCAAACAGTGATAAGGGTAGAGTTGAGTTTATGTCTGAAATGGAGTCTCGTGTAGAAAACAAGACATGGTCTCTAAGCGCTGCACAGTGTAATGATATCGCGATGGAAAGTAAATACGAGTTTGACTTAGATTTAGCCCTTGATATGTCGCATTAAGTCTGCGCTATGACAGTTAAGTTTAGATCTTACAAAATTCATTTATTTTTCCAAATTTTATGCCCCATGCATAAACGCCTAACCGGTTTTCAGTTAGGCGTTTTTTATTGTAAAGATTCTAGTTTTTATTTGACACGAACGTCAGCGTCTTCTTGTGCACGCATGACTGCGCCATTGTCTCCAAGAAGATAAAGGTTTCTCCACTCCCTTTCACCTTTAGGCTTTTCCGCTACAAAAAATCTAGCATCAGGGTGTGCATTGGTGATCATTGCGGACATAGCCCAGCCAGATTGACCTTTGCGAAGAAGTTCCTTCTGCTTTTCAAAAGTTTCACCACCATCTTTGGAATTAAAGTAAGCGACTACACCTTCACCTTCTTCCTTGTAGCCAAGGGCAAAAGTGATATCGGTGGGTGATGTGATGAAGAAGTCGCCGCGAGTATCAACTCCCCAGTTAACTGCAGCAGGGTTTACAGGAGTACCACCAACCCACTCTACGCCAGTCCAACGGATATGAGAAGTTTGCTTAGGACCACCAGTTAACTGACCTAAATCAACACCAATATTTGTTCCAATATGCGGGTAACCATTCTCATCTAAGTGTACTGAACCGTTAAAAGTCCATTTTTCACCAGTATCTAATACGAGTGTTTTTTCATTAGCAAGTTCACGTGTTACTGGGAGATCTAAATATTCTCCTTTGATATTACTCCATGTGCCTTCTTTTGTATTAAAGACCATATAATATGCATTGTGGCGTTCAGTTGTATGACCACGCCCATTGTTAGCGTGTCTTTTCCAGCACGGGTGATAATCGTAGGTGATTACAATTTCATCCCCTTTCCCCTTAGTTGCCCAGGCGTACCAACTATCAGTTGCTTCTATATCTTCGCGTTCTTTATGCTCAAGGAAGGATACTGGACTTTCGAATGTACGTCCGTGATCGGTAGATTTTTGAAAAACCCAATCACTCTTATGGGCACCATGGCGATAGAACAAATAAATATCACCGTTATCCATTTTTACTGCTTGGTTGTAATTGCCAAATGGTGGGATATTGTCTAGCTCAATCCAAGTCGAAATATCGTAAGGTTTAGCGGAGACAATATGCTTATTTCGACCATCATGCACATCCCCTAATGGATTTTCTCCGTGTCGGGCGCTACCACCGTGTCCACCAAAGAAAATATGGATGTATCCGAGATCATCAATAATCATTGTCGGTTTACCATGATTATCAATAGGACGACCAGAAGGAGCCCAGTAGTTATCTTTTCCGAGCTCACTAAATCCTGCTTTGATAGGACCTTTCCACTCATTTGTCTCGTGATTGTATGAGACAACATAAGGGTCCTCTAGAGTTCCTTGATAGGTTAGGTAGGTAACACCGTTCTCGTAAATACCGGCTGGTGCTTGAACCACTGCAAGTGGGTTACCGAAACCGTTATCAGCAAAATAATCTACCATAACTTGTTTGTCATTAGTGTCCTGGGTTGCATTTGCAGTAAATGAACCTGCAAGTAACGCAAAGGAGACAGCAGGAACTAACGCTTTTAAAACAGACCTGCGAGGGGATAGTGAACAATGATTATTGTGTAGTGTACTGAAAAGACCAAGTTTCATTATTATTCCTTCAATATTTGATGATTGAGGCAAGACAATATATTGTCAATATGTAACAAGTTAATTTTTATGATCAAATTTAAATATATTAATATAATTCTTTTTTTCGAATTATAGTAATAATAATATTTATTTTAATGGGTGGTATATATGTCGATAATTGAATTATTGAAGGGCAATATTTGCTGTTGAATATGTGATATAGTTATACTAGAGTAATAAATGACAATGAAGCAAATAATCATTGCTTCACTGTTAATGTGATCTAGTTACTAAGAATAGAATTATTCTACAACTATTTACTATTTACTATTTACTATTTATAATTAATTTTATCCAGCAATTTAGCGATAGCTTCAACATAATAGTAATCACCATAAATTAATGAACAATTTACACCCAAACCTTTTGGAACATTAAATGCCCCACCCACTAAAATACCTTGCTCATCTGGTTGACCAAAGGTGGTGTAACGTTGGTGCAGGCTCAGAAGAATATCGCTCGCGGAATGCATGTATTTATCACTAATTGCCGGATCCTTTACTAAATCTGAGATCAGCAGCATACCGCTAGCAGCACAGGCTGCAGCGGAAGTGTCGCGTGGTGTCGTTTCATCTAATGGTGCTCGGAAGTCCCAATATGGTACACGATCTTCTGGTAAGCAGCTTAAGAAGAAGTCGGCAGTCTTTAACGCAGCCTGAAGATACTTAGCTTCTTTTGTATACTTATAAGCCAGCGCAAAACCATGTATTGCCCATGAGGCACCTCGGCTCCAAGCGGAGTCTTCAGCATAGCCTTGACCGCTATGATATGATTTAACGTTTCCATTTAGGTAATCAAACTCGACCATGTGTCGAACAGAGCCATCTGAGCGAATAAATTCTTTGAGTACAGTGTCTGCATGAGCTTTGGCTATTAAAGCAAAGCGAGGGGCATTGAGTTGCTCTGCTGCCCAGAATAGAATGGGTAAGTTCATCATGCTATCGATGATACTTAAACCTCTAGGGTCGGCGCTGTTGACATCATTTTTGTTCCAAGCAGTGATGAAGTTACCGGTAATGTTAAAGCGACTTGCGAGGTGACTTGCAGCTTTTAAAGCTCTCGTCTTTGATTCTTCGTTACCAAAGAGTTCATAGTGTTTTATGGAAGTGAGCTGCCACATAAAACCGACGTCATGATGTATATTAACGTACTCATCAAGAGGTTGATCCATTAAATTTTCACGATCAATTGCGATTTTTTTGAATGGTTCATGTTTTTCTTTCTCGTACAGCAACCAAAGCAAACCTGGCCAAAAACCGACGACCCAAGCCCATGGTGCATGTGTATCACAATACACACCATCAGTAGTCATAGAAGGAAATTTTACAGTCATTTCATCACTTGTAATCTTCACTTTATTAACAATGTCAGACCAAGCACAATTAACCCATGAAAAATCTTTTTGCATATGTGCAACTTCCAGATGTTACAATAAATATTAAAAGTTATATACAAAAAAGAGACAGTTAGAAACGACAATTTTTGTGAAGTTTAAGGTGTATTTTTGCATTTTTTTGATTTCAGAGTTATAAGTAAATGGTATATCACCTATGGGCGATGTTAAATCAATTCAGAGCAAGCTGAGTTTCTATACTCTCTTGGTGAAAGGCCATATTTTTGTCGAAATTTTCTATAAAAGTCACTTGTGTTAGAAAATCCAACTTCGATTGCAATTTCATTAATGCTAACATTGGTCACTTTAATTAGTTCGCAGAACTTGTTGAATCTAATATCTCGAAGAAGTGTGTTGAATGTTTTGCCACTTTCTTTTTTTATTAGTTTTGATAGGTTGTAGTTCTTCATTTTTAACTGTTCGGCAATGCTGTTTAAGCTAGCTTTTTGCAAGTCACGTTCTATATGGCCAATTACTTGAGATAAAACTTTACTTTCATGAGATTTCTTGTCAATGACGTAAGGTGATTCTTGTATTAACTCAATAACTAGAAGACCAAGAAGAAACTTAATTTTTGACTCCATAAAATTGCCTTTAATCGTCAGTTCATTAACGATACTGTCTAACAGGCTCTCTATGGGTTTTTTATTAAATGTTGTAAATATAAGTGCTTTTGAGGTGGAATTCTTAAAAATAGCATCAATAAAGAAGCTAGAAAGACTGTTTTTATCATCAATAAATTCAAAGATATAGCTAAAGTATTTTTTATGAATAATGAAATTAAGAATGATATCCTCTTTCGTTGAGGGAAGTATTTCATGCGTAGCACCTGGACCCATAAAGAGTATATCACCTTTGCGAATCTGACACTTTTTTCCTTCTATATATTGAACTGAGTTACCTTCTAGAACATAACATATTTCTACGTAGTCATGTGTGTGTGCAGGATAATGAATGTATCGAGTGTGTTTTCTGATCGATATCATTTTTCCTTTAGGAACTACTTTATCAAATGAAATTGTGGTTTTGTTCGCATCTTTGAAAATTGACATGTCAATGCTATTTTGGTTATCGAGTATACTTCTTTCTTCATCATTGTTGTCTTTCATAAACTCAGTGAGTTTGTTTAGTGCAGTGTTCATAAATATTTACCAACGTATAATTTAATTAAAATTATATGCAAAAATTGACCTCTAAAAAAACCAAAATAGCCATTTTTTGTAACTGCTGAGTAATATACAACGAATTGTATTTTTTTAAATTAAAACATTGGTTTATTTTTATTATTTGATTGATTATTGTGAAGCAGATCTCGTTGTGTGGTTATTTGTTTATGTAGTCTTGTTATCAAATAGTTGATTGTTTGATTTTTATCTGAGTTGGTCGTTGAATTAAAAAATTTTAATTATGTGAATGAAACAAGTTTGGTTTCATTTATTTACTTTTACATCAAAACATCAGAATGAGAAAGTACGGATATAGTAAAAGGGATGAATTATGGTTGATATAGCTGTTGTCATTGTATACTTTGGTTTTTTAATTGCAATTGGAATATTATTTAAATCATTCAGCTCTTCGACTAGTGATTATTTTCGTGGTGGCGGTAAGTTGTTGTGGTGGATGGTCGGGTCTACATCCTTTATGACAGCAGTAAGTGCAATGACTTTTACCGGACATATGGGTAAAGCTTTAACAGGTGGTTTTGCGGTTGCAACGACAGTTTTCTATGCAAATGCCTTGGGTTACTTATGTAACTATCTATTTTTGCAGCTAAAGCTCGCCAAATGCGTGTAATTACTCCTCTTGAAGGGGTACGTATGCGTTTGGGGCCAATTAACGAGCAGGTATTTACCTGGGCAAATGTACCTTTGAGCGTGTTGCAGGCATCGATTTGGGTTAATGCGTTGGCGGTATTTACGAGTGCGGTTATTGGTGATGGATATAATCATACTTGTTTGTTGGGTGGTTTATATTTATGTTTATCAAGCAGTTTTTTAGTACCTGACCTGCCCCCAATAACTAATCCAATACATCTTTAGTAATGTCAGTTACGTTATTGTTTAGCCCTGAACGCGTCAGTAGTGCAAATTCAGAGGGAGTTAGATATCCAATTGATGAGTGGGGGCGATTTTCATTGTAGTCAATGCGCCAGTCACTGATCAGTTTACGAGCATGGCTCAAGTCTCTGAACAGGTGCTCGTTTAAACACTCGTCTCTAAACTTGCCGTTAAAGCTTTCGATATAAGCATTCTGGGTTGGCTTACCCGCTTGTATCAGCTTCAGAATGACACCATGATCATGAGCCCATTGGTCGAGAGCCTTACCCGTAAACTCAGGCCCCTGATCTGTTCGAACGGCCTCAGGGTAACCACGGAAAGCTGCTATTGCCTCAAGTATGACGACCACCTCATCCCCAGAAATTCCTGATGCAACAGTAATATCCAGGCAATCCTTCGTGAAGTCGTCAACAATAGTGAGGCACTTTATCCTACGACAAGAACTGAGTGCGTCCATGACGAAGTCCATTGACCAGGTATGGTTGGGCAGTGAGGGAAGTAAAAGTGGCTCTCGCCCGACACATAATGATTTCCTTCGCTCTCGTTTAAGAACGGCCAGCCCAGCCTCTCGGTATAACCGGTAAACCCGCTTATGGTTAACCTCTGTCCCTTCTCGGCGAAGAAGACGGTGAATACGACGATACCCGAACCGTTTTCTCTCTAGTGCCAGTTCTTGTATACGAGCCAATAGCTCCACATCACTCTCTTTAGGTTGAGGTTGGTATCTTATCGATGCGCGATTTATACCGACGAGCAGACAGGCTTTGCGTTCCGAAATCGTGGTGACTTCCTGCATTGCATGCACAGCCTTGCGCTTGTCTCCGACGGTCAATACTTTTGGTTAAGAGCCGCTTTCAAAGCATCAACATCAAGCATAGATTCCGCCAAAAGCTTCTTCAGTTTGGCATTCTCATCTTCTATTGCTTTCAAGCGACGGGCATCGGAAATGTTGTGCTTGCGGCATAATTCTTTGACGGGCAAACCCGCTTCCTTGAGAATAGCAATGATCTGCTGTTCGTTGAATCGCTTCTTCATATTCACCTTCCTTTTTATAAGATGAACATTACTAAGTATTGGCTGGATTAGAAAGCGGGGAGCAGTCACTATTCAGGCTTGAAAAATCCAGGGGTTATTATATTTTCATGTAAATTTCACTTTGTATTGGATAGGGACTTTTAATTAGTTTAATAATATCATTGACGCTGAGTGTCATGTTGGGAGCAATAGGGTTGGCGACTTGGTAATGGGTAGTCTGTTCAACCACTTCTGCATTGACAAGCCCACTTTGCTTATTAATAATGTGGCACTCCAGTAGTTGCCGTTGTGCAAAAAATGTTGAGGTACTGATGGCATGCCTGCGGAAAAAATGTCTTTCAGCGAATAGCTCTTCTCAAATTGGTGAAAATTGCCAGCCATTATTGTTGCTGCGTCGATGATCAATCATGATTTCGTCTCTTATAAGTGAAAAACAAAATCATACGTATCAGGAGGTCTTAATTGAATGTGGGGGTTATGAAGTATTCACGAAAACCCTTGCTACGCCAATGTAGACAAGGGTTTTTTATCATTTTTCTAAGTAAATATAGTTAGATGTGTCTACTCTATTTATAGAGTTTTTAATGTAACGAGTTCTTAATCCAACCACTCTATCTGGTATTTTTGGACAGAAAACGATGGAATGCTATTTGTAATCTTAATCACTGTACCCTCAGTGCCATCATCAACAACACTGGAGGTCTCCCATTCACTCCACTTTAGCTCATTGACATCATCATATTTGTCTTTAACGCTATTAAAGAAATCTCGGCCTTGCTCATTAAGCGCATCATTAACTGGCGCTAGTGGGTGCACGTCATCATTTCTCCACCCCCCTTCATTTGAAGGTTGTTGAGATTTCGGAAACTCTGACAAAAACATCTGCTCTCGGTTATTCGAGCGGTCTAACTGGGCGACACGGTATCGGTATTTCGTATTTTTCGGCTGATTAACTTTTAACTCTAATGCAATGGTTTCATCATCGTGGTAGCTAAAGTCATCTTTGTTAAAACTGAACATCAGAAGATCAAAACCTGAATCGTCAGCTTTGCGGGTAAAAATACCATCAATCAAGTTACCAGCTGTCTTAGACTCACCCTCAACGTTGCTCTGGTATAACTTGTTCCCGACCATATCAAAAAGAGCTGACTGAGTGAGCGCTTCTGAGTTATAGGTGCCGTCTCTTTTTACGTTACCCCACTGGAACAAGCGACGGACATTCTTCTCTAACATCATTTTTGAGAAGAGAGCAAAAAAAGCCGAACCATGTGAGGATTCAACACTCGAAAATCCTGCACGCTTCATTTTTACGATATATTTAAACTCATGAATCTCAAAGCTCGACTCTGAGTTGTAGTCGGCGTGTTCTAGGATAGGTGCCATGTGATTTTGATAGACATAATCCATATCCATTTCTTCCGGATGCGTGACCATTGGATAGTAGGATATCGCTAAGAAATCATAAGGTACATTATTCTCTTTGGCCCAACTGATAAAAGAAGGTGCATATGCATCTTCTTTTTTACCGGTATAATCGACATACTGGCTAACAAAAGATGCTTCCCTAAAGTGAACACCAATTACAGCTTCAGGCAACACAGCATGTACTGCATCCACTGTGTTCTTATAATGGTCAAAGAACTCTTGACGAGTTGCAGACCAGTGTTGTGGCCGAGTATCAATCTCTGAACCGACTCTAAATCGCCATGTAGCTACCGTTTCTCTGCCATATTTCTCTACAAGGTGGTCAATAAATGACTGAATGAAGGTATTCCATGCTTTAGGATCTTGTGGCGGTAAGCCGTTGCCATAAACCCCAACACGATCTTTTGCGAGGTAATGAACACCATCAGGCTCATCAACAAAGCTATAGCCCTCTTGGAAAGCCCACGGAGGATTATCTAAAACAATTTGGAAAATATCCCAATCATTCTCGAGCCAACGGTCGATTCGGCGAGTAGCGGCCTCAAAGTTATAAGTAAACTTTTCACCATCCCATAGATAGGTATCGCCAGAAAGATCTTGGTTATACCACCCTCCTAGCATACGCACTGTGTTAACTTTGGCATTACGGCCAAACCTAGCGGGCTTCTCAACCGGATTGCCTCTTTCAGTTCGCACACTAACATCAAAGAAATCGTACACTTCACCAATTTGATTTCTTGTATCAGTATAATCACTAGAAATAACCTTAATATTATCCGCATAACTACCAGCGGATAAAGAAAGGACCATGGCGGTAAAACATGTCCTGAAAAAACGATTACTTTTCACTTATCAAACTCCTCATATGTGAATAGACTACCGCAATTAAATGCATTAACTTATTAAAGACAATTTATATTGGTCAGTCTATCAAAGATAAAACACAAAAATTAAACTTTGGTATATTGATGATTTAGATACTAATTTAAACCTTCTTGTACTTTTTTAATGCGTTGCTCAGTTAGTGGGTAAAAGTTCACCATGGCCGCTACTGTGATAAAAATAGCGCCAGGTATTAGTGTATATAACGCATTAATCATAGTTATAGCACTGCCAGATTGAAATTCTGCGCCTCCAACATACCCACCAAAGGCTAATAACCAACCCAACATGGCCCCACCTAATGCGACACCAAATTTAATTGAGAATAGATTCGTTGAGAAAACAACGCCACCGAGAGAACGTCCTGACAGGTGATTTTCATAGTCAACGACGTCAGACATCATACTCCATAGGAATGGACTTGCTGCCATTTTTAAAAAGTTAACAATAATCATCAGAGCAATGAGTAAATTTATTTGACTACTTGGTATGAAGAACATTAGAACTGCAAACATACCCATAAGATAATTGATGATCTGATAAGATTTAACTTTATCGAGCTTTCCAAATAGAGGTATCGCACACATGGCGCCTAAAACACCCGCTAATTTACCTAAAACCATAAATAGAGTCACTAAGTCAGGCCTTTCTAAAAAGCTCACGACATAATAAATAATGACAGCATCTTTAAGCACAAAACCAACCAGCATGATGATGTTCTGAATAAATAGCACTCGCCATGCGGGGTTCTTTGACAAGTGTTTCAAGTCATCTTTTAAGTTGCCACTTTTCGTCTGTCTAATATCGTGCTTTTCTTTTACGTTGAAAAAACAAAATAGGAATAGAACGACAGAGAGGCTAGACATAACCGACATTGCACCGATATACCCTAGTCGTAAATCGCCACCACCAATGTAGTCAACAAGCTTCATTGCGAGAAGAACGATGACTAAACCCGCAATTGAAGTCATTGTAAATCGATATGATTGCAAACTGGTTCTTTCATTTGAGTCGCTAGAAAGCGTATTTGCCATCGCACAATAAGGTACATTGATCATTGTGTACATTAAAGTAAGGAATATATAAGAAGCATATGCATATATTAGCTTTCCCGTCTCTCCAAATTCTGGTGTATAGAACACTAAAATACATGAAACTCCAAATGGTATAGCTACCCAAAGTAAGTATGGGCGATATCGACCAAATCTTGATTTAGTTCTATCTGCGAGTGAGCCAATCAACGGATCCGTTATTGCATCAAGGATTCTAACGATTAAGAACATGGTCCCCATATGTGCAGGAGATAAACCATAAACATCCGTGTAAAAAAACGCTAAAAAAAGCATCACAGTTTGCCAAACAAATGCACACCCTGCATCCCCAGCACCATAGGCTATCCGTTCTCGTATACTTAAATTATTCATAATTACCTCTAAACTAATTTTTAAAGTAAACGTTCATGGTTGTATATAACAGAAATCATTATAATTTGATCTGCTCAATAACTTCCTAACTTTCCAAATAACCAATTCTGTGTGCAACGGTTTTCAATATCATATTATCGCTTGCTGATATTAGCTTGGTATATATTTCCCACCTTTGAGTCTCAAATCCATCTACGTAGTGGTAGGAGTTGATTTTTCCAATTCTTTAGCAAACAAATAGAAGGTAAATTAGGTATCTTAACGTCATTACAATAGTATTTGGTCAAGTTCACTTTTTATCTCCATGCTTGAATTAAAAATAATCTTTATGGGGAAATTCCCCTTTACTATATACCATCCTAATTCTTACTTTATTAAATATTGTCTGTGATAAATGGAAATTACGATTTTCGCTATTGTGTTTATAAAATTTTGTAAATACTAACCACATCACAAGTGATTTTCTACGTCCACATCGTTTAAAGTATTACAATAGCAAACTTTGCCCTAAATAGGTGCAAACATTGACAGAGCTAACGAATGTAAAGGAACCATTCCGCACAGTTATTCTCATATAATCAAGAAATGGCATACAATGGCCATCATCAATTTAATATTTTCAATCAAATAACATAAACAAAATTTAGTTATTATGTGAAGAGCATACAAATAACTTTACAGCACTAATAAAACACGTTCACTGGCTGTGAACACTCTATTGCAACAAAAATGAAAGTGATTAGCCTCCCTTTTACCGCTGGTCGTCAGCGTCTCATGCTTCAGGGCATAACGATTCAAAGTCTGATCTCCTCCAGTCAAACTTGACAACTAATCAAACGACTTTCTAATACCAAAAGTTATTCGTATTTCCGTATGCTCCCCATGATCCCACGGGGCGAGTATTAATGAGCGAAGTTCCATGGAAGTAAGTCGAGGTCAGGTTCTGGTTGAGCTAGCTCTTCCATACACTTAACCAGATAATCGAACAGGATTAGCCCGTTAGCTTTAGCGGTTTCGATGATGCTGTAGAGCATGGCACTGGCTTCAGCACCTTTCGGGGTATCGGCGAACAGCCAGTTTTTCCGGCCAATGACCAGCGGCTTGATTGCACGCTCAGCCCGGTTGTTATCGATGGATAGGTGACCGTCTTCGATATACCTCTCAAGCTTGGGCCATTGGCCCACCGTGTATTTGATAGCCTTGCCCAGCTGGCTTGATGGGACAACCTTTTGGGATAACAGCCATTGGCGCAGGTCGGCCAACATAGGTTTCGCTAACTTCTGTCGCTCAACCTGTCTTACTGAGTAACGACAAAAGGAAGTTGACCAATTCTTTTCAAATGTTGATACAGAGGTTATTGTTGAAGATACACCACAGAGTGTTGCAATGGATAACAAGCAAAATAGTGTACTAGGTAAGATGGTTCTGATTGCTTCACTCTTTATTTTGTCACTAACATTGGTTCCAAACCCAATGTGGGGGCGTATGCTCTTTGTCATTATTGCTGCGATACTTGCACTGGTTGGTACTCTCTTGGTTAAGTCTAAGCGCTCGTTAGAGGTTAGTAGTACGCCGAAAGAAGAAGTTTCTGCATAACCACAGCCCTATCTGAAGTAACAACCACTTCAATTCGATTAATATTTAATTTGAATTGAGGTGGTTTTTTTATGTTATGACTTTTTTTAGTTATGCAAAAAATGACTCTCTTTAGGGCAAAATGAGATATTTCATATAAATCTGTAGGTTGTAGAATTAAGTTAATCAATCGGAGGTTGCTATGAATTATTTTCTAGCTGTAGATATAGGTGCGTCTAGCGGGAGACATTTGTTAGGCTATTTAAAAGACGAAAAGATTGTTCTTGAAGAAATTTATAGATTCACTAATAAATTGTCCGATAAAAATGGGCAATTATGTTGGGATCTAGAGTCATTATTCTCTCATGTATTACGTGGACTTGAAGAGTGTGTAAAAATAGAAAAAATCCCACAAAGTATTGGTATTGATACATGGGGGGTTGATTTTGTTCTTTTAGATGAATCAGAAGAAGTCATCGGAAATACCGTGTCTTATCGTGATGACCGTACCAAAGGTGTTATGGAGCGAATTTGTAATCAGGTTGGAAGTAAAGAAATTTACAATAAAACCGGTATTCAGTTTATGAGCTTTAACACCTTGTATCAGCTGGATTCAATTGATATTGAAGAGAAGCGTAAAGCATGTTCATTCTTAATGATACCAGACTACTTGAACTACCTGCTTACAGGTGAAAAGGTTAACGAGTATACAAATGCGACAACGACGCAGATGTTTAACCTTTCGAGTGATCAGTGGGATAAGGATTTACTGGAAGTGGCGGGTGTTACAAGTGATATCTTTGGTGAAACCAAGTTACCTGGTCACTGCATTGGCCGCCTAAAAGAGAGTATCAAAACTATAGTTGGCTTTGACTGTAACGTGGTTTTGCCTGCTACGCATGATACAGGTTCAGCTTTTATTGCCAGCGTTTTTGATATTGAGGAGGACGGTGTCATTCTGAGCTCAGGCACTTGGTCACTTTTGGGCAAAGAATTAGATAAACCTATTGTCTCAGATGCGTCCAGAAAGAACAATTTCACAAATGAAGGTGGCTACGATAAACGGTTCAGATTCCTAAAAAACATTATGGGTCTCTGGATTATTCAGGAAGTATCTAGAATTTTAGATTACCGATATTCATATGCTGAACTAGCTCAAATGGCAAGGGAATCAAAAGAGTTCACTTCAATTATTGACGTTAACAATGAACGATTTTTTGTTAGTGAAAATATGATTGAGGAAATTGTTGAATACTGTAAAGAAACAGGTCAAGCATATCCAACAGAAATTGGTGAAGTGTGTATCTGTGTTTACCGAAGTCTTGCTAAATCATACGGTGATTGCATCAATGAAATGATCGAGATTACAGGTAAAAATATTAACAAGATTAATATAATTGGTGGCGGAAGTAAAAATGACTTCTTAAACGAGTTAATTGAAGAAGTAACAGGGAAAGAAATAGTCGTTGGCCCTGTAGAAGCAACGGGTATGGGTAACATTATTGTACAGATGTTATCAATGGGTGAGATTAATAATTTAACAACCGCTAAGAACTACGTTAAAAACAGCATATAAGTAGGAACAGTCATGGAACAAACTTTAAAAAATAGATATGAATTAAGCAAGTCACTTTATGCCAAATGGGGCCTTGATGTTGACTCAGTATTAGAAAAGCTTAAAAACGTAAAAGTCTCTATCCACTGTTGGCAAGGTGATGACGTTACTGGTTTCGAAGAAGCGCGTCATGAACTATCCGGCGGTATCTCAGCAACAGGTAGTTACCCGGGTAAAGCGACCAATGCATTAGAGTTGAGAGCTGATCTTGATAAAGCACTGAGTCTTATCCCTGGTAATCACAAAATTAACCTTCATGCACTATATGCTGAAACGAATGGCGTTGTTGTTGAACGAGATGAGTTAAAGCCTGAACATTTTGCTGGTTGGGTAGAGTGGGCTAAAGAACGTGATCTTGGCCTAGATTTTAACCCTAGTCTTTTTTCACACCCCAATGCTAGCGAAGGATTGACTCTATCTCATCCAAACAAAGAAATTCGTGACTTTTGGATTAAGCACTGTATCGCTTCTCGTAAAATTGGTGAATATTTTGGTAAAGAGCTGGACCAAACTTGTTTAACCAATATCTGGATTCCTGATGGATACAAAGATACTCCGAGTAATCGTTTTGAACCTCGTCAACGATTGAAAGAATCATTGGATGAAATCTTTGCAGTTGATGTCGACGAACAATACAACAAAGATTCAGTTGAATCGAAAGTATTCGGTATTGGTGTGGAGTCTTATACAGTTGGTTCTCACGAATTTTACATGGGCTATGCAATTGCAAATAACAAGCTTTGTTTGCTAGATAATGGTCACTACCACCCAACGGAGTCGGTAGCCGACAAAATTTCATCAATGCTTCTGTATCAAGATGAGCTTGCACTTCACGTAACTCGACCAGTACGTTGGGATAGTGACCACGTAGTGACATTCAATGATGAAGTAAAAGAGATTGCTAAAGAATTAGTGCGCACAGATAGCTTAGACAAAGTTTACCTAGGTCTAGATTTCTTCGATGCAAGCATTAATCGCATTGCAGCTTGGGTCCTAGGTACAAGAAACATGCAAAAAGCCCTGCTTGAGGCAATGCTAATGCCACACGAAAAGTTAACTCAGCTTCAAAATGAAGGTGACTTTACTCAACGTTTGGTACTAATGGAAGAGTTGAAAACATACCCATTAGGCGATATCTGGAACTACTTCTGTGAAATTAATGATGTACCGGCAAACGAAGACTGGTTTAAATCAGTTGTTAATTACGAACAAGAAGTTCTGCTTAAGCGAGGTCAATAATGGAACAATTAGCATTTGTACAAGAGTTTAAGAAAACGGCTCAAGACGCTTGGTTAAAAGGTTGGCATGAACGTAATGGTGGTAATCTTTCATATCGATTAGCCGACTCTGAAGTTACTGAAGCTCGTCCATTCTTTACTGAGTCAACGCCTTGGCTTGATATCGGTGTTACCGTACCTAATCTAGCAAATCAATACTTTATTGTTACAGGCAGTGGTAAGTACTTCCGTAATGTTGAAGTCTGTCTTGAAGAAAATGCTGGTATCATTCAGGTTTCAGCAGACGGTTCTCAGTATAAAATCTTATGGGGCTTGATTAACGGTGCTAAACCAACAAGTGAGCTTCCAGCACACTTGATGAATCACTCGGTGAAATATGATGTGACTGGGGGCAAACATCGAGTTGTTATGCATTCCCATACAACAAACTTAATTGCACTTACATTTGTGTTACCACTAGAAGCAGAAACCTTTACCAGAGAGCTTTGGGAAATGGCAACTGAGTGTCCTGTTGTTTTCCCTGATGGGGTCGGGATCGTCCCATGGATGGTCCCTGGTGGTAAGGCGATTGCCGAACATACTAGTGAGTTAATGAAAAAGTATGATGTTGCTATCTGGGCACACCACGGCACTTTCTGTTCTGCAGAAGATCTTAGCTTGGTGTTTGGCTTGATGGACACGGTAGAAAAAGCTGCTGAAATTTTAGTTAAGGTTCTAGCGATGGGTGGTAAGCGACAAACTATCCAAACCCAAGAGTTTAAAGAATTAGAGTCTGCTTTTAATGTAAAACTTAATCAAAGTGTTTTAGCTTAGGAGTTGAGTTTTATGATCAGAAAAGCCTTTAAATTAAAAGTAAATCAAGGTTGTTTCGCTGAATATAAAAAACGGCATGATAATATTTTTCCTGATTTAGTTGAAGTACTTAAGGAAGCTGGTGCTCAAAACTACTCTATTTTCCTAGACGAAGAAACAGGTTGTTTGTTTGGTTATGTTGAATTAGACTGCCTTGAAAGATGGAACGCCGTTTCAAAAACAGAAGCTTGTCAGAAATGGTGGAAGTATATGGATGATATCATGGAAACCAATGCTGATATGAGTCCTAAATCCACTGAGCTGAAAGAGATGTTTTATCTAGAATAACTGTTGTTATTTAGATTCAAGAAACGTATTAAATATCAAGAGGAACTTATGAAGAAGCCCAACATTATTGTTATCTTTAGTGACCAACAACGGTGGGACACACTTGGGTGTTATGGTCAGGAGCTACCTGTTACTCCTAATCTTGATGAGCTCGCAAATAACGGTGTGATGTTTACTAATGCATTTACTGTTAATCCTGTCTGTGGCCCGACCCGCTCAACTATGCAGACAGGTCTATACCCAACTGAAACGGGTTGTTTCCGAAACGATATTATTTTGCCGGAAGACAAAAAAACAGTGGCTCACTTTTTATCTGATGAGGGTTACAGCGTTGGATATGTTGGCAAATGGCACTTAGCTTCAAACAACACGGCACACGAAGGTTTCGTAGTCGCTGCGCCTACAGAGAGTTCTGGTGAAACGATCGATAATTGCTTTACTGCAATACCAAAGCAGTATCGTGGTGGCTACAAGGATTTTTGGGTTGCTTCAGATATTCTTGAAGGCACATCGCATGGCTATGGTGGCTTCATGTTTGATATCGATGGTAACAAGGTCAGCTGGGACGAAGATGTCTACCGCGCAGATTTTCTAACTGATCTGACAACGGACTATATTGATAACTACGAAAAAGAAAAACCTTTCTTCCTGTTCTTATCGTACCTTGAACCTCATCACCAGAACGATAGAAAGACATATGAAGGTCCACACGGTTCGAAAGAGAAGTGGAGTGACTTCAAAGTACCTGGTGACTTAGAACCTTTTGTTAATGGTGACTGGGCAGAAGAGTATCCAGATTACCTAGGTTGCTGTCATAACTTGGACGAAAATGTGGGTAAAATTCGTCAGGCTGTTAAAGATAAGGGCCTTGATGACAATACCATCATTGTTTACTTGAGCGATCATGGTTCACACTTTAAGACCAGAAACGGTGAGTATAAGCGTTCGTGTCATGATTCTTCAATCCGAATTCCTTTCATCATCTATGATCCTCGTGCAAAAGCGGGACAAGTTATTGATGATCATGCAAGCATTATTGATGTAGTCCCTACCTTGCTCAAGGCGGCGGGTATTAATGTTCCAAGTTACATGCAAGGTCAACCGTTGCAAGATTTGTATATTGATAACGCTTCCAAGGATAACGTTAGTTTCATCCAGATTAGTGAGTCGCAGGTAGGTCGAGCAATTCGTACTGAAAAGTGGACTTATTCTGTGTCGGCGTTAGATCAAAGTGGATTGTTAGAAAAAGATAGTGAGGTTTATCAAGAAGAGTTTCTATACAATCTTGTAGATGATCCATATCAATTGGAAAATTTGGTATGTAATTCAGATTATAAAGAGATTAAGAGTGATTTAAAAAATATCTTACTTGAAGAAATATTTAGAGTTGAAGGAAAACGACCAAAAATTATTGAAGTATAATTCACTATTCATTTAAATTTTATTTACTAGTCTTCAGGTTAATTCAAGCTATGTTCCATAGCTTGAATTATATCCTAGTGAATGTTCAAGGAGGATTTATGAGTACCGTTGGTGATGAAAAAACAAGAGAAAGAATTAAGAACATAAACAGTTTGCATGAACTTTCTCGAAAAAAGAGAAAAACTAAGTTTCGTGAGCAAGCTTCATCACAAATTAAGATTGCTAGAGAAATTAAGTATGCTTCAGTTAGATAGTTAATATTTTACTGTAAATGATACAGTTATCTTTTTGAGTTGAATATTAATCTTATTTCTGTTGGAAAAAGTTACATAGTGGTTCAGGGCTGTCGTCAGTTTCTTATTGGCATTGTTTGTTTTTTGGAAACCCCTTTATTGCTAAAATATCACTTCGCTTGTTGGCTTATCTGATCAAGTTGTTCAATGGCTTGTTCGTATTGGTTGTGTAGGTAGGTTTTATGCAGGGAAGTTAAATTATAAGGGGCTATCTGTATCATTTTGATGGTAAGTAAAATTCTACTGGCAGTGGTTTTACTTATTGAGTGATTTCGCAAGTACAGTTAGTTTAGTTAAGCCTATTATATTACTGATTAGTAATAAGCTAGGAATTAGCAGAGAAGCGACAAGTACAACTGAAACTTTCAGCTTTATAAATATTGTCCTTTTGGTGCTTTATTAAACCCCCGGTTTTTCCGGGGGTTTATGGTTATAAATTAAGCGCAACAACGTTTAAATTTTTTACCACTATTACAAGGGCATAAGGCATTTCGACTTACTTTCTTTTTTGTCCCCTTGTGTTGTTCGTTATTATAATAGTTCATGATTTGTGCTGGAGAGTGCCCGTTATTTATCAGCTTTACCATGAAAGCCATTGCGTTTTGACTATGGTCAAAGAAACTATAGTAGCCTTCGCATAAGTAGTTATGGTCGGGATTTCCACTAGGTCCCGGTAAGAAGCGATGTTTCGGACAGCCGCCATGACAGGCAAATCGATATCGACAAGACTGACATTTGCTGTTTAACTCTTTAGATTTTTTTAAGCCAAACTCAATTGCTGCTTCACTGTTGTTCATCGTCTTGATTGATTCATTGTGAATGTTGCCAAGCTTATACTCTGGATAAACATAGTGGTCACATTGAAACAAGTCTCCATTCGCTTCTAAAGCGAATGCATGACCACATCTCGGGGAGAATACGCATATTGTACTTTGTTGGCCTGTCCAAGCTGATAGTGTTGCGTCAAATTGCTGAACAAAGATGCTTCCAACATCATTTCTCACCCAATGGTCGAAAATTTCATTTAGGAAAGTACCATATTCTTTTGGGTTGACAGACCATTGAGTGACATCACCCAGCTTTTCATCTGGGTTAACTAACCATGTATCATTTGTTGACTGATCAGAGTCTTGTCGCTCAACTAATGGAATGAATTGTATAAAGTTTGAACCGATGCTTTTTAGATATTGGTAGACTTTAAGTGGTTGTTTAACATTCTGATCATTAACCACTGTGAGAGTATTAAACTCAACTTTGTGTTTCTTCAGCAATTTTATGGCTTTTAAAACTTTAGAGTGCGTTCCTTTACCACTGGTATTTGTTCGATATACATCATGAAGATCTTCTGGGCCGTCAATAGAAACGCCAATCAGAAAGTCGTTCTCTTTAAATAGTTGACACCATTCATCATTAATCAATATTCCATTAGTTTGGAATGCATGAGATATTTTTTTGTTTTTACCGTAAAGTTTGCACAATCGAACCACAGTTCGATAAAAATTAATGCCCAATAATGTTGGCTCACCGCCTTGCCAAGAAAATTGTACAGAGTCACTGTTTTGTGCTTCTATATATTGCTTGACGTACTTTTCTAGTGTTTCGTCGTTCATACGCCAGTTTTTTTGCCGATCAGGATAGAGTTTTTCTTTTTCTAAATAGAAGCAGTATTCACAATCGATATTGCATACCGAGCCTGAGGGCTTGGCCATAACGTGACAGTTGGATATTTGGTTCATTAATTTACCTATAAGAATATTTTAGATGGTACTGTGCAGAGATAAGCGCATGAGAATAGTAATATTATTGCTGAAACGTCGATTTTGATGAATCTTGAGTTTAGCAGCGAACAGTATTGTGATGACACTACACATGTGGATGAGCGGCGCTCTAGGATTTGTTTATTTTAGAAAACAGTTTTTTCATTTCATGATTTCCTTCGAGGCTTGTCGGTATCGGTCAAGCTTGTTCAGATCTAAAGGGTGCGGTTTTCTATGTTGCTTACATAGCACTCCAGATTCTTTTAAAGATTTGCAGAAGCGAATAACTGTCGTTACATCTGTTGCGCTGTATTCGCTAATTTCTCGATATGTCCAAGGGTATTGAGGGTAGTAGGAAAAAAAATGATGGATTGTATCGATAATTCTATTTTTGGCATTAAACGCACTAAATTGAACTAGGCGTTTCTCTGCATCTCCAAGCTCATGACAAACTTCAATCGCCAGTGTTTTAGCGAGTTCGGATGATAATTGCTGTAACGATTCAAAGCTTTTCACATCAAATTTTTTTACTTCACTGTTTTCCATTGCTCTTGCTGTGGCGGGATAGCGTTGATTTGTGAACAATGAGCGGTAACCAAAAAACGAGCCAGGCCCATAAAGGCGTAAAAGAGACTCTTTTCCAGTATCAGCAACTTGATATAAACCAATAAAGCCCTTGTCTACATGATAGAACCCTGACGCTTTAGTGTTACTGATGTAAACAGCTTCTCTTTTACTGACATTTAGCGAAACAGTACTGCTGTGTAATGAGTATTGAGATATCGGTTTCATTATCATCCAAATAACCCTTTATTGATAGACTCATTGTACTGCAAATATTTACCTCAAAATATGATCAAAACCATAAATTAAAGAAGTGTCGACACGTTATATTATAATTATTGAAATTTTGTTTTAATTGTTGGGTTTGGGGAGGGTTATGGACGCTTTTGAGTTGTTAGTTAGTGTATGGTCAACTGATGCAGTGCTGTTAAAGCTACTACTTGGGAGTATCTTTGGCTTATGTTTAGGGCTGACCGGTGTTGGTGGCGGGGTATTGTTGATCCCTATGTTACAACTGTTTTGCGGCATGTCCCCGGTGCTTGCTGTGGGAACGGCGAGTATGATCTCTGCGATGGTAAAAGTGAACGCGTCATTTCTACATATTAGGGCGCGGAATGTCTCTTGGAAAAAGATAATACTGCTATTTATTGGAGCAGTGCCTGTTACCTTGCTGGTTACTCAAGTTGTGGTTTACTTTAATGCACACCCTTTTTATTCCGAAGCGACTGAGACAACAATTGCGTGGCTAGTGACGATTGTAATGATTGGATCGTTGATATCTGTATTCTCAAAATACAAGAGTGAGAATGTGGCCATTAGCCATCATTCAGAACATAAACTTAACACTAAGAAGGCAATAGTGTCGGGGATGTTTTGTGGATCTATTTTGGGCTCTACAGGTGTCGGTGGTGGTGTTTTGTTACTTCCTATTTTGAATAGTGTTCTCCATGTAGATATTAAGAAAGCAATTGGCTCATCTGTTGTCTTAGCTCTGTTTTTATCTGCCATTGCTGCAGTTGGATATGCAAGTGGCGGTCAGTCTGATATCGATACTGCGATACTGTTTTTTGTCGGCTCTTTCGTGGGTGTACCAGTTGCTGCACATTTGATGAAGCATATGTCTGAAAGCCATATTTATGTTGTAACCATGCTTGTTATATCCGTAAGTCTGTTTTCTTACATTATTTTATAAAATTGATATGAATTGTGGCTAACCTAGGGCACTTTACTTGAGTTTAAGCGTTAGCAAACGCAAGCCGCTGGTCATAATTCAAAGCTTTGATTATTCGTTTTTTTTGTAACTTTACTTATATTGGAAAAATTATGGCATTTACTTTAGCATTTCCGAAAATCAACATCTCTGGTGAGAATGCAATCAAAGAGTTGGTCTGTCACTTGGTTTCAAAAGGTGTGGACCATGGGTTTATTATTGCAGACCAAGCGTTAGAGCAATTGGGGTTACTAGAGCCGTTGATAGGTGCGCTTAATGAGAGTGGATTACCTTTTACTTGTTTTACGGAAACTGTACCTAATCCAACGGTGAGCGTTGTTAATCAGGCATATGAGGCCTACAAAGAGTCAGGTGCAAGTTATATTATTGGTTTCGGTGGAGGTAGTGCGATTGATACGGCGAAAGCCGTGAAGATTCTTACTGCTAACCCGCAGCCAATTACTTTGTACACCGGTGTGAATAACGTTAAAAAATCAGGTGTACCGTTATTTGCTATCAATACTACCGCGGGTACGGCTGCAGAAGTCACCAGTAATGCGGTTATTACTGATGAAGAGACAAAGGTTAAATGTGTCATTATCGATAGTAATATAATCCCGGATGTTTCAGTAAATGACCCAAGTATTATGCTCGGTCTACCAGCGGAAGTGACTGCTGCTACTGGTATGGATGCGTTAACTCATGCAATCGAAGCATATGTTTCGGTTGGAGCACATATTCTTACCGACCACTCAGCTTTAGAGTCCGTACGTTTGATCAGTCAATACTTACCGCATGCAGTTGAAGACGGTTCAAATCTAGAAGCGCGTGAAATGATGGCGCTTGGTCAGTTCCTTGCTGGTATGGCCTTCAATAGTGCTGGACTTGGTATGGTTCATGCGATGGCTCACCCTGCTGGCGCACATAAGAACTTACCTCATGGTGTTTGTAATGCGATCTTGTTACCTATCGTATGTGAATTTAACCGGCCTCATCGAGTAGAGAAGTTTGCTAATTTAGCTCCAGCATTAGGTTGCAATGTTGCAGGTTTATCCAAAGAGCAGGCAAGCATTGAAGCGGTTAAAGCTATTTGCGAACTTAGTGAGAGAGTGGGTATCCCACAAGGCTTTGCACAACTGGGTGTTACGAAGCAGGATGTTAATCAGTGGGTAGAAAGTGCGCTGGCAGATCCGTGTGCTGGGGGAAACCCTGTCGCTATGACTGCTGATGACGTGCTTGCGCTATACATGAAGTCGCTTTAATAGACCTTATTATATTTAAGTATATGAATAAAAGAGGGGAGTCATCGATTACTGTGACTTTTTTGGCTTACAGGAAACTATACTGTTGAATGATAGCATTGAACGTTTTTCGCTATTATTGAAATTCCCTGCTCCAAAAGGGTTGTATTCTGCCCTCGGCCAACTGCTGACGACTCATGATAGTATTGCTTGTTTCTTTGTCGAGAAGAGCGTACTACTTTCAGCAGTTGGTTTTCTCTTCTACATCTCACCATGAGTGTTTACGAATTTATGGTGCTTATGTTGGTGAATTGTATCCTGTTTGATTTATTTGATTACCATACGTGTTGCTCAAGGTCGAAGTTATGGCCGGCAAACGCTGGATGGTTTGCTTTGATATTCATTTTGATTCCGTTTCTAAACCAAGCGGCTTCACGAAACGATAGACTGTTGCACCCATAACATTAGAATTTGCGTTGCAGCATAAGTAAAGAATATTGCCCCTTGTATCACATCGCGCCATTTTTCAGCTTTGGATGGTCAAAATCTCCTGCACCAAACACACCTTAATACGCCAGAAAAGTTATGCCAGTGACAAGCAGCAAAACGTAGTAAGCGCGTCATAAACCCCACATTCAATTAAGCTTTCCCGAAACGTATGATTTTGTTTTCATTCAAATGGAGAC
>NZ_JBNNXT010000061.1:0-24982 GCF_052873815.1 Photobacterium sp. DNB23_23_1 | reverse complement strand
GCCATCTGTCGTCTTTAAAACGATGGTTATGGCTGCTTGATATTAGAGGGTGTCGCACTTCGGAGTTGAATTCGGGACAGAGTTAGCTGGCTTATTCAGTTATGGCTAAAATTAGGCTGTTTGTATTGCTGGTTTATTACTTTTTCTTAGATTGATAACGATAAAGAATAATGCCCCAACGACCAACAACCCCGCAGAAAGATAGAAGCCAATGGCTTTAGATCCCGTTATATCTGAGATAAAGCCGGTCAATGGCGGTGCAATAATTGACGACGACATCCCCGATAAGTTGAAGATAGCTAGAGCCCTTGCCATTCTTATTTTCGGTGCACGCTCAGTAACATAAGAGATCAATATTGGGTCAAGAGCCATCTTTCCAAGGAACCCATAGACAACAAGGCTAATCATCAGTGCCGTGGTGTTCGGGGATAAGACGGTAAAAGCCAACATCAGGCCACCGGCAATTTCCAGCGTCACGACCATCTTGATCATCTGTGACTTAAACTTATCAGCCAAAGAGCTAAAGAACAGCGCACCAGGAACCGCGACCATAGCGACCAAAGCCGAAGCCCCGCCAATAGCAGCTCCCTCGAACCCGCGCTCTGTCTGTAAGTAGCTTGGCAACCAAGTTACGATCATGTAGTAGCCATAACAGGTACAGAAATAGAGGAAATATACCGCAATCAGCTCCGGGCTGAGTAAAGATGCCCCTTGTTGCTCAGTCTCTGCTGTAGCCGAGTCTTGTTTTTTAGGCTCGACTGCAACGTGTGCTTTTTTATGGGGCTTTATCACTATCGCAAACACAACAAGCATTACGAAGATCACAGCCGCTGAAATATACAGCACGTTGTTCCATGCCATACCCATGTTCTTGACCAGAACACTGGATCCGATAAGGCCGATCCCCATACCGACGGCTGAACCACTATTAACGATTGCTGAAGCAAACGCACGACGTTCTTGTGGAACATGCTCACCAGACAAAGAGTAAGCAGAGCAAAAGAAAGAAGCACACCCTAATCCGGACAGCAATGAACCTGCATATACCATGTTGATTGAGGGCGCATTGGCAATGACCAATGTACCTATCGTAAATAAGCTGAAGCCGCATAACAGCGTCAACTTTTGCCCCATTTTTTCAACAACAATAGAGGCTGGTATTTGGCCACCGCAATATGCTGCAAAGTAACATGTAGCAATAAAGCCTATCTGTGTATCACTAATATCACCAAGCGCAGACTGAATTTCTGGATAAATCGGCGTTAGAACCGTACGATAAATCCAAATAGCGACCCAACCAAAGCAAAGTATTACGACAAGTTTCTTCCAGTACTCAATACCGGATTGATTACGAGTTTCCATATTAATTTCCGTGTATTATTTGTAAGCTAGCTCATAAAGCACATTAATCAGTGCTTCGACGCCAACAGTTAGATCATCGACATGTGTTTGTTCTGCTGGGTTATGACTAATACCAGCAATACTCGGAATAAAGATCATTCCTGTAGGAATGCGAGGGGCAAAGATCTGCGAGTCATGCCCTGCACCACTGTGCATTCGCATATAGTTCTTACCTTGCGACTCAAACGTCGAGTCAATGAGATCGACCAAAGTTGGATCCATCGGAATTGGCTCTTCGTCCATAAACAGATCAACATCGATTTCAATGTCCATGCTGGCACAAATTTGCCTCATGTCGGCAATGATCTGATCGCTGAAGCCTAGTAGTTTTTCCTTATCAGTATGGCGACAATCCATGCTGAACAAAATATCACCCGGCACCACATTGACGGTATTTGGCTTAGGAGCAACTTTACCGAAGGTCAATACCAGCGGATCACCGACTGCTTTTGCTTTATCAATCGACTGGCTACAGATTTTGCTGAAAGCATAAACCGTATCTTTACGGTAACCCATTGGGGTAGTGCCAGCATGGTTGGCTTCACCTTTTAGGGTAATATTGTAGCGGCGCTGACCAGCAATACTGGTGACGACACCTAGCTGCTTACCCTCAGTTTCCAAGACTTTACCTTGCTCAATATGCAGCTCGACAAAAGCTTTGATGTCTTTTCTAACAGTGCGGTCAGTTGCAAAATCAAACCCGCATTTTTTCATTGCATCAACAAAATTGACACCCTTGCTATCGGTCAGATCTTTCACCGCATCATTATCAGCAATACCGACAATGTTCTTACTTCCCCAGAATACATAAGGAAAACGGCTACCTTCTTCTTCAGCCAAAGAAACAACTTCAAGTGAACGCTTTGGTGAACCGTGCTGATCTTTTAAGTATTGCATGGCAATAAAAGCAGCCTCGATACCAAACTGGCCATCGAGATTACCGCCATTTACGACAGTATCAATATGCGAACCAGACATAATCACCTGATCCGGGAACTCTGTGCCTTCCAAGCGTCCGTAGATATTCCCCACATCATCTGAATAAGCCTGCAAACCGCTTTTTTCAAATAAATCTAACAACGTGTTTTGTGCTGATAACCACTCTTCGGTATACAGGAGACGTGTCATACCCGCCCCTTCTTGATAACCATACTGAGTGATTTTTTTCGACGTTTCTTCTACCTTTGTTTTTAATAGCTCCATCTTTTCATTCCTTATTTTGTTTCAAAATATGTATTTCTGACAGGCTGTTCATAACGGTACAGGTGCTTAATAAGAGTTCTTTCTTGTATTATTTTTTCTGCTTATCCATTAAATGCAGATTTATGATCGTAGGAGTTGATGTATATTTTATCTGAACGCAAGTACTCATAAACATCATCGATAATGTCTATTCCATTTTCTCTTGATTTTGCTTCAATTAGATCACTATTCTGACCCGGATATAATACCTTATCAAAACCTGGAGCTGGGCGGATATCACCTAATTCCTGCATAGTTTGAGAAATTGATTCAATGAAGTATTCTTTTGTTGTGAAAAATTCGGGGTTAATCACAATATGTAACTGGCCTAAATTGCGCCCTTGCGTTAAATCATCGTACATTGAGCTGACGTTTTTACCGAAAGGCAGACCCAACATTACGCCAGAAAGAATATCAACCATCATCATCAAACCGTATCCCTTTGGTCCGGCGATAGGTAATAGTGCTCTCACTGCATGTGGATCAGAGGTTGGGTTCCCTGTGCTATCTACCGCCCAGGTATCAGGAATTGATTGGTTACGAGAGCGAGCATCCAGAACCTTACCCCAAGCTTGTATCGTGGTCGCCATATCAAAGTTGATTGTCTTACCATCAGGGCCAGGCGCTGAAAAAGCAATTGGGTTGGTACCATAGTAAACTTCGCTGCCACCAAAAGGGACAACCATAGGATCTGATTGGCACATTGAAATCGCGATAAGTCCCTGCTCGGCTGCGTATTTGGTAAAATAACCCAACGCACCACTATGACTCATCCGCTTCACGCCGATAACAGCGACACCTTTCGACTTTGCCATCTCAACCGCTTTATCCATGGCGTTCTTTGCAATGACATGGCCAGCGCCATTATCACCATCGTACAGTGCACTACAGGGGCCTGTTTCTTCGTAAGAAAATTGAGGATTCGCATTTATGCCTCCTTTCGATATTCGCTCCGAATAATACTCCACCCGAACAGCACCATGTGAGTGCACACCACGCTCATCGGCAAAAACAAGGACATCTGCAACAATGTCAGCATGTTCATCAGATAAACCGGCTTGTTTTATTTTATTTTTAATTAATTGATGAAGCTGCTCACTTGAAAGAATCATAATGTACTCCATGATAAATATTTAATTTCACGGGCTAATAGGTTTATTTTATTTCTTTATAAATCTATAGTAGCTTAAGAAATATATTGTTTTGTGATCTATAAACACTCAATTAAACTTCATGATTTTTTCTGTTTATCTGTAAATAATCATTAAAAGGTTTTATATAGTGTTTATGATTTTCTGTAAGTTTAAGAACAACCACATTCCCAGTAATGTATCGGCACCAGAGTAGTGACCATGTTCTAAAAGCCGGGAAGCATAGTAACTAAAATCATTCGGGCTGGCGTTTATTAGGTCTAGTAATGCAACTGAAAAATATCCGTTTCTTGCTTGCTCTAGATATCCAGCACTCACTGATGTTGTCCAGTAATCTAGATCTAACGATAGGGGCAACAACTTATGCGCATTTTCTTTTAAATCAAGTTGACTATAAGCACAGGCCAGCATGCCAACCAACATATCATCATGGCTGGGCGTTAATCCTGGCCCCGCCCCAATAATGCCTTTCCAGCATGGTGTTTTTCCATCAAACCATTGGTACAACTGGGCCAATATTGGATAAAAAGACGTCTTGTCTTCGTCCTTTATAATGTCTAACAATGAGCCATATAACCCCGTTTCCTTTTCTTGTTTACTCAGAAAGTCAGTCAACGCCAACAAGGAAATAGATGATGCCCCCTGCGCTTTAAGCCATACCCCATTTACTCCCTTATGCAGATGCAAATCGTTAACTATCATGCCATTACTGACTAAGCGTATATCGCAAGCACCCGGTGCAAGCGAACTTAACTGATTAAATACCTGGGCTGACACTGACCAGCCGGAGGGACTCATTCCCGCATCACTGCGGTGTAGGGTTAGTACCTTGTTATCTTCAGTTAGAAAATTAATCGCCTTACTGCCACTGCCAGCAAAACGTAACGGTCCTTGCCTAAAAGGTGCTGACAAACTGTAGGCTAACGCTTCATTTTCCATCAAGTCCCCCCGGTTTGATCTAGGCAGCCATCAGGCCGCCTCCACACGACTTACTTAGCCTCAAAGCCCATATCTTGAGCCAAGGCTTCTAAGGCTTTTTCAAAACATGCTAGTGGTGCCCTTACTGTACCGGCCCCAATTTGCCCAATACCTGCTTCCTTATGGGCAACGCCTGTATTGATAACAGGCGTAATCCCGGTTTCAACCACATGTCGCACGTCGAGACCCAGGCAAGCTCCTTGGAAATTCCATGAAGGGATTTGTAGCAAAGAGTTTTGTTCAACAAAAATCTCGGCCATTTCTTCCGAAACATCAAGCGCAACGTCAACCCCACCAACACCGACAAAGCGTGTAACGCCTGGTGCAGCGACCATCGCAGCGCCACCGACGCCGTAGGTTTCAGTAATGGCACTATCACCGATATCTGAATTGGCTTGGTCTTGGGAATAACCAGTGAAATACAAACCTTCAGGTGTGTTGACTGGCGCAGTAAACCATTGGTCGCCTAGCCCACTGACTCGAATACCAAAATCCTTACCATTACGCGTCATTGCGGTAACAATAGAGCCGGCCTTGACTGTCGCACCAGCATCCATTGCACACTTACAAAATGCCATTGCCAGATTCAGGAAAAATTGGTCGGTAATACTGAGGAAGTCAAATACCCTCTTCAATACATCCTTGCTGATGTCGACAGCGGCAATGCTCGGCGCAAGCGTTCTCAATAGTAATGAGGAGGTAGCGATGTTACGTTGGTGAAATTCATCCCCCATGGTAATGCCTTGGGCCATGATAGCCCCTAAGTCAACCCCACCATCAGTATTTTTCAACGTATCTTTGAGTACCGGCATCAACTCTTCACGCATCCAGTGCAGACGTTGCTGGACCTCGTCACCGTAAGCGCCAAAGCGCATGACTTTACCAATACCTTCGTTCATATTGCAGTAAGCGAAATTACCGTCGGCTTTATTTTCAACCACAATCACTGGCATGTTTGCTGATGTAATTCCCCCCATAGGGCCAACTGCATTATGGTGATGGCAAGGACTGAATTTAACCTCGCCGCTCGCAAGCATGGTCATTGCTTCTGTGTCTGAAGTTGCCCACCCTTCGTATAAACAAGCGCTGACACAGGCGCCTTGCATTGGCCCAGTCATTTCTTCCCATTGGATCTGAGGGCCAGCATGCAATAAATGCTTTCCTTCAGCCAACCACGAGATAACTTCACCTGCAGAGGCGACATCAACCCAAAATGGACGAGCTGATTTCACTTTTTCCAGAACGGCGGTGTTGGCTTCATTAATTGATGAATACATATCTTTGCTTCCCTATTGCATTTGCTTTAAAAGACTGGCTAATTTTGAGTTTCCGCCCGCGATGGGGGCCCACTGATAATGCACAACAGGCGTAGACGCAGATTGCAAATCATCAGCAAAGCTACGCAACCCCGCATTCACCACCTTGATCCCATCTAAGAGGAAAGGTCGCTCTTTAGCTGTCTCAATTTCTTGTTGTGTAATTAACGCTTCTGACAGCAACACCGCTTCTTCCAAGGTGTTGACGACAGCGACCCCCGCATCAACTAACGTGTCAATTTGCTTCGAACGTTGCTGAGGATCGTCTTGAGTACCAGTAACGGTTGCAATAACATGCAGTGGACTTTGTCGTTTGGATTTAACACTTTCAACCGCGTCTATGAGAGCTGCAGCTGGATCTGCTGTCGCGCCATAGCCGATCACAACATCTAGCAGTAAGACACCAACACTTTCTTCAACAGCACGTTTCTCGATTTCTAAGGTACGGGTTGTGGGATCGATCATCGGGTGAGGACGTCCAACCGTATAATGATCATCACCGAGGTCGATAATAAGATGACCGCCATCATTGAGCATGACACCTTGGCGATGGGCATCATCGACTTTGAGGCCTAACTGCTCTGCAGCAAGCATCGCAGCCTCAGCAGCCAGCGTACCACCGGTATACAAACCAAGAATGTTTTTTCCAGCAGTGTGATTGCAAGCTGGAACGTACTGCCGGACGTTGGCTAACATCGCAGCAAGCCTACCGGCTTCAGCAAGGCTATTGGCAAAAAAGACATTGCCATCGCGAGGTTTATCTTGGCGTGTGCCCAGAAATAGAGCGACAACGGGTTTACTCATTTCCTTCATTGCTTGAATAACAACTTGCTCAACGTCAGGAGCCGGGGGTTTAGAAACAAATGCAATAACTTCAGTTTCTTGGTCACATTCCATCATTCTCAGTGCACTCAATGCACTTGCACCGCCAACTTCCGCCGACAGGTCACGACCGCCTAAACCAAGTGCATGCGTGATCCCTTGCCCGGCCAAACAAACTTGCGAAGCTAGCTCCTGAATACCGGTACCTGAAGCGCCGACTATGCTTATTGGCCCTTTCGGTAATACGTTAGCAAAAGCGAGTGGCGAGCCTGCCACCATGGCGGTACCGCAGTCAGGCCCCATAACCAACAGTCCTTTTTTAGCGGCTTTCTTTTTCAATGCCACTTCCGATTCAACAGGCACATTGTCTGAAAACATCATCACATTGAGATCATTATTCAGTGCCTCATCAGCTAAATCGGCGGCATAATCTCCTGCCACTGAGATCAAAGCCAAGTTGGCCTCAGGCTGTTTTGCCAGTGCGGTTTGCCAACGACGAACCACGTCAAGTCGTTGCCCTCCAGCAGAAGCCTGCGCAACCGACGCAAGAGCATCGTTTAGCTGCTGTGCGATCTCTTCAGATACATCACCGCTATCAGCCGTTGGCCTAATCGCGACACATATATCGTTTGGCGTCGCATCGTCAAACATCGGGTGCCATAATCCTGTAGATTCCAGCAACGACTTATTAGCAGGCGTCCCCATCATTACAGACACTTCTTCGACATCACAGCCATTACTTAATTGCCTTGATATCAGCATCAAGCTCACTGAGTCCTGAAAACAACCTTTTTTTATAAATGCTTGGATCATGTATGACCACCCTTCAATCCCAAAATAAATAACGATGAGAAAGCTATTTATTACTTCTCGCTTCCTTGTCTTGAGTTAAAGGTTAAGGCAGTGATAGATATAAAATATTGAGCAATATCACACTCAAAATATTGTTATAATATTTTCATGAATGCCCTGATTATCGTTCAATCTTTATTGATTAAGTTTAATGTAAAACTGAATCCTTTAAGATTTTTTATATAATTCACAAGCTATTTTAAAAATAATTCTCTTACACTTACTTTTAATTACTTTATCAATATTAGACTTCGGTCAATTTTTTTTCTTCCATATTCTTTTATAAAACATGACTTACTATACATTCAAGGAATAGCTATGCTGGACAGGGAAACCATCCGTTCTTTCATGAAAGTGGCCGAACATGCCAATTTTTCAAAAGCGGCTGAAGAGTTACATAAAACACCGGCAGCCATCAGCTATCGAATAAAGGTGTTAGAAGACGCTGTCGATACACAGCTCTTTATTCGTACAACAAGAAGTGTCAACCTCACCGAAGCTGGTGAGCACTTACTTAGCCAGTGTCAAAAGTGGCTTGATTGGATGGAGAGTATGCCTGATGAACTGCGTCAAATTGCAGATGGTGTAGAACGCTATATTAATATCGTAGTGAATAACCTACTCTTTGATGAACATGCGGTATCCCAGCTTATACTTGCATTACATGAAGCTTTTCCCTTTACCCAGATCAATATCTCCAGCGCGGTATATATGGGAGTATGGGATGATCTATTGAATAATGACTACCACTTCGCAATCGGTGTTCCGGGGCTCGACACGATTGAAAATTCAGTGAAACTTCGTCCTTTAGGTAAAATGAGTTGGAGCTTTACCCTGGCGCCCAACCACCCACTAGCCGCGCTCAACATGCCACTCAAAGAGTCGCAGCTCAGACATCACCCTGCGATTAATATTGAGGATAGTTCGCAGCATATCAACAAACGCACTGCATGGCTGTTACGCGATCAGAAAGAAATTAAGGTACCTGACTTATCAACAAAAGTAGCCTGCCATAAGAACGGTGCTGGTATTGGTTTCCTGCCAAAAAACCTCGCGAGGCCTTTGATTGATGAAGGGTTATTAATTGAGAAAGAAGTGCAGTGGAGCCGTACTCCATCTCCACTTTCGATTGGTTGGCGTCAAGACTCAACTGGTGAAGTAACCCAGTGGATTATAGAGCTATTCAAAAATAACGACCCCATAATCCAAGGGTTCTTAAAAAATATCGATCAACTAACTCACTAAGACATCTTCGGGGGCTACTGTGCATGCTGGTCTGACACATGTCCCCTTTTCACCCACTAATATTTGCTCTACGTCCTGCAAGGCACCAATAAAAGCAATTTGACCTGTCCGCTCCACAAATTGAATAACGGCTTCTGCTTTCGGTCCCATTGCACCATCAGGTGCCGCAAAAGGACGCATCTGGCTAACAGTGACATCCCTTAGTGCTTTTTGGTTAGGCGTACCCCAATCTTGATAAACGGCATCCGCATCGGTAAGGATCATCAAGTAATCAGCACCAATTTGCTCGGCAAGCATTGCAGCGACAGCGTCTTTATCTATCACCGCTTCTACACCACGGAACCCAACGTCCTGTTGCACCACGGGCACCCCACCGCCGCCGCAGCATACCACTGTTTTTCCCTGGTCTAAAAGGCTTACAATTGTATCAGCTTCAATAACTTGAACAGGTTTTGGTGAAGCAACCACGCGACGGATATATTGGCCATCTGGTTTCATTTTCCATCCATGTTGTTTTTCTAGTTTAGTCCTGTCTTGTGGCGAATATACCGGCCCAATATATTTGGTTGGAGCAGCAAAAGTAGGGTCGGATGCTGACACTTCAACCCGGGTTAACAGGCAAGATACATCACTCATGCCTTGTTCTGTTAATGAGTGCATGAGCATATAACCCAACATACCTTGCGTTTGAGCCACTAAATTATCAAGTGGATAAGCCGGCACCTCGTTGTAGGCCGAATTCTGTAGCGCCAGTAAACCAACTTGTGGCCCGTTGCCATGCACGATGGTGACATCATAATCTTGATCAAGTTGCTTAATGAGTACAGCTGCCTTGTCTATATTATGTTGTTGGTTTTCTGCCGATAACACTTCACCACGTTTGAGCATGGCATTACCGCCCAACGCAATAACAATTCTTTTTTTATTCATGACACACCTATTTAATATTTACCCTGCGGGATGATAAATACACAAAATCATATTTAACTTTGTACATTTAAAATATTAACGACTCTATTTTATGTCTAGTCTATATTTGTGATTTACTTCTTTATCAAACATTTTTATTTAATTCTGACATCAGCATACAATTATACCTTTAAGTGGAAATTGAGTTACCTTGATCACACTTTTACTCTCTTATTGGGTTAATATTTATTGACCAACACAGCTTCTGGTAATAGGGCCCATAAAACTTCCTTCCGGGCCCGTTTTTTTAGGTGATAGATTCGAGGTACAAGATGGGATACTTAAACAACAATACTGGATACATAAATGATTTACTGGCAACACGCGCAGTAATTAAAAAGAACAACTTTGCAATTCTTCCTCCTGACGGGTTAGTTAAAAATATTCTACCTGGCTTTGAAAATTGCGACCTAACTATCCTGTCATCACCACAACTAGGTGCCAGTTTTATTGATTATCTAGTAACCCTTCATGATGGCGGCAACAATCGTAGCGGATTTGGTGGAGAAGAAATTGAAACTTTTTTCTATGTCATGTCCGGACAAGTTGCTGTCGAAGCTGATGGTCAAAGCCATACACTCACCGCAGGTGGCTATATTTACTGTCCTCCGGGAGCACTGTTATTCATCGAGAATGCCAACCAAGGCGAAGATAGCCAGGCCTTCTTGTATAAGCGAAAATACCAACCTATCGCAGGTTACCAGCCTCACCTAATCGTTAACCACCGTGATAATCTAGAGAAAATCCACTATGAAGGCATGGAGAATGTCATTGTCGAGGACTTGCTCCCGAAAGATTTAGGTTTCGACATGAACTTTCATGTACTGACTTTTGAGCCAGGAGCTTGCCATGGCTATATCGAGACACATGTTCAGGAGCATGGTGCTTATATTCTCAGCGGTGAAGGTGTCTATAACCTAGACAACAATTGGATCCCGGTGAAAAAAGGCGATTACCTCTTCATGGCAGCCTACGTTCCCCAAGCCTGCTACGCAACAGGAAGAGGTGAGCCGCTCAGCTATATCTACTCCAAAGACTGTAACCGAGATATTTCATTATAAACCTCCATCACTGCTAAACACTACGCGTAACATCGCCTTTGGAAGCGCCGGTCCAATCTTGCGCTTCCTTTTTTTTAATCATAATTTGATTATCAAAACTTTTTATAGAAAAACAATTCTTCCACTCATATCAATGATCTCATAGCATTAATCCATATATCCTCAGGTTAAGTGCCGCCACCATGCGACGGAGCAAAACATTTAACTGTCGCATAATAGAGCTGGAAGAATAAGATAAAGGAGCCCGCAATCAATGACGATTAACAATGAACTGTTTGAAACCCTCAATCCACCACAGCGCTTGCTGATGGGGCCAGGTCCAATCAACGCCTACCCTCGTGTCTATCAAGCTATATCCAGCCAACTCATCGGCCAGTATGATCCGGCGATGACAGAATACATGCGTCAAACCCAACAGCTGTACCGCCAAGTATTTCATACCCAAAACCCTGAAACGTTACTCATTGATGGTACGGCAAGGGCAGGTATTGAAGCGGTATTGGTGTCTATTCTTCAGCCCGGCGACAAAGTTTTGATCCCAGTAATTGGTCGCTTTGGCCACTTACTGTGCGAAATAGCCCAGCGCACCGGTGCCGAAATCACCACCATTGATGTTGAGTGGGGTAAGATCTGTGATCCTCAGCAAGTCGAGGACGCCATCAAACGTGACAAACCTAAATTACTGGCCACTGTTCAAGGCGATACGTCAACAACAATGAATCAGCCACTGGCTGAAATCGGTGAAATTTGTAAACGTCATGATGTGCTGTTCTATTGTGACGCCACGGCTTCTGTGGCCGGTAATGATCTATTGGTTGATGACTGGCACCTTGACGCCGTTTCCGTCGGCCTTCAAAAGTGCTTGGGTGGCCCATCAGGCAGCGCACCACTGACCCTGAGCCCTAAATTTGTCGAGCAGATCAATCGCCGTAAACATGTTGAAAAAGGGATCCGTGATAATCACCATATTGATGGTGAGGAAGCGATGATCCAATCCAACTACTTTGATTTACCGATGATCCTCGACTATTGGGGCGAAGAAAGGCTGAACCACCATACCGAAGCCACCTCGATGCTGTACGCCGCACGAGAATGTGCAAGAATCTACCTAGAACAAGGTCCAGCGAATGTCATTGCACGCCATAAGCAAGCGGGAGGTGCCATGGCGGCCGGTCTGCAAGCCATGGGCTTACAACTATTTGGCGATCAAGACTACAAGATGAATAATGTCGTTGGTGTATTTATCCCTGATAGAGTTGATGGCGAAAAAGTTCGTCGAGAGCTATTAACTCGATTCGGTATTGAAATCGGGACGTCATTTGGCCCACTTCAAGGCAAAATATGGCGTATCGGTACGATGGGATATAACGCCCGCCAAGAAGCTGTGCTTCATACACTCGCAGCACTTGAAGCCGTACTGCATAAAAATAAAGCCCAAATACACCTTGGTGCATCAGTCGCCACAGCAATGGAATATTACTGATCCCAACCATGCCTGCTATCAGGTTGAAATAAAACAGTGCCACCGTAAGGTGGCACGCTGTTATTTAGTCGCTACGTTTTTTGCCTTACCGTCGGTTCAACTAATGAGTCTGATTTTCCATCATTCCTGCCACTTGAAAGGCTGTTAACGTTAGGTTTTCAGCACCACCAGCAAGGGCTTGGGATAAGGTGCACGGTTTAGACAAAATCGAGAAACATGCCACGATGCCCACTTGGCGTAATGCATCACAGCCATCGCCCAATGACCCCGCCAAAGCAATGGTCGGGATACCCATTGATTGCGCTAACTTTGCAACGCCTGCCGGTGTCTTACCGCCCAATGTTTGCCCATCCACTCGTCCTTCTCCGGTGATAACCCAGTCGGCCCCTCGCAATTTTTCAGCCAGTGAAACCGTGTCCGACACAATGGTAATCCCGGGTTTCAACTCTGCTTGCATGAATGCCAACAAACCAGCACCCATTCCCCCAGCAGCACCAGCTCCGGGCACATTAACCACCTGACAACCTAACTTTTCATCAATACAACCTGCATATCGAGCCAATGCCAGATCCAGTTGCTCAACAACATCAGGGGTGGCACCCTTTTGTGGGCCAAAAATGGCAGAAGCACCGCGAACTCCAATCAATGGATTATCAACATCACATGCCGCAATAACCTCAACGCCAGCAAGTCGAGGATCCAAGCCTTCCATATCAATGTCTGCGATGCGCGATAACTGAGCACCGCCATGGCCAATGGGATAGCGGTACTTATCGAGAAACCTAACACCAAGCGCCTGCATCATCCCAGCTCCGCCATCGTTAGTTGCACTACCACCAATAGCGACAATCAACCGTTTTGCTCCGACATCTAGCGCCGCTGAAATCAATTGACCGGTCCCGTAGCTGGTTGTTAAACGAGGATCCCGCTGATCTGAGGTGAGTAACTCTATCCCCGAGGCTCTTGCCATTTCAATCACGGCCGTCTCACCGTCACCCAGCATACCGAACTGAGCCTCTACCTGCATATCCGGTAATGGCCCCATCACCTTCACCGTATGACGATGCCCATTTGTCGCATCGACTAATGCATCCAACGTGCCTTCCCCACCATCAGCCATAGGCACACATACCACCTCACTGGATGGTAAACGTTGGGTGATGCCTTTTTTTATCGCCCGGCACACTTCGGCCGCACTTAAACTTTCCTTGAATGAATCAGGGGCAATGACTATTTTCATCCACCATCTCCTTTTCTAAACACACCAGCAAAAACCACAGCGGGCACCGAGGTGCCCGCTGGTTTGGTTAGTCTCGGATAGAGTGATTACTCATATGCTCAAGCGCTTTGATCATTGCAGAGTGATCCCATCCACTTCCATCGAGCGCGGCGCAGGTATTAAACAACTCCTGTGCGGTAGCCGTGTTGGGTAAGTTCAATTGCAGCTCACGCGCACCTGTAAGGGCAAGATTAAGATCTTTTTGATGCAGCTGGATACGGAAGCCTGGGTCAAATGTCCCTTTGACCATACGCTCACCATGCACCTCGAGAATTTTCGAAGACGCAAAACCGCCCATTAATGCCTCACGGATCTTAGCTGGGTTCGCGCCAGCTTTTGAAGCAAACAATAGTGCTTCACCGACAGCTTCAATATTCAAAGCGACAATGATCTGGTTGGCAACCTTACAAGTCTGGCCATCCCCGTTACCACCAACAAGGGTGATGTTCTGTCCCATCACTTCCAACAGCGGCTTAACTTGTTCAAAGATATCATCTCGACCACCGGCCATAATAGATAACGTGCCCGCTTTTGCGCCCACTTCACCACCAGACACTGGCGCATCGACATACCATGCACCAAGAGCTTCAACTTTCTGGGCAAACTCTTTCGTTGCCATTGGCGAGATAGAGCTCATATCTACCACAACTTTACCGGCGGCCAACCCTTTGGCGATACCAATGTCAGAGAACAGAACATCTTCAACCTGAGGGGTATCCGGCACCATTGTAATGATCACCTCGGCAGCTTCTGCTACAGCCGCTGGTGTCGGGCACGCAAAACCTTTCTCCCCCAGCAATTCAGCGGGTGCAGGCTCAAAGTGCTCAGAGAAGTACAAGGTATAACCTGCGTCCTGCAGATTTTTTGCCATTGGCTTACCCATGATCCCCGTACCAATAAATCCAATATTTTTCATCCGATTCTCTCCCTTCCTTAAACTAAATTAAATTCTTTAAGCCAAGTCAAACCCGCCTGAGTACCGTTTGCAGGCACGTATTCACACCCAACCCAGCCGCTGTAACCAATATTGTCGAGATGAGCCAGCAAGAATGGGTAATTAAGCTCACCCGTACCTGGCTCATGACGCCCTGGATTATCGGCCAACTGAACATGGCCAATTTGGCCTAGGTTCGTTTCCAGCGTACGAGCGATATCCCCTTCCATGATTTGCATGTGGTAGATGTCATATTGGTAACGGATATTGTCAGAGCCGACATCTTCCAGTAGGCCAAGGGCCATCCGAGTATTGGATACAAAGAAACCGGGAATATCACGGGTGTTGATAGCTTCAATAACAAAAGCGATGCCTGCAGCCTCTAGCTGTTCATTGGCAAACCGCAAATTATCAACAAGTACCCGGTAAGCATCATCATCGGTGACATGATCCGGTTTAATACCGACCAGGCAGTTTACCTGGCTGCAGCCTAACGCTTTTGCATACTCAATTGCCTTGGGGACACCCAAGCGAAACTCTTCAACTCGGTCAGGATGGCACGCAATGCCACGCTCACCGGCAGCCCAATCTCCGGCTGGCAAATTAAAAAGTACCTGCTGCAAGCCATTAGCTTCCAGCTTCGCGGCAATTTCATTGGCAGGGAAGTCGTAAGGGAACAGGTATTCAACACCACGGAAACCCGCCTCTGAGGCGGCTTGAAAACGGTCCATAAAATCAAGCTCAGTGAAAAGCATTGACAGGTTCGCTGCGAGTTTTGGCATAATTCATGCTCCTAGGTGCTGTGGCATTCCAGCCACAGCAAATTCGAAATAAATGATCAAAATTGATGGGTATGTCTTCGCTAGAAAAGCTTACAGGTCGACGGTTTCTTCAAATTCCATCACCTTGTCAATGTCTGGCCCCATCGCAATGTTGGTGACGCGCTCGGTCAATACCTCAACCACAACAGGCACTTTGTACTTCTGCAGCCATTCTTTCGCCTGCTCTAACGCAGGGCCGATGTCTTGAGGCTGATCCACACGAATAGCCTTACAACCAAGTCCTTCAACGACGCGCTTGTGATCGACACCATATTCTTTCAATTCCGGGGCATTCTGGTTTTCAAAAGAAAGCTGAACGCAATAATCAATATCAAAGGCTCGCTGAGCCTGACGAATAAGACCTAAATACGCATTGTTAATAAGCACATGGATATACGGCAGTTTGAACTGGGCACCTACCGCGAGCTCTTCAATGAGGAACTGGAAGTCATAGTCACCAGAAATGGCGACTACAGGCTTAGACGGGTCTGCTTTTACCACCCCAAGTGCTGCAGGCATCGTCCAACCTAACGGACCTGCCTGACAAGCATTGATCCAGTGCCTTGGTTGATGAACATGCAGGAACTGATTAGCTGCAATTTGTGCCAATCCGATCGTAGACACATACCTTGTATCGGGACCGAATGCTTTATTCATTTCATGGTAAATGCGCTGTGGCTTAACCGGGGTACAATCAAAATCTTCACGTCGTAACATCGTACGCTTACGTTCAGCACAACTAGCGACCCATTCACTCCTATCTTTCAGATCACCGGTGGCCTTCATTTCTCGGGCCACTTCGATAAAGACCGATAATGCATCGTGAGCATCGGAAGCAATACCTAGATCTGGCGAGAAGACGCGGCCAATTTGAGTTGGCTCGATATCAACATGAATAAACTTGCGTCCTTCGGTGTAAGTATTCAGATCCCCTGTATGACGGTTAGCCCAGCGATTGCCGATGCCAAACACAAAATCTGACTCAAGGTAAGTGGCATTTCCGTAGCGATGGTTAGCCTGACACCCCATTCTGCCGGTCATCAAAGGATGCTCATCAGATAATGTTCCCCACCCGCGCAATGTTTGGATAACAGGCACATTCACCAATTCAGCAAATTCACGCAGAAGTTCAGAGGCGTCAGCATTAATGATCCCGCCACCAGCGACCAAAACAGGTTTGTCAGCCTGGTTCAGCATTTCTAGCGCTTTCTTAGCTTGATCTTTTGTCGCCGATGTTTTTGAAGGAGTCATTGGCTCATAGAGATCAATATCAAACTCAATCTCAGTCATCTGTACATCAATCGGCAAATCCAACAGTACTGGACCAGGGCGGCCAGAACGCATTTCATAAAACGCCTTTTGGAAAGTCCCTGGCATCTGGCCAGCTTCTCGAATTGTTACCGCCATTTTCGTTACAGGTTTGGCAATTGCTTCGATATCAACCGCCTGAAAGTCTTCTTTATGTAGCTTCGCAACAGGTGCCTGGCCAGTAATGCAGAGAATGGGAATCGAGTCTGCAGACGCTGAATAAAGACCGGTGATCATATCGGTACCCGCCGGGCCAGACGTACCAATACACAGACCAATATTACCCGGTGCTGTGCGGGTATAACCTTCAGCCATATGAGAAGCACCTTCAACATGTCGTGCTAGCACATGGTCAATGCCTCCTATCTTCTTCAGAGCTGCATACATAGGGTTAATCGCGGCACCTGGGACACCAAATGCAGTATCCACACCTTCTTTTTTAAGAATTAATACTGCCGCTTCTATTGCTCGCATTCTTGCCATAATTTTTCTCCACCTAAAGATAGGATAAGTTTTGTCACCCTAACCAAATAGGATTTAATTAAATTAAAAATATTTAAAAGCTGATGGTATAATTGGCAGATAATTTTTTAACAATACAATTATCTTCACCCGCTCGGTCAATCGTTAGAAAGTCTGTTTCTTTATTTTTTGCAAACAGTAAATAATGCCAGACATTACGGTGGTAATTTACGCCTTGATTTCCGTTTGTGATAAATGCACGTAATGTCGACTCTTCAATATTGTCATCACCCTGAGCAACAATAACTATAAATCGCTCACCGTTTAATGGAAAGAAAGCCTGACTTCCTTTAGGGTGCTTTTCCAATAAGTCGAATGAGAGGCTGTTATCAAAGCCAGCGGCTCGAACAATACTAATCAACGGGGCAGCAGTATCTGACACATCAATAGCTCCAAGAGCATGAAAACGCTGACCTGAGCGATCATTGATATAGAAAAATTCGGAGTTATCCGTTTCAATCACATCACCAAAAGGGGCAAATGCCTCTTTAGTGAGAGGCTCTACTGTTAATTCTCGCATAATTAAAGTCACCTAATATAATTACCAAATTAATTTAAAGGGTTAACCGTTATTAAACGACTAACAATCATAATCGGTATATTCCCCTTCTCTGAGGATAATAAAAACAGAGATCCACATTGAAATACTTGACCTAGACCACACTTTTTTTTCTCAGTATGTTTTTCAAACAATATAGGAATGATTAGTAAAAAAATTTATTGCCAATCAAGCTCGTTCTTTAAAGTTAATTCATTTAAATCAACGTTAAAAATTAAAAATAATTTAATAAAGAATGGTAACAATCCATATGAAAGGGGAAAAACATGACATTCAGAATTATAAGTAGTTTGAACAATTGAAATTTCGTGCAAAAAAAAACCACCTGCAAAGGTGGCTTCCTTATTCATATTAACTTTTGATTATGACTCTTTGATCGTCACTTTCTCGATAATGATGTCGTCCAGTGGCACATCTTCGTGACCAAAGCGGGTCATGGTCAGAGCCTTACCAATATTGTTCACCACCATCATGCCGGCAGTGACTTTACCAAATACGGCATAGCCCCAACCTTGATTGGTGGTTGACGTGAAATCAAGAAAGTCATTGTCTTCCAGGTTAATGAAAAACTGCGCTGTCGCCGAATGGGGTGCATCAGTACGGGCCATGGCAATGGTACCGACTTTATTTTTTAAACCACGGTTGGCTTCATTTACAATCGGATCACGGGTCGGCTTTTCCTTCATGCCAGGGAGGTGACCTCCACCTTGGATCATAAAACCGTCGATGACACGGTGGAAAATAGTCCCTTCGTAGAAGCCATCCTTGCAGTATTGCAGGAAGTTCTTTGAGCTAACCGGCGCTTTATCGAAATCCAGTTCAATTTCGATATCACCAAAGTTTGTCGTGAAAATAATCATAAAAATATCTTAGCTAAATGTGCGTTGCTGGCAGTATACAAAGCTTAGCGGATACCGCAAACACTAACGCCCTACTCCCACGCTGTTAGCATTTTGGCCAATAACCCATCAAGCTGTTGTTGCTCTTCCTCCGATAACACCTTCAATCTATCTTGGTTGCTATCATGTAGCTCACGAATGATGTCATCGATCAGCACTTTACCCTCTAGTGTTAATTGCACCAATTTGCTGCGTTTATCCTTGGGATTATCAACCCGATCAACCAAACCAGCTTTGGTCACCCGGGTAAGCACTTTGGTTAAGCCACCAGAGCTTAGCAACATCGAACTGTACAGCTCTGTTGGTGACAAGCAAAACGGCGCGCCAGCCCGCCTCAAGGAGGCCAGTACGCCGAAATCGGCACTTTGCAACTGGTATTGATCAATCACTTTTACCAAGTCTTGCTGTAGATAATCATGAATACGGTGAATACGTAAAATCGGCGGTGAGTATTGTTCAAACGATTCAGGCCAATTTTCTTTTATACTTTTCAATATATTAGAAACAGTCTCTTGCTTTACCATCTGCCTACTCCTTCCTAACCTTTATAAATATATCTTGCTGGGAAAATAAACGCCATATAATATATTTCCAGAAAGATAAATAAGCGATTTTATGGCTAAGAAGCAACTATTCAAGGCAATGCAGCAGGTAACTGCTTAAAGATAAAATTACTATTGTCATTCCTTGGTATTGAACACCAGTGGAAACACGTCAATATTTCAGATAACGAGACTAAAACAACAGAATTCTTGGCTCTCAATCCTAATGGTAAAATCCCAACAGTCGTTTTAAATGACGGTCGAGTGCTTTGTGAGTCCAATGCAATATTAGAATATTTTGCAAAAAATACGCCTTATCTACCTAAAGACAGTTATCAAAGAGCAAAAGTGTACGAATGGCTTTTCTTTGAACAATACTCACATGAGCCTTATATTGCTGTGGCACGTTTTATCCAGAAGTGTCAAGGTATGCCAGAGCACCGCCTAGAAGAATATAAGTCGCTACAATCAGGTGGTCATAAAGCTCTACAAATCATGGAACTACAGCTGTCAAAATCAAAATTCTTAGTTGGTGGTAGTATTTCTATCGCTGATATCGCACTGTATGCTTATACCCATGTCGCTGACGAAGGTGGTTTCAGTCTTGACAACTATCCCAATATATTATGTTGGTTGGGTTCTATAGCATCGATGGATGGCTGCGTGGGTATGCCTTGAACACGCGCGTAACAAGGCTATGTCATTAATCAGTTGCCGGTGCGAAAATCACATTCTAAATTAATGTTCGATATGAGAAGAGAAAGTTTGATATCACGTGAAAAATCACTATATTTTCGATTTGTGGCATCTGGATATGCACTGCTTGCATTTTTTCAATTCTTGATGGCAAATTTGGCGGGTAATTTTTATGGTGATGAGTTCCAGACAACCGACTATATTGATGAACTCTATTACTTTGCTACATTGCTTGTGATTATCGCAGCTTATATTATCGAATTAGGGTATAAAATATCATTCATTCTAACAATATCATGTAGTTTAATCGCTTTTTTGTATGCAGACGCACTAGCTCTCTTTACGGCCTTATTATTTCTTACATTGATATATTTCTTAGCGAAAGTTAGTAAGTTCAGGCTCTCACCTTGAGGAGCCTATTGGCTTCTCATGTGCAAGCTGTATTGGCAATCATATAGCGGTGGCAGGTACTGCTCCTATAGATAATAGTAAAACTGTATTCGTAGGAAGTGTCTACGAACTAACAATCACCTCCTTGGTGAGTCAGCAACGAAGTGGGTGCATTGATTGCCACCCGAAAGGCGAATTTACTGGTTTATTGTTCTACTTTCTCATAGGTTTGCTGCATTTCTTCCGGTGCAATACCGTAACCGCCATCGGTCAGGTATCCTTCTCTGTAAACTTTCATCCCTGCGTCGTTCCAATCCACTTCAATAACGGCGGTTTCACCATCAAAGCTACCGAGTAGGCTCAAGATATCGTCAGTAATAGGGATCGCCTTAATACTTTTGACCCGCTTAAAGGGCATAAAGGTATCGAACATAGGCAGTTCACCATACGTAGTCATCCACACTTCTGTCGGCACTAGCCACTCATTATAAACCGCACCAACAACAGGTGATGGATTACGGGCAATAACGACCTCATTGGTTACCGTATTCTCTGTTTCCAATACGGGCTTTCCATCATCGTCGGAAACGTAAGTCGGGAATGCTTTTCCCATTTCAACTTTATGCGGTAGGCGCCCTAAGGTAACGGCTTTCTTACGGTATTCAACTGCATCTTCAAATTGCACCATGATTTCAGGTACTGCCTGAAAGGCAACTGGAGCCGGCAAAGTCGACGAAAGTACAGGCCAGGATGACAATAAAGCGAAAGCGCATGAAGTAAGAGAAAGCTTTCTCATTTTTAATCTCAACGGTAATCTTAACGGTAATCTTAACGGTAATCTTAACGGTAATCTTAACGGTAATCTTAACGGTAATCTTAACGGGGATATAGTAATGCTTCTCAGGCCTTCATGCCATGCATTAACAACACAATATTCACAATTGGCCATAACGGTTGTGTAGATCTCTCCATATAGCGAACTTCATGATTTTCATCAAATAAGAATACACACATGATTGCAATGCTCGCTCATTCATTAGATGATGGAGCTGCCTGTCCAATCCTATGAAAGCATATGGAGGTGGTTATGGAAAAGAATGCTTCTTGGCTAAAATGGCTAATGCATGCAATGACACTTGGGCCTTTAGCACACCTCGCCATTGGCTTACCGGTCTATTTCATCTTATTTTCTGGCTCAGTCGTTTACGCTGTCGGTCTTTGCTTATTCACTGTTGCAAGCCTGTTGCCGTTTGAATTTATTCACTCTCTGGCACTCACCTATACTGTTTCAGGAAAGCTGCTAGTCGGTTTTACCCTATACCATGGTTGGCCAGTGCCATTAATGAGTTTGATCCCTGCATTGTATCTCGCTGTCCTGCTGTTTTTACGCTTTAAGCTAAGGGATACCAATTTCAGGCAATGGTCCACCTATCTGGTCGAAAATGTCTGGCGTTCAATTTTTCTTTCACTCATCGTAATGTTCATCGGCCTAGCCGCTGGCCTTTCCCTCCACCTCAGTGCATATTTATCAGGACTTTCGGCAACCGGTTATCTGTTCTACCGCATTTGCCATTTCTATGTCCCGCTATGGAGCCAAGTGATCCGACGGTATCAAAGCAAGGCAACACCATAATTCCTGACTAAATCAGATAATCTGAACTGCATTTTCTTCAACTATGCTTTAATAGGGAATGCGCTAATGACTTCAAGCCCCAATCAAATAATGACCCACCTCGCGTATTTGGGTTGGCACCTTTTGCATTTAGTCTTATCTGTATATGGGCTGATAAAACCCTGTTTGGGCTCAATGCGCACAAGGTATTTATTGCCTACAGTGCGGTCAGCCTCAGCCGTAATGCCCTGTTGCTCAGTAGCCTCTTTGCCCTCACAAGTTAAAAGGGTTATAGGCAGGAAGCCCGTGCTTGCGGCAAGCGGATAATAAACCTTGCTCCGCCGCTGTCACTTTCACTTATCTGTAGCTCTCCCTGATGCAGCGCTACCACCTGGGCCACAATCGCCAAGCCTAAGCCATGACCACCAGACTGTCTGTCTCTCGACGTCCCAACCCGATAGAAAGGCTTCAATACATTTTCTCTTTCACCCGAAGGTATACCGCAGCCATCATCGTCCACCTGAATCGTCAATACACTGTCTTGGCAAAATGCTTTGACAACAATGCACTGTTCAGCATACCGAAAAGCATTGCGGATAATATTAGATACCGCACGCTCTAAGTGATGGGCATCAACATCAAAGACACAATGTTTGGGGCAATCCAAGATCAGTTGCTTAACGGTGTCCTTTTGGCAATGAACAAGCGTGTGTTGTAATACTTCGGACACATCCCGTTGTTGCAATTGTAATGTCACGCCAGAGCGTTCCATCTTGGCAAAATACAGCAGCTCTTCAATCAGAGATTCAAGTTCATCGACATCTTCATAAAGCCCAGCAAGTGTGTTTTTTTGTCCTGTATCCAGTGCGGACTCTTCCAATAAATCAAGTTGACATTGCATCCTGAAAAGTGGTGTTCTGAGCTCATGGGCAATGGCATTGGTCAGGTGTTTGTGACTCTGGATCAACTCGGAAATCTTATCCGCCATCTGGTTAAAACGGGCATTGAGACGGCCAACACGGTCTCCCGCTTTTTCAGAGGCCCTGACTTTGAAGTCACCATCAGAAAAAGCCATTGTGGCTTTTTCCAACTTCCTAAACCGGCTGGACAAGATCTTCAGCATAATGGCACTGTAAAGCGCAAACGTGGCGAAAAAAGACACCCATAGCAATTTGACCTCCAGATCCAACATCTGCCATAGATCTTGCTCAGTATCAGGCTGAAGAAAATACACCTTTTTCTGATCGCCGTATACAACCCAATATTGGTTTTCATCTTCAAACAAAGCGCCGCGCCGGCTGAGCTTATCGTGTTCGGCCTGTGTGAAACCAAGCAGATCCCAGCTATAAGGCTGATAGGTTAAATGACTTTGTTCGGCATAGCCTGCCAGGAGCTTATCGGCTTGTTCTTGGCCTCGCTGCGCAGCAACATCATTCAAAATCTGCATAACACTAGAAACATGACTTATTTCCAGCTCTGCTTCGTAGTTTGTCGTTAGCTCCTGGGTCACAAAAGAAAAGACCAAAATGCAAAGGAAGAACAAACCACATAGACCAATAAAAAACTCTAAATAAAGACGCTTCATGGACTCAGCCTACCAGCGATCAGGCACAAACAAGTACCCTTTGCCGCGTACTGTAATAATCTTCCTTGGTAGAGACGGATTGTCGCCCAGCTTTTTGCGCAGAGTAACAATTTTATTATCGATGGTGCGATCTAAGCCATCATATTTGATTCCACGCGTTTCCATAACCAAAAACTCACGCGTCAGTACTTCGTCGGGGTGGCTTGCAAGCAACCACAGTAAGTTGAATTCACTGTCTGTCAGGCATACGGTTTCACCATCCATTTCGCAATTACGGCTGCGATGATTGATTGATAGTTTACCGTAACGCTGCTCTTGTTCATCGGACGCCGTCTGTTGGTTTTGGCTCTGCTCATCAGTCCCCAACGTTCCGCCATTTATCTGGCGACGCAGCAACATTCGAATCCTTGCCAGCAGTACACGTGGCTTGATTGGCTTATTAACGAAATCATCGCCCCCCACTTCCAGCCCGGCGACATGGTCAATATCATCATCGCTGGCGGTCAGGATCATAATTTTACTCTGTATCTTGCCACGGATCTTACGGCAGATACTCAACCCATCCATGCCTGGCAGCATGAGATCCAATACCACGAGATCGGGTTGGTGGCTGATAATCACATCGGGAGCTTGAAGCCCATCATGCACTGTGATCACTTCAAACTGCTGTTGCCGAAGGTAATTTGCCAGAAGCTCACACAACTTTTCATCATCTTCAACCAACACGATTTTTAACATGTAACCAACCCACACCAAATAAAACAACGTTCAAAAAAGGAGGATACACAATATTCGAACCCATTTCGATAGCTTATAGGATCAAAATTTAACATTCATGCCTGATGTGGTGTAAAGGAGATCGACCGACCAACTGCAATAATACTTGGTTCTTAGCAGCATAGTAATGCTTCAATACGGCCAGCCGGTAATAACAACGGCCAATGTGGCACATATTGTGGCTTTCGTTATAGGACACGACTAACAGCGAGCAATCATTACGTGTATACCAAAACCGTGTAACTGGCGGAGCGGAGCTTCATGACGTTCCACCAGCAGGAATCCACGCGCCTATCCCGCTGATTCGAAGTGAAAACCAATAGGGTGTTATCTAACAAATAACAGCTAGCTTCACGCCTTTCTCCTCTCTATACACAGCATTTCGTCGGGGGACACCTAATCCAAGGCTTAACTGTAGTGGCGGAGGGCTGGGCTCGCATTCAACCAGGGACGCACACGACCGGGACTCATTCGACCGAAGGGCGAACACCTAACTCAACGCATACAAAAAAGCCTCAGTCTTTCGACTGAGGCTTCG